>JALDYH010000244.1:0-5344 GCA_032154175.1 Sphingopyxis sp. | reverse complement strand
CGGTTGTTGAGCACGCCCTTGCCGCTGATCGTGCCCTTTTTCTGGGCGTTGAACGCGGTCGCGTCATCCTTGAAATACTGGATCAGCGTGCCCGGTTCGGGGCCCTCGTACAGGATCTTCGCTTTGCCTTCGTAAATCTGGCGGCGACGGGACATGGCGTGCAAACTTTCTGTCGGAACCAAATGAATGGCCCCGGCAAAGCGACTCAGACGGAGCCGCGCCGCCGGGGCGATGGGGCGCCTATAGCGACAAAGGTCGGGCACGTCATCCCCGCCATGACAGCCATCGCCTTACGTTTACGTAAAGTGCTTGCGTTGGACCCCATCGCTTGCGACGCTGCGTGGGAAACCAAGGAGAGATATGGATGAGCTTCGACCAGATTCGCCTCGACCGCCACGAGGGCATCGCGCTGCTGACTCTGCACCGCCCCGACCGGATGAACGCCTTTACCACCGAAATGATGCTCGAGATCGTCGCCGCGCTCGACGAATGCGACGCCGACGACGACGTGCGCGCGGTGATCTTCACCGGATCGGGCGACCGTGCCTATTGCGCCGGCGCCGACCTCGGCCAGGGCGCCGCGACCTTCGATTACGACAAGCGCACCGACAAGGTCGCCATCCTGCCGGACGGCATGTCGGCGAGCCCCGTCGCCGAGGACGGCACGATCGACTGGTCGCACCCGCTGATCCGCGATTCGGGCGGGCGCGTGTCGATGCGTATCTTCGACTGCAAAAAGCCTGTGCTCGGCGCGATCAACGGCGCCGCGGTCGGCATCGGCGCGACGATGACGCTGTCGATGGACGTGCGGCTCGCCAGCGACACCGCGCGCTACGGCTTCGTCTTCGCGCGGCGCGGCATCGTGCCCGAGGCGGCGTCGAGCTGGTTCCTGCCGCGCCTCGTCGGCATCCAGAATGCCGTCGACTGGTGCTATTCGGGCCGCCTGATCGACGCGGCCGAGGCGCATGTAAAGGGCCTCGTCCAATCGGTCCACGCCCCCGGCGAGCTGGTCGACGCCGCGATAGCCAAGGCGCGCGAGCTGACCGATCACAGCGCACCGGTGTCGGTCGCGCTCACCCGCCACATGCTGTGGCGCATGCTCGGCGCACCGCATCCGATGAGCGCGCACCGCTGGGACAGCCGTGCGATCTTTGCACGCGGACGTAGCGCCGATGCCGCCGAGGGGGTGTCGAGCTTCCTCGAAAAGCGCCCCGCGAACTTCACCGTCAGCGTCGCGAACGACTATCCGTGGTTCGCCGAGTTCGAGGATACCCCGCCCTACAGCTGACCGTCAGCCCGCGACGCCGCCGCGTTCCTGAAATAGGGCCTGAAGAACATGTAGAGACCCGAGAATATCAGCAAGAAGAGCGGCGGCAGCGGCAGGTAATAGACCCACTGGGCGGGCTCTTGTCCCGCCCCGAGCATGATGAAAATCGCGAGCACGATCGCCGAGAAGAGGATCGATACCCAGCGGTGGAATTGCCGGATCCACAGGTTCCAGTTCATAAGATTCTCCCTGTCAGACTGTCAGTCGAGCAACGCCACGACCTTTTCGAGATTTTCGAGATGGATCCGCCAGCCGCCCTTGGCGCCGCCGAAGGCCTGCTTCTGGTCGGGGCGGAAACCGACCTGTTCCATGCGCAGCAGCGTTCCGGCCGCAGTGGGTTCGAGGGTGAAGGTCACGGTGCTTTCCAGCGCGTAGGCCGGATCGTCGTGCGCGTAATTCCAAGTATAGGAAAGGCTGCGCCCGGGCTCGACGTTGAGGATTTCGCAATCGACATTGCCCCAGTCACCGCGCAGCTGGAAGCGGTGGCCGAAGTCGAGGCCGAAGTCGTTCTTCATCAGCCATTCCTCGATCAGATGCTGTGTCGTCAGCGCGCGCCAGATTCTTTCGAGCGGGTGCGGCATCTCGCGCTCGACGGTTACGGTACGCACCTCGTTATCGGTCATTGATCCATCCTTTTGAGAAAATTTTCGAGATCGTCGAACCGCGCTTCCCAGAAGCCGTTCATGCGCCCGGTCCAGTCAACAAGCGGCGCGAGCGCGCGTTGCTGCGCGCTGTAATGCGTCTGGCGTCCCTCGTGCCGGTCGAGCACCAGCCCCGCCTGCTTGAGCACGCCAAGATGTTTCGACACCGCGGGCTGCGAGATACCCGCACCTGCGGTCAGTCCGCCGACGGTCTGCTCGCCGTCGAGGCAAAGCCGTTCGAAGATCGCGCGTCGCGTCGGGTCGGCGAGCGCCTTGAAAAGAAGGTCGGGAGCGGGTTCGGTCAAATTAATAACTCTCTGGCTATGGATAATCCCATAATCATTGAGTTATTAATGAGTCAAGCGGGCGTGTACCAGGCGACGTCGAATTTTCGCTCGCCACGTTTCGCGGCCATGCTGTGCGTGCGTTTGAGTGCGGGCGTGTGGCTGCGGATCGTTTCGACAAAGTGCCAGTTCGCCGTCACCCGCTCGGGGGTCAACGCGACGGTCACATAACCGCGATCCTCGGTATTCGCCCATTTAAGTTCGGGCGACGCGTTGCGAAGTGCAGACACGCGCCGCGGATCGGAAATGCCGTGCGTGTAATTTTCGTACCCCGGCGAGGTCACGCTCTGCCCGGCGATCTCGATCCCTGCGGGGCGTCCGCCCTCGGCAAGGTCGAAAGCCCAGGCATTGTGCGTGTCGCCGGTCAGCGTGACGAGGTCGGCATCGGCGCGCTGCGCCGCGGCGAGCAGGCGCGATCGCGCGGCGGGATAGCCGTCCCACGCGTCGAAGTTGAATGGCAGTCCTGCCTTGGCCGCGAGCAGCGATGTTTCGACGCGGCGGCGGACATAGTCGGCCATGTCGGGGCCGAACCAGTCCTTCGTCTCGGGCGGGGTAAACAGGCTGCCCATCACGACCTGCTGCGCGCAAACCTGCCAGCGCGTGCCCGCCTTCGTCGATCTGGCGAAGCCGTCGAACAGCCACTTTTCCTGCTCGGCGCCCATCATCTGGCGCGCCGGATCGCGGTAGGTCGTTTCGGCGAATTGCTTGAGCTTCGTTGCCGCATCGCCGCCGCCCGCGACGATCTCGTCGACCTCGAATTGCTTGTCGCGGCCGGTGACACGCGTTTCGGGAAGGAAGATCGTCGCGAGGTCGCCGACCTGATAGTCGCGCCAGCGTGTGTCGGCGACCGGCATCCATTCGCGATAGGCGCGCTCGGCCGCCGCGGCGCGGTCGGGCCATGCGCCCTCGCCTTCGTTGTGATTCTCCGCGCCGCCCTTCCATGTGTCGTTGGTGAACTCGTGATCGTCCCACTGCGCGATCATCGGGAACAGCTGGTGCAACCGCTGAAGGTCGGGGTCGCTGCGATAGGCGGCATAACGGAGGCGGTAGTCGGCGAGCGCCACGATCTCGTGCGCCGGCTGGATATCGCGGCCGGGCACCGCCTGCTTGATCGACGGATAATCGCCGACCGGATATTCGTAGAGATAGTCGCCGACGTGCGCGACGAGGTCGATGTCGTTGCGCGCCGCGGCGTGAGCATAGGCGTTGAACCAGCCGAACGGCAGGTTCGAGCAGGAGAAGAGCGCGATGGTGAAGTTGCTCGTCGGCCCGGCGGGCAGCGTGCGGGTGCGCCCCGTGACCGATTTCGTCCCGTCGGGGGCGACGAAGCGATAGAAATACCAGCGGCCGGGTTCGAGCCCGTCGACGACGATCTTCGCCGTATGATCATGTTCGCCCTTTGCGGTCACGCTGCCGCCGCCGGCGATATGCACGAAGTCCGCGCTCCCGGACAGTTCAACCGTCAACGCGCTGTCGTTTGCCGCCGCATAACGCGTCCACAGCAGTACCGAATTCGCGCCGGGTTCGCCACTCGCGACACCGTGAGTGAAGCCCTGCGCCATCATCGCGCGCGCCGTGCCGGGTAGCGATAGCGCGGCCAATCCCGCGGTGCCGAGCTTGATCAGCAGGCGCCGGTCCATTTCGCCCCAAAGCTGGTGCATCGCGTCTTCTCCCTCTTCGTCCGGCCGCGTCCTTGCCCGGCCTTTGTTACGATTCGGCGCTGCTAACCCATGGCGCCGAGCGCGAGCAGCAACAGCATGAAGGAGATCGCCGCAAACAGGCTGAAGAATAGCAGCAGAGTAGCCCGGATGAACGCGCTGAACCGCGACGAGCGATAAGCGCCGCGCAGCTGGCGATACATGTGGAAGGGCACATAGAGCGCGGCAAAGGCCGTCGCCACGTCGCCGAATATCGTCAGGTTAAGCAGCCGCACGACGATGAACAAAAGCAATATGAAGCTGATCGAGTAAGTGACAAAAACAAAATGGTCATAGGTGTGGAAACGCCGGCTGAACGGAAAGAGCAGCCACATGAACGGTAGCGACAGCGGGATCAGCGCCCACGCGAATTTATAGGCATTGGCCTGTAGCTTGTAGAAGAGCAGACCGGGGTTCGCGATCGCCTTTTCGAGCCCATGATCGATGAAGGCAATGCCCGTCTTGACCTCCTTGCGCGACACGAAATCGACGCCTGTCATGATCTGCTCGCCGGGATCCCTGAGCACCGGAGGCCCCTTTGCTCGCTCTTCCTCGCTCAAGGGAGCGACGCCGAGATAGTCGGCGCTCTTGCGGAGCGTCTCGCGTTCCTCTTCGAGCAGGCGCCGCTCGGCTACCGGCAAACCCTTCGCCGCGAGCCGCACATCGACGCGGCGTGCCTCGTCCTCGAAACTGTCCTCGAGCGCGTTCGTTCGCGTTTGCTCGGCCGCAACCTTCGCGATCGTCTCGCCGACCCCGCCGCCGACGACCGCAAGGACGGCATAGGTCAGGAAAACCGCGAACAGGAACAAAGCGAGCGGCGAGATGAAACGCGCGCGTTCGCCGTGAATATAGCGACGCGTCAGGTCGCCCGGCCGCCACGACAGCAACGGCAGCGTGTTCCAGATCTTGCCCTCGAAATGAAAGATCGCGTGGACCAGATCGTGCCCGATCGCACCAAAGCTGCGATGCACGTCGGCGCGCTGCCCACAATGATGGCAATGCGAGCCCGCAAGGCTGGTGCCGCAATTGAGGCAGCGCGCGCCGGCATGCGCCGCGCCCGTGCCTCCGTGCCGCGGCTCGACCGCATGCCCCGCCAACCCGGCGGTCACCGCCGCCCCGATGCCTTCGATATCCCCGCTCATGGCGCCCTGCCTAAAGGCGCGCGCGGCGGCGTGCAACGGGACTTTCGCGGCGCGCGCAAAGCGTGATAGGGCGGCGGCATGAACGCCGAAGCCCTGATTGCCCCGCCGATGCCCGGTGATGCCGCCGTCCTGATCGCAGACTTGGGCGCGCGTGCGCGCGCCGCGGCGAAAGCGCTCGCGCTGGCGCCGACGG
>JALDYH010000243.1:0-5365 GCA_032154175.1 Sphingopyxis sp. | reverse complement strand
CCGTACAGCATCTCGATGTGCAGCGTGATGCCCGCGGTCTGCGCGAAACTGTGGAACCAGTGCGGGAACATCTCGGTGTCCATCTCGCCGAGCCGCGGCTGCGAGAAACTGGACTTGTAAACGCAGTGCGGGCGCCCCGAAATGTCGAGCACGCAGCGCGTCAGCGTCTCGTCCATCGGCGCGTGCGCCTCGCCGTAGCGCGCGATACCGCGCTTGTCGCCGAGTGCCTTCGCCACCGCTTCGCCGAGCGCGAGCGCGCTATCCTCGACCGTGTGATGCTGGTCGATATGAAGATCGCCCTTCACCTGCATCGAGATGTCGATCAGCGAGTGGCGCGACAATTGCTCGACCATATGGTCGAGGAAACCGATGCCGGTGGACACCGAATAATCGCCCGTCCCGTCGAGATTGACGGTGATCGCGATATCCGTTTCCTTGGTCGTGCGCTGGACGGTGGCGGTTCGCATGGGATGCCCCATAGCAGCGACTTTTCGCGTTGCAAGGATACTCTCCCCCCTTGACCGGCGTGCGGCGCGCGTTCATCCCCTCGCCCCATGAGTGACGATGTACGCGACAGCCTGATTCCCTACGACGAAATCGTGCAGGACGCGCTGCGCGCCGTGGTCGGCCGCGTGCTGAGCCAGATTGTCGGTTATGACAGCCTGCCCGGCGAGCATCATTTCTATATCACCTTCAAGACGCAGGCCGTGGGCGTCGACATTCCGGCGCATCTGATCGCCAAATTCCCCGACGAAATGACAATCGTGCTGCAGAACCGTTTCTGGGACCTGAAGGTCGAAGACGATCATTTCAGCGTCGGCCTGTCGTTCAACCAGACGCCGTCGATCCTCGTCGTTCCCTATGCGTCGATCACCGCCTTCGTCGATCCGTCGGTCGATTTCGGACTGCAGTTCCAGGTCAGCGACGACGACGAAACGCAGCCCGAACCGCATGACGAGGCCGACAACGACCGCCCCGAGGTTACGACCGAGGACGGATCGAACGTCGTGACGGTGGATTTCGGCAAGAAGCGCTGACGCGGTGGGCGGCCCCGCCTGGCCTCCCAGCCGTTTTTGGCAATATTGGGCCCTCGCGGGCATGGTCGTGCTCACCGCCGCCTTCTGGTGGGGCGTCGAGGGCTATGCGCTGGCGCAAGGCAACATCCCGCGCGGACAGATTGCCGACGGACTGCTCCGCTTCAGCGTATTGATCCTGACCCCGGCGCTCGTCCTCGCCTGGCTGGCCGCCGCATGGCTGCGCCGCCGCGTCGGCGACGGCGGATATTGGCAGATGCTGGGTCTGATCGCGATGATCTGGGCGGGTTCGGTTCTGGTGACAAGGATGCTGATAGGATGAACGCGACGCGGACCGAAAGCGACAGCATCGGTAATATCGAGGTTTCCGCCGACGCCTATTGGGGCGCGCAGACCGAGCGCAGCCGCCACAATTTCGCTTTTCCCGCGCACGAGCGCATGCCGATGCCCATCGTTCACGCGCTCGCACGGATCAAGGGCGCGGCGGCACGCGTAAACCGTGCGCACGGGCTCGATGCGGGTCTCGCCGACGCCATCGTCGCGGCCGCCGACGCGGTGGTATCCGGCCGCTACGACGACCAGTTTCCACTCGCAATCTGGCAGACGGGCAGCGGCACCCAGTCGAACATGAATGCCAATGAAGTCATCGCGGGTGTCGCGAACGAGGCTCTTGCGGGTACGCGCGGCGGCAAATCGCCCGTGCATCCCAACGATCATGTCAACATGGGCCAGTCGTCGAATGACAGCTTTCCGACCGCGCTCCACGTCGCGGTCGCGGTCGAGACGAGGGCGCGGCTTTTGCCACCGCTGATCGCTCTCACCGATGCGCTGGAAGCCAAGGCGCGGGCATGGGCCGATATCGTCAAGATCGGCCGCACCCATTTGCAGGACGCGACCCCCCTGACGCTCGGCCAGGAGTTTTCGGGCTACGTCGCGCAGCTCATCGCGTGCCGGACGCGGATTGAAGAGGCACTGACGCACAACGTCTGCAAGCTCGCGCAGGGCGGCACCGCCGTGGGCACGGGGCTCAACGCGCCGGCGGGCTTCGACGTCGCGATGGCCGAAGAGCTTTCAAAAAGCACCGGCATCTCGTTCGAACCCGCGCGCAACAAGTTCGAGGCGCTGGCGTCGAACGACGGGCTCGTTTTCTTCTCGGGCGCGCTGAACACGCTCGCCGTCGCGCTGACCAAGATCGCCAACGATATCCGCCTGCTCGGATCGGGCCCGCGCGCCGGGCTCGGCGAACTCGACCTGCCCGCGAACGAACCCGGCAGCTCGATCATGCCGGGCAAGGTCAACCCGACGCAGTGCGAGATGCTGACGATGGTCGCGGCGCAGGTGATCGGCAACCATCAGGCGGTCACCGTCGGCGGATTGCAGGGTCACCTCGAACTCAATGTGTTCAAGCCGCTGATCGGGTCGAACGTGCTGCGCTCGATCGAGCTGCTCGCGATCGGCATGGCGGGCTTCACCGAACATTGCGTGATCGGGATCGAGCCCAATCGCGCGCGCATCGACGAGTTGATGAACCGCTCGCTGATGCTCGTCACTGCGCTCGCACCCGAAATCGGCTATGACAAGGCGGCGAAGATCGCGAAGCACGCGCACGAGACCGGCAGCACGTTGAAGGAAGCGGCGCTCGATCTCGGCTATGTCGATGCTGCGACCTTCGACCGGGTGGTCGATCCGCGCGCGATGCTGGGGCCGGAACCCTGAGCCGTCTCCGGGGATTGATGAGGGGAAGGAGAGATGAAGATGATCGGTCGTATCGTAGGCGGCGTTCTCGGCAGCGCCATCGGTCGCACCAAGGGCAATCATCCCGTCGCGGGTGCGGTCATCGGCGCGGGCACGCTGTTCGCGGCGCGGCGCCTGTTCCCGCAGCGCTATGCGGTCCTCGCGGCGACGGTCGCAGGCGCCTATCTCACCAAGAAATGGGCCGAACGGTCCGAAGCCCGCAAGGCGGCGGCAGAGGCGCATGCGCTCGACCCTGAACTCGCGAATGCCGGCGTCGTCGACACCTATGCCGGGACGGCGAAAGTGCCGACCGACGGGCAGACGATGGGCGATGCCTTGCCGCCCGCGATCCCGGTCGACGCGAACGGGCGGAGCAGTTCGCTACACTAGGCGCCGGCCTGCCATTCCTTGATCGCCTCGACCGGCGACACCAGCATCAGGACATTCAAGGTCAGATTGTCGCGGATTGTCCACAAGGTGAAAAGCTCGAACGCGACCGCGATCGCCACCGTCGCCCACCAGCGCATCCGGCTGGCAGCCAGAAAACCGAGGATCATGAAAACGGCATCGCTCACCGAATTGAGGATCGAATCGCCGCTATAGCCGAACGCCATCGTCACCTCGCGATAGCGGTCGATAATGACGGACGAATTCTCCAATATTTCCCACGCCGCCTCGATCCCGATCGCGAGCGCCAGCAGGGCCCATAGAGGCTGGCGCGGCAACAGCCAGCGCCCCAGGCCATAGAATATGAAGCCGTGGATGATGTGGCTGAAGCTGTACCAGTCCGAAACCTGCTGGCTGTTCTGGTTCGATTGCACGGTGCCGTGCCACAGGCTGACCGTCCCGCATGGACAGATCGGCGGGCGCCCCATCGCGAAGAGGATGGCGGCAAAGACCAGCAGCATCGCCGCCGCGACCAGCCACCCCTTGCGTGAAATTCCTGCCATGCTTCGCCCCCTTCGCGCTTGACCCGCGCTGCAGCTTTGGCGAATAGCGCCCATGGCTGAAAGCGTCCACCTGAACCGCCGCGGCGTGTTGTTCGTCCTCTCCTCGCCCTCGGGCGCGGGCAAGACCACCATCTCGCGCATGATGCTCGAGGCCGATCAGGACATCGCGCTTTCGATCTCGGCCACCACGCGCCCGCCGCGCCCCGGCGAGGTCGACGGGGTCCATTATCATTTCGTCGACACCGAAACCTTCAAGAAAATGGCGGCCGACGGCGAATTTCTCGAGTGGGCGCACGTGTTCGGCCACCGTTACGGCACCCCGCGCGCACGCGTCGAGGAACTGCTCGCCGCGGGCAAGGACGTGCTCTTCGACATCGACTGGCAGGGCGCGCAGCAGCTCTATCAGGAGGCAGGCCCCGACGTCGTTCGCGTCTTCGTCCTGCCGCCGACGATGGAAGAACTCGAACGCCGCCTGCGCAGCCGCAACACCGACAGCGACGAGGTGATCGCCGCGCGCATGGAACGCGCCGCGAACGAGATCAGCCACTGGGACGGCTACGACTATGTGTTGATCAACGACCATGTCGAAGGCTGCTTCGACGAGGTTCGCGCGATCCTGCGCGCCGAACGGCTGAAGCGCCGCCGCCAGATCGGCCTGATCGGCTTCGCGCGCGACCTGATCCGCTCGGTGCCCGACGCGGACAAAAATCTCTAGCGCCTCGTCATTGCTGCGTCGCCTTCGGCTCCTCGCAATGACGAAATTTAGACCGGCTTCACCAGATTCGCTTCGAGCTCCGCCACCATTCCGGCGCGGAGCGGTTTCGCCTGCCCGTCGGTACGGCACACGACCACCGTATCGCACGTCGCGATCGCGCGGCCGTTCTGGAACATCGCCTGCACGATCGTCCAGCTCGAGGTGCCGAGGCGGCCGATGCCGGTCGCGATCTGCACGGGATCGGGGAAATTGCCCTCGGCGAGATAGTTGATCTCGACCGCCGCGACCATCGTCCGCTCGTTGGAGGGACGTTCGCCCAGCGGGCGCACCTGCCGGTTCAAGAGCACCCGGCCGCTCTCGAACAAGGCGGCAAAGGCCACATTGTTGAGGTGGCCGTTGATGTCCATGTCCTGGAACCGCGTCTGCAAGTCGATACAGACGGGGTAGCTGGCGGCATCGCGCCGCCAGCTTTCCGGTTTCGGCATATCAGCGCGGCGCCATGCGGATGCCGCCGTCGAGACGGACGTCTTCGCCGTTGAAATAGCCGTTCTCGATCATGCACATCGCAAGATTGGCATATTCGACCGGGTTGCCGAGACGCTTCGGGTTGAGCACCGAGGCACCCAGTGCGTCGCGGACATTCTGCGGCGCGCCGGCGAGCAGCGGGGTGTCGAAGATGCCCGGCAGGATCGTGTTGACGCGGATATTCTCGTTGTTGAGGTCGCGCGCGATCGGGAGCGTCATGCCGACGACGCCGCCCTTCGACGCCGAGTAAGCGGCCTGACCGATCTGGCCGTCCTCGGCCGCTACGCTCGCCGTGTTGACGATCGCGCCGCGTTCGCCGTCTTCCATCGGGTCGAGCGTCAGCATGCCC
Organism: Sphingopyxis sp.; assembly: GCA_032154175.1. Taxonomy (GTDB): domain Bacteria; phylum Pseudomonadota; class Alphaproteobacteria; order Sphingomonadales; family Sphingomonadaceae; genus Sphingopyxis. The sequence continues at coordinate 58 of JALDYH010000243.1, read as the reverse complement.
GCCGCCGACTTGGCGATGCAGCGGAAGGTGCCGACGAGGTTGATCTGGATGATCCAGT
>JALDYH010000242.1:0-5369 GCA_032154175.1 Sphingopyxis sp. | reverse complement strand
AGCGTTCGAGCGTGCGCGCGAGGATGTCGGCGCTGATCGCGGCGATGCTGATCGGCCGCCCGCGCATCGATCCGCTGTTGTCGATGAGCAAGGTGACGACCGTGTCGCGGAAGTCGGTATCGCGCTCGATCTTGTAGCTAAGCGACTGGCCGGGCGAGACGATGACGCGCGCGAGCCGCGCCGCGTCGAGCTGGCCTTCCTCCTGATCGAAATCCCACGCGCGGTTCTGCTGCGCCATCAGGCGCCGCTGGAGGCGGTTTGCGAGCTTGGTCACCGCGCCCTGCAGATGCTGCATCTGCGTGTCGAGATAGGCGCGCAGCCGCGTCAGTTCGTCGGCATCGCACAGCTCGGTCGCGAGGATGATCTCGTCATGCTTTTCGGTAAAGCGCAGATAGTTGAAATCGGGAATATCGCTCGGCAGGCGGTTGGGGCGCACGGGCAGCATGCCCTCGTCGCCTTCGCCGCCCATTTCGGGCTCGCCGTCGGCTTCCATTTCCTGCGCGTCGGGGTCGCTGTCGCCGTCGTCGGCCTGGTCGCCGGCCATTTCGGCGCGTGCGTCGACCTGCGATTCACCCGCGCCGCCGTCCTCGCTTTCCTGTTCTTCCTGACTTTCCTCGGCTTCGGTCTCGTCCTGTTCACCGCCGTCCTCGCTGCCCTCTTCCAGCGGCTCGTCGCTGTGGATGAGGTCGAGGTGGCGCAGCGCAAGCTTCGCGGTTTCGGCAAAGGCCGCCTGATCGTCGAGCAGCATCGACAGCGCGGTGAGGTCGCCGCCGGCCTCGTTGGTGATCCATTCGCGGACCAGCGACAGGCCGGTCTCGGTGCCCTGCGGCGCCTGTTCACCGGTCAGCGCCTCGCGCAGCATAAGCTCGAGCGCGGATGACACAGGTACTTCGTCGCGGTTCTGGGCGCGGCTGATCGGATCGCTGCGCATCCGCATAGCGAGGCTGGCGGCAAGGTTGCCGCGCATCCCGTCCATATGACGCGCACCCAGCGCCTCGATCCGCGCGCGTTCCATCGCGTCGAAGGCAGCCGCGGCGACGGGTTCGGCCGGGCGCGTCGCAGCGTGCAGCTTCTCGCTGTGATGCTTCATGCGCAGCGCATAGCCATCGGCGAAGCCGCGCGCTTCGGCGACCTGGTCGGCCGGCAGGGTGCGCGACGGCGTCGGCACCTTGATCGCCTTGCCGATCTGCGCGGGTGCGTCAGCGGTGAAGCCGACCTCGACCTCGGCATCGCGCGTTACCGCGCGCGCAACGCTCGACAGCGCGGCCTTGAAATCGTCGAGGGGAGATTGGGTGGTCATTTCGAGTCGGCTCTAACCAGCTTTGACGCGGGAAGGAAGAGCTACTCCATCGTCACCCCGGACGTGATCCGGGGTGACGATGGAGGGCGTAGGCAAACCGATAGCTATGCTCGCTTGACCTGGCGCGGGCGCGGGCGCATCCGCGCAATATGTCCTCCCCCGCACTCTCCCCCATGAAAAGGCCGTGGATCGTCATCACCTGCGCGGCGCTCATCGTCACGCTCGCAATGGGCGTGCGCCAGTCGTTCGGCCTGTTCCTGCCGCAGATGAGCGTCGATATCGGGATCAGCCGCTCCGACTTCGGCCTCGCGATGGCACTGCAGAATTTGCTCTTCGGCCTCGTCCAGCCCTTTGTCGGCGCGCTTGCCGACAAGCATGGTGCGGGGCGTGTCGTGCTCGGCGGCGCGTTGCTCTACGCGCTCGGGCTGGTCGGTGCGGCGTTCGCGACCGATGCGATCGGGCTGCATATCAGCTTCGGCGTGCTCATTGGCATGGCGCAGTCGGCGACGACGTTCGTGGTCGTGCTCGGCGCGGTCGGCCGCGTCGTCAGTCCCGAAAAGCGCAGCGGCGCGTTCGGCATCGTGACCGCGGGCGGTTCGCTCGGCCAGTTTCTCGTCGTGCCGCTCGCGTCGATGCTGCTTGGCGATATCGGCTATCACTACACGCTCTGGATCATGGCGGGCCTCGTCGCGCTGTGCGGCCTGCTCGCGATCGGCGTTGCAGGGCGCACCGATATGCCGGGGACGCTGCAAGCCGAAGAGCAGACCGCGCGCGACGCCTTGCGCGAAGCGACGAAACACCGCGGCTATTGGCTGCTCAACGCCGGTTTCTTCGTCTGCGGTTTCCACATCGCCTTCATCGCGACGCATCTCCCCGCCTATCTCGACGACAAGGGACTCGGTATCGGGATCGGTGCGCAGGTGCTCGCGCTCGTCGGGCTGTTCAACATACTCGGCTCCTACGTGTTCGGCCGCGCGGGCGATCTGTTGCGGCAAAAATATGTGCTCTCGGCGCTGTATGTCGCGCGCTCGGCGGTGATCGCGTTGTTCCTCTTCCTGCCCTTGAGTCACGTGAGTGCACTCGTCTTTGCCGGCGCGATGGGCTTCCTGTGGCTCGGCACAGTGCCGCTCACCAGCGGCATCGTCGGGCGCATCTTCGGCATCCGCTATCTCTCGATGCTCTATGGCATCGTGTTTTTGAGCCACCAGCTCGGCAGCTTCTTCGGTGCGTGGATGGCGGGGCTGATCTTCGATGCGACGGGCAGCTACAACATCGCATGGGGCTTTTCGATTGCGCTCGGTCTGTTCGCCGGGCTCGTCCACTTGCCGATCGCCGACGCGCCGGTCAAACGGCCGGAGCCGGCATGAAGCTCGCGCGGCAGGACTGGATCGCGCTCGCGCTGTTTGTCCTGATCGCCGCGGGCGGCCTCTGGCTCTGGACCGGCGAGGGGCCGGTCGTCTGGCTCACCAATTTCGCGATCATGTGCGGTTTTTAGCGGGTCACTGCGGCTCTTCGACCTCGGGCGTCCGGTGACAGATCGCATCGTCGCCATCCTTCGGTACCGCCGGATCGGGGAGCAGGCGGAAGACATGGGTCCATTGCGTCGCGACGCGCTCGGGCCGCGTACGCTTGTTCGCGACGACGTCGACGAAATCGCGGCACACGACGGCGCTGCGCAGGAAATTGCTGTGTCCCGTCGACCCGCGCGACACGTCGGTCGTATCGATCACGGTGAAGCCGGTCCGCGCGGCGGGGTAGCAACGCTCGGGAAGACCCTTGGCCTTCAGGTCGGCCGCCTCGAACGGATCGAAGCAATAGGGCGAGCCCAGCCGCGGATAGCCGTGGATCGCGCGCGATGCGGCGAGCGCCTTGTCGGCGCGCGAAACATAGGCGGTGATCCGGCGTCCCGCCGTGACGCGCCGCGCCGACAGAACTTCCGCCTCGATATCGCGCTCGAAAGTCTCGCGATCAATGTCGGGTGACGCGAGGATGATGTTCGATATATTGCTGCTGTCGGCGCTGCTCGACGTGCGATCGACATAGGAAACTGCCGGGATCACCAGCCGCGCGCCGAGCGAGTGCGAGACGATCACGATCTCCTTGACCCAGCCTTGCTCGGCGAGCGTTTTCAGGAAATCGCGGAAATTGCGGACGTCATGATACATGTTCGTTTCGTCGACGACATAGCTCAGGATCTTGCCCTGCGACGGCCAGCTATATTCGATGATCGGTCCGTCGAAACCGGTCATGCGCGCGATCTGCGCCGCGTCCTTCGACGTGGTCGAGAAATTTTCGCGATAACCGTGAATATAGAGCAGCACGCGGCCGTGCTTGCGGTCGGTTTCGGCCTGCAGTGCGCGCCACCAGTCGGCCGATGTCTGGAAGGCGATCGGCGCGAGCAGCTTCTTCTTCTTGCCGACGACGACATCGCGCGGCGCGTTGAAGCGGCCATAACGCATCTGGTCGCCGCGGTGGCGCAGCAGTTCGATCTCGTTCGTCCGGCAGTCGGGCAAACGGCTCGTCGCGAAGAAATAAGGCAGTGCCTCGCCGTCGACCGCCGCGCCCGGCTGCGCGGTGCAGCGCGGGTCGGCGACATATTCGGCGTGGCGGACCTTGCCATAATCGACCGCCGCGATGCTGCATCCCGACAGCGGGGCGAGGACAAGGAGGGCGAGCAGAGGCTTTCGCATGGCGGTCTTCATCTTTGAAAAGCCTGACACATCCGCCGACGCTGGCAGAGGATGGCGGGCTTTGGAAGCCGGAAAACGCTCCCGTGGAGAGTGTTGATTGAATAATACACTTGGCCTATTCCTGTCCAGCGTCGTTCGTTTGGCGTGTTCAAAAGGGAGGGTTTCGTGACGGCTTTCACCGCCTTGCTGCTGACGATGAGCGCGGCGACGCAGCCCGCTTATGTTCCGGAATTCGATCCGCGCACGCTAAGGGCAAATGTCGCGGGAATGCCCGGCGAGTTGCTCGTGCTGGGCACGCCGCATTTGTCGGGGCTGCCCGAGAGTTTCAGGCCCGAAAACCTCGATCCGCTGCTCGCGCGCCTCGCCGAATGGAAGCCCGCGATCATCACGATCGAGGGGCTTTCAGGCCCCGATTGCGAACATCTGGTGCGGTACAAGCCACTCTACCCCGGCGCCGCGGACTATTGCCGGGATCCAGCGGCAGCGCAGAAAGCGGTCGGACTCGACATGGTCGCTGCGACGGTCGAGGCCGACAAGCTGCTCGGCGCCTGGCCCGCGAACCCGGCACCGGGCGACCGCCGCCGCCTTGCCGCGCTGTTCCTCGCTGGCGGCGAGCCCGCGTCGGCGCTCGTTCAGTGGCTGCGGCTTCCCGCGAACGAACGACGCGCGAGCGACGGCCTCGATGCCGCGCTCGTCGCGGAGCTGGACGAGCTGGTAACGCGCCGCAACGAGAATTTCCTGATCGGCGCGGCGCTTGCCGCGCGGCTCGGGCTCGAACGCGTCTATGCGGCCGATGATCACAGCGCCGACGGCGTCACCGCCTCGCTCGACAAGGATCCGGGCTATGGCGCGGCGCTGCAGCGGATCTGGGACAATCCGGCAGTGAAGGAGCGCATTGCCGTCGACAAGGCGCTCGAAACGAAGCTCGATGCCGAGGGCGTGCTCGCGCTTTACCGCAACTATAACAGTCCCGCGACGATGCGCATGGCGTTCGACAGCGATTTCGGCGCCGCGCTCGCCGACACCAGCCCGCAACAATATGGGCGTCGCTACACCGGTTGGTGGGAAACAAGAAACCTGCGCATGGTCGCGAACATCCGCGCCGCGATGGCAGTGCAGCCGGGCGCACGAACGCTCGCGATCGTCGGCGCATCGCACAAGGGCTATTTCGAAGCCTATCTGAACATGATGCACGACGTCAGGCTGGTGGACGCCGAGACGATATTGAAGTGACCGATAGAGCGTACGCCGTACGCTACTATCTTCCCGTCATTCCTGCGAAAAACGGGCTTATTTGCCGACCACGCTCTCGGGCAGATCTTCACCGAACACGCGCTGATAATATTCGGCGACGATCATCCGCTCGGCCTCGTCGCACT
>JALDYH010000241.1:0-5370 GCA_032154175.1 Sphingopyxis sp. | reverse complement strand
GCCTTGAGCCCGCTATAGCCGATGCCGAGCAGGTCGCTCATTGCACGCCTCCCCCAAAGCGACCGGCGTGCCCGCCGAGCTGGCCGCGGAACTGCCGCTCGACCATGTCGGCGATCCCGAACTGGCGCATCGCGGCGAGGCTGTCGGCGGTGCGCGCGTCAGCCATTTCGCGGAAATTGTCGGTCGCACTCGATCCGAAGATATCGTCGCCAAGTTTCGCCTGCCGCATCGACGCCATCAACTGGCGCAAGATCACAGCCTCGAAAGCCTCGGCCGCCTTGCGGAGGCCACCGTCGCCCCCACCCGCGGCGGCGGGGGTCGGGGTGGCACCGACAGAAGAGATGGGCGTCGTCATATGATCACCAGTTCCGCAGTGAGCGCGCCGGCCTGGCTCAGCGCTTCGAGGATGGCGACAAGGTCGCCGGGGGGAACGCCCATGCGATTGATCGCATCGACGAGTTCGGAAAGCGAAGCGGTCGGCTTGACCAGCATCACCGGACGATAGTCCTGCTCGACGCTGATCTCGCTCGACTCCTCGACCGCGGTCTGACCGCGGCTGAACGGCGCGGGCTGGACGACCATCGGCGATTCCTTGATCGAGACGGTGAGCTTGCCCTGCGTCACTGCGGCGGTGCCGACGCGGACCGCGCCGTTGATCACGACGGTACCGGTGCGGGCATTGACGATGACCTTGGCGGGCGGTTCGGAGCGCTGGACACCCAGATTCTCGATCTGCGAGATCAGGCGCATGCGCTCGTCGCCGTTGCCGCCCGTGCGGATCGCGATGCTGGCGCCGTCGATCATCGATGCCGAGCCGGGCAGCGCGGCGTTGATCGCGTCGGTCACCCGCTTCGCATTCGTCGCATCGAACTGGTGGAGGTTGAAGGTCAGATAGCTGGTCGTGGCAAAGCCGGTGTCGACCGCGCGCTCAACCGTTGCACCGCCCGCGATGCGGCCGCTCGACGGCACATTGACCGTCAGCTTCGATCCGTCGGCGGCATCGACGCCGAGCCCGCCGATGACGAGATTGCCCTGCACCATCGCATAGATCTGGCCGTCAGCACCATAAAGCGGCGCGAGCACCAGCGTGCCGCCACGCAGGCTTTTGGACTTGCCGATCGCCGACACGGTGACGTCAAGACGCTGACCAGGTTTGGCGAAAGGCGGCAGCTCGGCGGTGATCATCACCGCCGCGGCGTTCTTCAGCGCCGGATTGACCCCCGGCGGCAGCGTCAGGCCGAAGCGCGATACCGCGCCCTTCATGCCCAGCGTCGAATAATCGAGGCTGTCGTCGCCGGTGCCCGCGAGGCCGACGACGATGCCGTAGCCGGTGAGCTGGTTGGCACGCAGGCCCTGGAACTGGCCCATGTCCTTGATGCGCTCGGCCTGCGCCGGCGCCGTGAAGGCGAGGCTGGCGAGCAGAAGCGCGAAAAGGGCGAACAGGGACGAACGCTGGGTCACTTGGATATTCCTCTTCAGAACGGGCTGATGATCGAGAAGAAGCGCTGCAGCCAGCCTTGCTGGCTCGCGCGGGCGATCTCACCCTTGCCGATGTAGCGGATGTTCGCATTCGCGACGCGGGTCGACAGGATGCGGTTTTCGGGGCTGATATCGATCGCGCGGACAATGCCCGAAATCTGGACGCGTTCGTCGCCGCGGTTGAGGGTGAGCAGTTTCTCGCCCTTCACCAGCATCGTGCCGTTCGGATAGACTGCGGCAACGGTCACGCTGACCTCGCCCGACAGCGCGTTCGACTGCGACGCGTCACCCTTGCCCTTGAATCGCTGTCCACCGCCCATCGCGATATCGCTGGGGTTGAACAGCGACAGCGGACCGGTCGTCGGCGGAGTCAGCCCGATATCCCCGTCGCGCTGCGTGCCTGCGGCATTGCTTTTCGTCGCAGCGGTACGCTCGACGAGCTGGATCGTGATGATATCGCCCACGGCGCCCGCACGCCCGCCCGAAGTGAGCGGCACATAGGCGCCCTGGAAGATCGAGCCGTTCGTCGGCGGCGGTGCCGGCGGCATCGGCATCGAAACCGAAAAGGCGTCGGGCGGCGTCTTGTCCCTCGCTTGTGCCGCGAACGGCACAAGCGCGAGCGCCAGCATCGCCAGTTTAGAGAGTCTGCGAGGCATTTTTCATCATCTCGTCGGTGGCCGAGATCATTTTCGAATTGACCTCGTAAGCACGCTGCGTCTCGATCATGTCGACGAGTTCCTCGACGACATTGACGTTCGACCCTTCGAGCATCCCGCCGCGAAGCGAGCCGCGGCCTTCTTCGCCCGCGCCGCCAACCAGCGGCGCACCCGAAGCCTGGGTTTCGACGAGCATATTGCTGCCGATCGCCTGCAAGCCTGCCGGATTGGCGAAGCGCGCAATCTCGATCCGGCCAAGTTCGAGCGCGGTGCCGTCGGCACCCGTCGCCGACACGGTGCCATCGAGGCCGATCGTCACATTGCTCGCATCCTCGGGAATCTGGATCGCTGGGGTCAGCGGCTTGCCGTCCGAGGTCACGATCGTGCCGTCGGGGGCGCGGCCGAAATTGCCCGCGCGGGTATAGCCGGTGCGCCCGTCGGGCATTTCGACCTGGAAATAGCCGGCGCCGTCGATTGCGACGTCGAGACCGTTGCCCGTCGTCTGGAACGTGCCCTGCGTGTCGATCCGCGCGGTGCCGTTGAGCGCCACGCCGGTGCCGAGGTTGAGGCCGGTCGCGTAGCGGTTCTCCGCCGTCGACGGCGCGCCAGCCTGCGTCATCATCTGGTAGCTCAGCGTTTCGAAGCTCGCGCGGTCGCGCTTGAAGCCCGTGGTGTTCACGTTGGCAAGGTTGTTGGCAATCACCTGCATCCGGAAGCCCTGGGCATCCAGACCGGTTCGTGCGACGTGCAAGGCACCCAAGCTCATGTCTTTATCTCCTTAACGGGGAAGCTGCATCAGGTTCGCGGTCGCGCTATCCATGTCGCGCACGTCGCTGATCATTTTCAATTGCGTGTCCCAGCTCCGGCTCGCCTCGATCATCTCGACGAGTGCGGTTGTCGCTGCGACGTTCGATCCTTCGATCGAACGCGTGAGAAGCCGCGCTTCGGGATCGTCGGGGAGGATGCCCCCGCCCTTCACGCGGAACAGGCCGTCGAGTCCCTTGGCGATGTCCGACCCGGTCGGGGTCGCAAGTCGCAGCCGGTCGACTTCCTGCGGATTTTCGGGATCGCCGCCCTGCGGCACGACCCACACGCGGCCTTCGACATCGATGGTGATCGCGTCGGCCGGCGGGATCGTCACCGGACCCTGACCGCCCTGGACGGGGTTGCCGTCGCCTGTGGTCAGAAGCCCGCTCGGCGAAATCTGCAGATCGCCGCGCCGCGTATAAGCCTCTTCGCCATTTTTCGCCTGCACGACGAGCAGCGCGTCGCCCTGCATCGCGATGTCGAGGTCGCGGCCCGTCGAGGTGACGGTGCCGGCGCGCATGTCGGCGCCGAGCACTTCTTCCGACGACATGGCGCGCGCGTCGAGTCCGCTGCCGTCGAGCCAGAGCGACTGCGCGTTGGCCATATCGGCGCGGAAACCCGGTGTCTGGGCATTCGCCAGATTGTTGGCGATCGCCGTCTGCCGGGACATGCTGCCCCGCATCGCGGTGAGGCTCGTGTATATGAGGCGGTCCATGTGGAAGCTCCCGGCAGTCGGTTAATCGCGAGCGATCAGCGCAGGCCGATGATCGTCTGGGTCAGCTGCGACGCGCCCTCGATCGCCTTGGCATTTGCCTGGAAGTTGCGCTGCGCCGACATCAGCATCACCAGTTCCTCGGTGATATCGACGTTCGAGCGTTCGAGTGCGCCCGAACGGACCGCGCCCATCGAGCCGCTGGTCGGACCGTCGATGGTCGGCGGGCCGCTTTCGCCCGTCGATTGCCAGTGCGCATCACCGGTCGGGCGCAAGCCCGACATGGTGGGGAAGGTTGCCATGGCAACCTTGCCGAGCATCTGGTCTTCGCCATTGGCGAAGGTCGCGGTGACGAGGCCGTCGAGCCCGACCGACACATTGACCAGGGCCGAGGTCGGATCGGACGGTGCGCCGGCAGGCAGGCGGAGATCATATGCGCCGGCGAGCGTGTTATTGGTGACATTGCCGTCGGCATCGACGGGCAGGAGCTGCAACTTCGCGCCGGTCGTGTCGATAACATAGCCGTCGGGCGTCGGTTCGAACGAACCATTGCGCGTATAGGTGATCGCCTCGGTCGGGGGATTGCCCTTCACGATGAACAAGCCTTCACCGACGATCGCCATGTCGAGCGTCTTTTCGCTCGCCTCGTACGAGCCCTGCGTGAACTGCTGGGTGATCCCGTTGAGGCGTGTGCCCTGGCCCGCGATGGTCTTCGTCGACTGCGTCGGCGACGAGGCGAAGATATCGCCGAACTGTGCCTTGCTGCGCTTGAAGCCAACCGAGCCGGCGTTCGCGATGTTGTTCGAGATGACCGACATGTCGGTCTGCGATGCCTTGAGACCCGAGAGCGAAGTATAGAATGACATGGACTTATCCTTCCTGCGTGGTGGGGGCGGGCGCCGGGGTGGCGGCCTTGATATCCTTGAGCAGCTGGGTCTGCGCCGTGAGCTGCTCTGAAATCTTTGCGAGCACGGTGTTCGTTTCGCTGATCCCGGCGAGGCTCGAGAATTGCGCCATCTGGGCAACCATCTGCTGATTATCGACCGGGTTGAACGGATCCTGCTGCGACAGCTGTGCCGTCATCAGGCGAAGGAAGTCGCTCTGATCCATTTGCTGGCTGGTGCCTTTGGGGTGGATCACGGGGTTGTTGTTGGTGATGCTGTTGACGGCCATCTTATTGTCCCATCCTGAGGGTTTCGTTGATCAGGCCCTTCGCGGTTTCGAGGACCTGGACATTGTTCTGATACTGGCGCGCGGTCTCGACCATCTCGACCAGCTCGGCGGCGCTATCGACCGCGGCCTCCCAGACGTTGCCGTCCGCATCGGCGAGCGGGTTCGACGGATCGTGCCGTTTCGACGGCGCCATTTTCGAGGTCGTGACCTGGTCGATCTGGACCGTCGCGCGGCCATGATCGTCCATCACGGTGCGAAAGACGGGTTTGAGCGAGCGGAAGGCGCCGGCCTCGCTGCCCGCGACCGTCCCCGCATTGGCAAGGTTCGACGCGGTGGTGTTGAGCCGGACGAGCTGCGCCGACATCGCGCGGCCGCTGATGTCGAAGACGGAGAAATTGCCGTTCATCGTCATTCACCCTTGATCGCGCGCGTCAGCGTGTTGATGCGCCCGGTGAGGAAAGAGAGGCTCGAGCGATAGGCGAGCGCATTTTCGGCATAGGCGGTCTGCTCGGTCGCCATTTCGACGGTGTTGCCGTCGAGCGA
>JALDYH010000240.1:0-5378 GCA_032154175.1 Sphingopyxis sp. | reverse complement strand
CGTTCTGGAAGGGCAGCCTCGCGTTCGACGAGCATCTGATGCACGCCGCGCATGAGGTTCCGCTGTGGGTGAAATGGACGCCGTTCACGGTGATGGCGATCGGCCTGTTCCTCGCGTGGAACAGCTATATCCGCAACACGACGTTGCCGGCGCGTTTCGTGGCGCAGTTCAAGCTGCTCCACCAGTTCCTGTACAACAAATGGTATTTCGACGAGCTCTACAACATCCTCTTCGTGAAGCCCGCCTTCGCGATCGGCCGCTTCTTCTGGAAGCGCGGGGATGAAGGCACCATCGACCGCTTCGGTCCCGATGGCGCCGCCGCGCTCGTCGCTGGGGGGACCCGTCTCGCGGTCCGGCTGCAATCGGGTTATGTTTATGGATATGCGTTTGTGATGCTGCTCGGTCTTGTCGGCCTCGCCAGCTGGGCCATGGTGAATTTCCTGTGAGCGGCTTTCCGATCCTTTCGCTGATGCTGGCGGTTCCGCTGGTCGGCGCTATCGCTTGCCTGTTCGTCGGCGACAAGATGTCGCGCTTCGTCGCGCTGGGTGCGACGCTCGCGACCTTCGTTCTCGGCTGCATCCTGTGGGCGAATTTCGATATCGGCGGCGCGCAGTGGCAGTTCACCGAACGCGCCGACCTGTTCGGCCGTTTCCAGTGGGCGCTCGGCATCGACGGTATGGCGCTGATGCTGATCATGCTCAGCGTCTTCCTGATGCCGCTCTGCATCCTTGCGAGCTGGGACGCGATCAAACAGCGTGTCGGCCTCTACATGGCGATGTTCCTGATCATGGAAGTCGTCATGATCGGCGTCTTCATGGCGCAGGATCTGCTGCTCTTTTACATCTTCTTCGAGGCCGGTCTGATCCCGATGTATTTCATCATCGGCATCTGGGGCGGTGCGAACCGCAAATATGCGGCGTTCAAATTCTTCCTCTACACGCTGCTCGGATCGGTGCTGATGCTGATCGCGATGATCGCGATGATCGGCGAAGCCGGCACGACCGACATCCCGACGCTGCTGAACTATGACTTCCCGGTTCAGATGCAGACTTGGCTATGGCTCGCCTTCTTCGCCAGCCTTGCGGTCAAGATGCCGATGTGGCCCGTCCACACCTGGCTTCCCGACGCGCACGTGCAGGCGCCGACCGCGGGTTCGATGATCCTTGCGGGCGTGTTGCTGAAGCTCGGCGCCTATGGCTTCCTGCGCTTCATGATGCCGATGTTCCCCGATGCGTCGGGGCAGCTGATGTGGATCGTATTCGGCCTGTCGATGATCGCGGTGGTCTACACCAGCCTCGTGGCGCTGGTGCAGAGCGACATGAAAAAGCTGATCGCCTACTCGTCGGTCGCGCACATGGCGATCGTCACCGCGGGCCTTTTCGCGTTCAACCAGCAGGGTATCGAGGGCGCACTGATCATCATGCTCAGCCATGGTGTCGTCTCGGCCGCGCTCTTCTTCTGCGTCGGCGTGATCTATGACCGGCTCCACACGCGCGAGATCGACCGTTACGGCGGCCTTGCGGTGAACATGCCCGCCTATGCGCTCTTCTTCATGCTGTTCACCATGGCGTCGATCGGCTTGCCGGGCACCAGCGGCTTCGTCGGCGAATTCCTGAGCCTCGCGGGCATCTATGAAGCCTCGAGCTGGGTCGCCTTCGTGTGCACCACCGGGATCATCCTCGGTGCCGCGTACATGCTCTATCTCTACCGCCGCGTCGTATTCGGCGAACTGACCAAGGACGATGTGAAGGCGATGCCTGACCTCAACGCACGCGAATGGACGATCATGGTGCCGCTCGCTGCCGTGGCGCTGTGGATGGGCGTCTATCCCGAAAGCTTCCTCGCGCCGATGCGCGGCGATGTGACCACGGTCGTTGCGCGCCTCGCTCCGGCAAAGCCCGCAGGCGACGCGCATCTTGCCGCCGGCAAGCCTAAGGCTGCAAAGCCGCACGGTGAACCCGCCCACGGATCGAGCCATGCAGGAGGCGTCCAATGACCGCCGACCTGATGCTCATCTGGCCCGAACTGATCCTGACGATCGGCGGGCTTATTACCCTGATGCTCGGTACCTTCTTCGGTGATCGCAATGTCGGGCTCTATCAGCTGAGCTCGCTGCTGACGCTCGCCGCTGCCGCGGCGGCCGTCGTCGCGCTGTTCGGTATCGAAACGACGGTCTTCTCGGGCACGCTCTCAGTCGACAGCTTCGGCGGTTTCGCCAAGCTCTTGATCTATGCCGCGAGCTTCGTCTGCATCGTCATCGCGCCGCGCTTCTTCAACGGCGGAATGCGCGCCGAATATCCGACGCTCATCCTCTTCGCCGCGCTCGGCATGGGCATCATGGCCTCGTCGCGCGACCTGATGACGCTCTATGTCGGGCTCGAACTCAACAGCCTTGCGGCTTATGTGCTCGCCAGCTTCATGCGCACCGACGAGCGGTCGAGCGAAGCCGGCCTCAAATATTTCGTCCTCGGCGCGCTCGCGTCGGGCATGCTGCTCTATGGCATTTCGCTGCTCTATGGCTTCACCGGCACGACCGATTTCGCCGGTATCGCCAAGGTGCTCGGCGGCGAGATGAACATCGGGCTGATCTTCGGCATCGTCTTCGTGCTCGCGGGGCTCGGCTTCAAGATCAGCGCCGTACCGTTCCACATGTGGACCCCCGACGTCTATGAAGGCGCACCGACCCCGGTGACGACCTTCTTCGCCACCGCCCCGAAAGTGGCGGCGATGGCGCTGATGACGCGCGTCGTGATCGACGCGATGGGCCCGGCGGTCGGCGCGTGGCAGCAGATCATCATCTTCCTGTCGCTCGCCTCGATCATCCTCGGCGCGGTCGGCGCGATCGGTCAGAAGAATATCAAGCGCCTGCTTGCCTATTCGTCGATCAACAATGTCGGCTTCATGCTCGTCGGCCTCGCTGCCGGAACGCAGCAGGGGGTCGAGGGCGTGCTGACCTATCTGCTCGTCTATATGTTGACGACGCTCGGCGCCTTCCTCGTCGTGCTCCAGCTGCGCGACGTCGACGGCAATCAGGTCGAGAGCATCCCCGCGCTCGCCGGCCTGTCGCAGCGCCGTCCGGGTTTGGCCGCGGCGATGGCGGTGTTCCTGTTCAGCCTCGCCGGCATCCCGCCTCTCTTCGGCTTCTGGCCGAAGTATCTGGTGTTCGAGGCCGCGGTGAACGCGAACCTCGTGCCGCTGGCGGTTGCGGGCATCGTCGCTTCGGTGATCGGCGCCTTCTATTATATCGCGATCATCAAGACGATGTACTTCGACGACAAGTCGGAGACCGAATTCCCGAAGGGTGGCGGTGCGATCGTCGAGGATGCCGTGATCACCGCGAGCGCGCTGTGGCTCTCGGTCATCGGCTATCTCTTCATCCCCGTGCTGGCGGTCCTTTCGGCCAGCGCCGCCGCGGTGCTGTTCTGATACCGCCGATCGAGCGGATCGCGCAGACAGGTTCGACCAACGCCGACCTGCTGGCGCGGCTGGCAGGCGGCGAGCATGTCGGTGAGGGCCACTGGCTGGTCGCCGACCGCCAGACCGCCGGGCGCGGGCGCCTCGGGCGCGCGTGGGGCGACGGCTTGGGCAATTTCATGGGTTCGACCGTGGTCCAGCTACACGCGAGCGACCCTGTTGCCGCGACGCTGGCGCTGGTCGCGGGCGTCGCGCTCGCCCGGACCGTCACGACGCTGGCGCCGATGGTCGATTTCCGGCTGAAATGGCCGAACGACGTGCTCGTCGACGGCGCCAAATGCTCGGGCATCCTGCTCGAACGCACCGGCAATGCGGTGGTCATCGGGATGGGCGTCAACCTCGTGTCGGCGCCCGACCTGCCCGACCGCCAGACCGCCAGTTTCGCCGACAAGGGCGCGCGCGTCGACCGCGACCGCTTTGCCGATGTGCTTGCGGTTGCGATGGTCGATGCGCTGTGGACCTGGCGGCAGGAGGGTGTCGAGAGCATCGTTCGCACATGGTTGCCGCTGGGGCATCCGGTGGGAACGCCGCTGCGCGTCTCCGAGCAGGGGATCGACGGCTTCTTCGATGGCCTCGCGCCCGACGGCGCGCTGCGCTTGCGTCGCGACGGCGGCGAGACCATGCTGATCCACGCAGGCGACATCGAACTGCGCCGGCCCGTTGCGGAGGAGAATTAGATGCTGCTCGCGATCGACGTCGGCAACACAAACGCCAAATTCGCCCTGTTTCGCGGGCAGGAGCTGCTCGCGCGCTGGCGCATCGCGACCGACGACCGGCGCACCGCCGACGAATATATGGTGTGGCTCGACCAGTTGATGCGGATCGAGGGGCATGATCGCGTCGGCGTCGAAGCCGTGATCATCTCGACCGTGGTACCGCGCGCGCTCCACAATCTCCAGCTGCTCGCCCACAAATATTTCGGCGTCGACGCGCTCGTCGCGGGGCGCGATCCGGTAACCTGGGGCATCGCGCTCAAGGTCGATGAGCCGCAGTCGGTCGGCGCCGACCGCGCGGTCAACGCGATTTCCGCGCAAGCAGTCGAGCCCGGCAAGGACAAGCTGGTCATCAGCTTCGGCACAGCAACGACGCTCGACCATATCGGACCCGACGGGGCCTATCTCGGCGGCATCATCGCGCCCGGCGTCAACCTGTCACTGGAAGCGCTTGTCGCCGCCGCCGCCAAATTGCCGCGCATTGCGATCGAAGCCCCGGCAACGGGCAGCGTTATCGGGCGGACTACCGAAAGCCAGATGCTGATCGGGGTCTATTGGGGCTATGTCGCGATGATGGAGGGGCTGATCACGCGCATGAAGGCCGAAATCGGCAAACCTCTCACCGTCATCGCGACCGGCGGCCTCGCGACGCTTTTTCAGGAACAGGCGCACCTGTTCGACAGTATCGAACCCGACCTGACGCTGAACGGGTTGATGCACCTCTATAATCAACGAAAGCCAACAATATGACGACTCCGGGCAAGGAGCTGCTTTTCCTCGCATTGGGCGGATCGGGCGAGATCGGCATGAATGCCAATCTCTATGGCTGCGACGGCAAATGGATCATGGCCGACCTCGGCGTGACCTTCGGTAGCCACGATTATCCGGGGATCGACATCGTCATGCCCGACCTCGAATTCATAGAGGATCGCAAGAAGGACCTGCTTGGCATCGTGCTCACGCACGGGCACGAGGATCATATCGGCGCCTTGCCCTATCTCGCCGCCGACCTTGGCGTGCCGCTTTACGCCAACCGCTTCACCGCGGGACTGATCGCGCACAAGCTCGCCGAAGAGGGGCTGGAGAAGGACATCGATCTGAAGGTCGTCGACATCGACGACAGTTTCCAGATCGGGCCGTTCGGCATCCGCCTGATCCCGCTTGCGCACTCGATCCTCGAAATGAGCGCGG
>JALDYH010000239.1:0-5426 GCA_032154175.1 Sphingopyxis sp. | reverse complement strand
CCTCTATTTCCTCGTCGCTGACGATCATCGTGCCTTTTGCGGGAGCCTCGTCGCCTTCGACGAAGCTCGAGAGGACCTGCACGCGCACACCCTCCTTCATCGCGAGCCCGACCGAGCGCGTCTGGAGCACTTTCGCGCCGACGCTCGCAAGTTCGAGCATTTCTTCATAGGTCACATAGTCGAGCTTGCGCGCGCGCGCGACGATGCGCGGGTCGGTCGTGTAGACGCCGTCGACGTCGGTGTAGATGTCGCAGCGGTCGGCCTTGAGCGCCGCGGCAACCGCGACCGCACTGGTATCCGACCCGCCGCGGCCGAGCGTCGAGACGCGGCCGTCTTCCATCAAGCCCTGGAAACCGGGGATCACCGCGACCTCACCCTTCGCCATTGCGGCACCGAGTGCGCCCGTGTCGATGTCGGTGATGCGCGCGCGGGCGTGCGCTTCTTCGGTGCGGATCGGGAGCTGCCAGCCAAGCCAGCTACGCGCCGGGGTGCCCATCGCCTGCAAGGTCAGCGCGAGCAGGCCCGAGGTGATCTGTTCGCCCGCCGCGACGACGACGTCATATTCGGCAGGATCGTAGCGCGGGTTGGCTTCGCGGCAGAAATTGACGAGCCGGTCGGTTTCGCCCGCCATTGCCGAGACGACGACCGCGACCTCGTTACCGTTTGCGACTTCGCGCGCGACGAGTTTCGCCACGGTGCGAATCCGCTCGGTGCCCGCCATCGACGTGCCCCCGAATTTCATCACGATCCGCGCCATCTCGCCCCGCTTTCCTGATCTGGTTTCCGCCGCAACTTTTCCAAGCATTTCTGCGGCGCTCGCGTCGTTACGGAAGGGGGAAGACGATGGCAAGGCCAGGGATTATCCTGTGAGGACATATTTTCTTGCAGTTGGGAAAGCGGAACGCAGTTTTCCGTCGATCTATTGTCCTGTCAGGCAAATTTCTTGCGCCGGTGATGGCACAGTGCCACATCGCTGTGCATGACTGCCGCGACGATCAATCCGAATGAAGCCGCCCATTTCGGCGCGCTCGCCGCCGACTGGTGGGACCCCCACGGTTCGTCGGCGATGCTGCACAAGCTCAACCCGGTACGGCTCGCTTATATCCGCGAGCAGATCGATGCGCATTGGCATGTCGACGCGCGCGAGCGTTATGCGCTTGTCGGGCGCAGCGCGATCGACGTGGGGTGCGGTGCGGGGCTGCTCGCCGAGCCGCTGACGCGAATGGGCGCCACAGTGACGGGTGTCGATGCGGCGCCCGAGAATATTGCCGCCGCGCTCGATCATGCGGCGGGGCAGGGGCTCTCGATCAGCTATTTCGCCGGCGAACTCGCCGCGCTTCCTTCCGCGACCTTCGACCTCGTGACCTCGATGGAAGTCGTCGAGCATGTCACCGATCCGGCGGCGTTTATCGGCGAGCTTGCGGCGCGCCTCGCGCCCGGCGGGCTGATGATCCTCTCCACCCCGAACCGTACGGCCTTGTCGAAACTGCTGCTCGTCGAGGCGGCCGAGCGGGTCGGCGCGGTGCCGCGCGGCACGCACGACTGGGACCAGTTCCTGAAGCCCGAGGAACTCACCAAACTGCTCGAAGGTGCGGGGCTGGAGGTCATCGACCGCACCGGCCTGTCGCCGTCGCCCGCCAAGGGATTCAAGCTCGGCGGCAGCGAGGCGCTCAACTATCTGGTCGCGGCGCGGTGGCCGACCTGACCCGCGACCCGCGCGTCGGCGCCTATATCGCGAAGCGGCAAGCCTTTGCACAGCCGATCCTGAACCATTTGCGCGAACTAGTGCATCGACGCGCACCGGGCGCCGAAGAAACGCTGAAATGGGGCGTCCCGCATTTCGTGCTGAACGGGCAAAATCTGACGGGCATGGCTGCCTTCAAGGAACATGCGACCTTCGGCTTCTGGCGCGACGAGGAAGTCACCGGCTCGCCGCGCGATACCGGCGCGATGGGAGCATGGGGCGCCTGGCGTCGCTTGCCGACCTGCCCGAAGACGAGGTGATGGCGGCCTATATCGTCAAGGCGGCGGCGCTGTGCAGCGAGGGCAAGCCCAAGCGTCCGGCGCCGAATCCCAAGGCGGCGCTGGACCTGCCGGGCGATCTCGGCGCCGCGCTGAAGGCCAATGATGATGCACAAGCCCATTGGGACGCCTTCTCGCCCGGCAAGCGGCGCGATTACATCGAATGGGTGCTCGAAGCGAAGCGCGAGGAAACGCGCGCCAAACGCATCGAAACGATCGTTGCGCAGGTCGCCGAGGGCAAGGATCGGAACTGGAAGTACAGGAACTGCTGATTCCGCCGGATCAGAAGTCAACATCCTCATAATATTTCGGCGGCGTCACGATCTCCATCCGCTCGGCCAGCAGCGGACGAAAGCTCGGGCGCGACTTCAGCCCCGAATACCAGCCCTTCGTCTGTTCGTGCCCCGTCCAGTCGATGCCACCGAGATAATCCGCGACCGAGATATGCGCGGCGGCGGTGAGATCGGCGAGGCTCATCGTCGCGCCGGCGAGCCAGGTGCGGTGGTCGATCAGATAATCGACATAGTCGAGATGGTTGTTTGCCGCCTTCATCGCCTCGCGCAGCGCGCCGCCGTCGGGGGGCTGGCGGTGGACGATGCGCTTCTGCATGCGTTCGAACAGCAAGGGGCCGGTGACTTCATAATAGAAATCATGGTCGAACCATGAGGTCAGCCGGCGGATCTCGGCACGGTTTGCCGCGGTGCCGTTGATCATCGCCTTGCCTTCGACGGTTTCCTCGAAATATTCGGCGATCGCCATGCTGTCCATCAGCACCTGGCCGCGCGCCTGATCGACCATCACCGGGGTACGCCCGGCGGGATTGATGTCGATGAATTCGTCGCGGCGCTCCCACGGCGATTCGCGTACCAATTCATAACCGACGCCCTTTTCGCCCAGCAAAAGGCGGACCTTGCGCGAGAAGGGACAGAGCGGGAATTGATAGAGTTGCCACATGCATCCGGCATAGCGGCAGCAAGGCGCCACGCGCAACGGCTATGGCGTGCGCCGACCAAGCGATTGTGGATTAAGCCTCAGCGGCGCGACGCCTCACGCTCGCGTTCCCACTGTGCCGCAAAGTCGCGCGCTATGTCCTTGAGCACCGGTGCATAGGCTGCGAGCGCCGAGGCGGCGTGGCCTGCCATGCGCGTTCCGGCGCGCACATCGTCGCCCATACGCTCGGCATATTCGAGATCGCGGCCGGTCACTTCGCCGAGCGTGGCGTCGGGCGGGATATAGGCGGCATCGGATTCGGGATCGATCTGCGCGACGGCTTTCGCGAGCGGGCCGACCTGCATCTGCATCAGCGCGCCGACCATCGCGGTGATGGTATCGGCCATCCGGTCCTGCGCGACGGGGTCGTTGAGCGTCGCGACGGCGCCCTGCATTTCATGGGCAGCCGCTGGCAGTGGCGCGGCGAGCGCGAGCAGGGGGAGGGCGATCAGGGCGAAACGGGTCATGACTTCATCCTTTCGAAGGACGCAAGGTTCGGCAAGGCGGCGTTCTTAGTAGAGCGACGCTTTCGCTGGGCTGAACGTCTTGTGACGATGCGATGGATCGCTCCGCCGCTGCGACGGGTCATTCTGCCGCGACGACTTCGACCTCCTCCTCATTCAGCGAGTGCGACAGGCGGCTCAGCATTTCCTTCGGGCAGACCTGCCAGAAGCGATCGCGCCAGCGGTCCCAGTCAGCGAGGACTTCGGCGGACCATTTGCTGCCCGTGGCCCTGGCGTGATCTTCGACCAATTCCTTGAGCACGGCCTCCCAATGGCTGCTCGCGAGCCGCTGCCATACGATCGATTCGCCGTTGGCGCGGCGCTCGAACTGGTCGTCGGTGTCGAGGATGAACGCCATGCCGCCGGTCATGCCCGCGCCGAAATTCGAGCCGACGGGGCCGAGGATCACCGCGGTGCCTCCGGTCATATATTCGCAGCCGTTGGCGCCGCAGCCTTCGACGACGACATGCGCGCCCGAGTTGCGGACTGCAAAACGTTCGCCCGCCTGACCCGCCGCGAGCAAGGTGCCCGCGGTCGCGCCATAGAGGACGGTGTTGCCGATGATGCTGTTATGCTGGCTGACGAGCGGGCTCGACACCGTCGGGCGCACGACGATGCGGCCGCCCGACAGGCCCTTGCCGACATAGTCGTTGGCGTCGCCGAAGACTTCGAGCGTGACGCCCTGGCACAGGAAGGCACCGAGCGACTGCCCCGCAGTGCCGCGCAGGCGCACCTGCACATGATTGTCGGCGAGGCCTTTCATGCCGAAGCGCGCGGTGACCTCGGCCGACAGGCGGGTGCCGACGGCGCGGTGCGTATTGCGGACGTTGTACGTGAGCTGCATGCGCTCGCCGCGTTCGAAAAGCGGTCTGGCGTCGTTAAGGATCTGCGCGTCGAGACTGTCGGGAACCGGGTTGCGGAAGCTCGGGCCTTGCGACCGGCGCTGATCGTCGGGCGCGTCGACCTTCGCGAGGATCGGGTTGAGGTCGAGGTCGTCAAGATGCTCGGCGCCGCGGCTGACCTGACGCAGCAACTCGGTGCGGCCGATGACCTCGTCGAGGCTTGTGACGCCCAGCTTGGCGAGGATTTCGCGCACCTCCTCGGCGATGAAGGTCATCAGGTTGATCACCTTCTCGGGGCTGCCGGTGAATTTCTGGCGCAGTTTCTCGTCCTGCGTGCAGACGCCGACGGGGCAGGTGTTGCTGTGGCACTGGCGTACCATGATGCAGCCCATGGCGACGAGGCTGAGCGTGCCGATGCCAAATTCCTCGGCGCCGAGGATCGCGGCGATGACGATGTCGCGCCCGGTTTTGAGCCCGCCGTCGGTGCGGAGACGGATGCGGTGGCGGAGGCCGTTGAGGGTTAGCACCTGATTGACTTCGCTGAGGCCCATTTCCCACGGCGTCCCGGCATATTTGACGCTCGTCTGCGGCGAGGCGCCGGTGCCGCCGGTATTGCCCGCGACGAGGATGACGTCGGCGTGGGCCTTCGCAACCCCCGCCGCAACGGTGCCGATGCCCGCTGAGCTGACGAGCTTGACGCAGACGCGCGCCTTCGGGTTGATCTGCTTGAGATCGTAGATGAGCTGCGCGAGATCCTCGATCGAATAGATGTCGTGGTGCGGCGGGGGTGAGATGAGCGTCACGCCGGGCGTCGCATGGCGAAGGCGGGCGATGAACTCGGTGACCTTGAAGCCCGGAAGCTGGCCGCCTTCGCCGGGTTTGGCGCCCTGTGCGACCTTGATTTCGATCTCGTCGCACGCGCCGAGATATTCGGCGGTGACGCCGAAGCGGCCCGACGCGATCTGCTTGATGTTGCTGTTGGCGTTGTCGCCATTGGCATATGGGCGGTAGCGTTCGCTCGCTTCGCCGCCTTCGCCCGACACCGCCTTGGCGCCGATGCGGTTCATCG
>JALDYH010000238.1:0-5480 GCA_032154175.1 Sphingopyxis sp. | reverse complement strand
CTTCGGTGCGGAAAGCGTCCAGTTCGCTCATCCTTTTGGCTCCTCTTCTGGCGTAAATCTACGTCCGCTTCGCTGCTTTACGCAAGCGTCAACTTGGGCGGGACAACCTGCCGTTACGGCGCCGTAGCGTCCGATTGCGGCCCGTTGACGCGCTTTTCCACGCGCCTAAGCTTAGGTCGCAAAACAAAACGGGAGCAGGATATGCGATTCGCAGGCAAGGTCGCCGTGGTCACCGGCGCGGCATCGGGCATCGGCAAGGCGGCGGTGCTGAAACTCGCCGGCGAGGGCGCTCATGTCTTTGCCGCCGACATCGACGAAGCCGGCGGGCGCGCGCTCGCCGAACAATCGAACGGCAAGATCGACTTCGTCCGCTGCGACGTCACCGTCCCCGCCGATATCGAGGCGCTGATGAACGCCGCCGCGGCGAAGGCCGGCGGGATCGATATCGTGTTCAACAATGCCGCCGCGGGCGGCGACCGCGCCCCGATCGACGAGATTTCGCCCGAAGGCTGGGACCGCACGATGGACCTGGTGCTGAAATCGGTTGCGATGGGCATCCGCTACGCCGCGCCGCATATGAAACATCGCAAGGGCGCGAGCATCGTCAACACCGCGAGCGTCGCGGCCTTGGGTGCGGGCTATTCGCCGATCGCCTATGCCGTGGCGAAGGCGGGGGTGCTGCACCTGTCGAAGGTCGCGGCGACCGACCTCGCCCAATATGGCATCCGCGTGAACGCGATCTGCCCGGGCTTCATCAACACCAATATCTTCACCGCGTCGCTCGAGGTTCCGGGTGACCTCAAGGCGCAGGCCAATGCGGTGATCGCCGAAATGAGCGCGCAGGCGCAGCCCGTCGCGCGCGGCGGCCAGCCCGAGGATATCGCCAACGCCGTCGCCTACCTCGCGAGCGAGGAATCCAGCTTCATGACTGGCACGCACCTGCTGGTCGACGGCGGGCTGACGATCGGACAGCGCCACGCCTGGGACAAGGAAAGCCCCGGCATGTTCGACACGCTGGTCGCGATGGAGGCGGCAGCGAAGGCGGGAGCGCCCGCGTGAGCGGCGCCGCGGCGAGCGTGCTGCCGCCGTCCGACAAGCTGCCGCTGCGCATCAAGCTGGGCAATGGCTTCGGCAGTATCGCCTATGGCGTCAAGGACAATGGCTTCGCGACGCTGTTGATGCTGCTCTACAATCAGGTTTTGGGGCTCGACGCGCGCATCGTCGGG
This sequence comes from Sphingopyxis sp., assembly GCA_032154175.1. Lineage (GTDB taxonomy): Bacteria > Pseudomonadota > Alphaproteobacteria > Sphingomonadales > Sphingomonadaceae > Sphingopyxis. Next base: position 4,254 of record JALDYH010000238.1, on the reverse strand, counting down.
CTGATCCTGCTCCTCGCCCTGTTCATGGACGCCATCATCGACCCGATGGTCGGTTATTGGAGCGACAAGACGCACAGTCGCTGGGGCAAGCGCCATCCGTGGATGTACGGGGCGATTCTGCCGATGGCCTTTGCATGGATCATGCTGTGGCATCCGCCGTCGATCGAGCAGCAATGGCTCTATGGCTATCTGCTGCTCTTCGCCTTCCTGATGCGCGCCGCGGTGTCCTGTTACGAAATCCCCGCGTTGTCGGTCGTGCCCGCGCTGTCGAGCGATTATGACGAACGCACCTCGCTGACGCGCTGGCGTTTCGTCTTCGGCTGGGCGGGCGGGCTCGTCATGCTGACGCTGGCCTTCGGTTTCTTCCTCGTCCCCAGCGAAAAATATCCGGTCGGCCAGCTCAACCTCGACGGCTACCAGCTTTACGGCTGGACCGGCGCGGTGCTGATGATCCTCGCGACCAGCGTGTCGGCGTGGACGACGCACCGGCGCCTCGCGCATCCCGACGCCGCCCCGCCGACGCACCTGCCGCTCGGCCAGACCTTGCGCAGGATCAAGACGATCCTGTCGAACAAGGCGTTCCTCGTGCTGCTCGGTAGCTCGGTTTTCGCCTTCGTCAACCAAGGGCTGACCTTCTCGATCACCGCCTATCTGCTCACCTATTATTGGCTGATGCCGCAGGCGGGCTTCATCGCCTATTCGGCGACTTTGTTCGTCGGGGTGGTCGGCGCCTTCCTCGTCGTCGGGCTGCTACAGAAGCGCATGGAAAAGCGCACCGGCGCGGTGGCGGCGGGGATATTGGCGCTGTGCTTCGGGGTCTCGCCCTATCTGCTGCGCTTTGCCGGGCTGTTCCCGGCCAATGGCGATGCGGCGCTGATCCCGACGCTGTTCACGCTGATCACCATCTCGAACGCCTTTTCGGTGGCGTCGATGATGCTCGCGCAGTCGATGGCGTCGGACATCGTCGAGGCGTCGCAGGAACAGACGGGCGAACGGTCCGAGGGCATTTTCTTCTCGGCCTATTTCTTCGTCCAGAAATGCGCGACCGGGGTCGGGCTGTTCCTGACCGGGCAGATCATCGGCGCCGCGAGCTTCCCCGCGCAGGCCAAGCCGGGGCAGGTCGACCAGATGATCCTCGACAATCTCGCAACCTATTTCCTCGGGGTACTGATCCTCTTCGCGCTCGCGAGCATCTGGTTCATCTCGCGCTTCCCGATTTCGCGCGCCGACCATGAAGCGCGCGTCGCGGCGATGGCGGCCGCCGCAGCGGAGGCCCCGCGCGCGCATCCGTAACGGAAAAATGCGCGCGGCGGCGAACGGGTGTAATTTTCGGGCCGCAGGGCTTGGCAAGCATGGGCGAATCGGTCCATGGGCTTACGTAAACGTAAAGGGAAGGATGACGCATGGACTTCGACCTCACCGACCGGCAGGTCTATTGGCGCGACCGCGTCCGCGACTTCATCGAGCGCAAGGTGCGCCCCGCCGTCCCGACCTATAACGAACAGGACAAGGCCGGCGATCGCTGGAAGGTGATCCAGATCGTCGAGGACCTGAAGGCCGAAGCGAAAGAGGCCGGCATCTGGAACCTGTTCATGCCGCCCAAGTCGGCGGCGCACCACCATGTCGACGAGACGATCGAGTTCGAAGGCCCCGGCCTTTCCAACCTCGAATATGCGCTGTGCGCCGAGGAAATGGGCCGCGTCGGTTTTGCGAGCGAGGTGTTCAACTGCTCGGCGCCCGACACCGGAAACATGGAAGTGTTCCACCGTTACGGGACGCGCGCGCAGAAGGAAAAATATCTGCTGCCGCTGATGAACGGCGAGATCCGCTCGGCCTTCCTGATGACCGAGCCGAAAGTGGCGTCCTCTGACGCGACCAATATCGAGACGCGGATCGAGCGCGACGGCGACGATTATGTCATCAACGGCACCAAATGGTGGTCGTCGGGCGCGGGCGACCCGCGCTGCGAGGTCGCGATCGTAATGGGCAAGACCGACTTTGCCGCCAAGCGCCACGCGCAGCAGTCGATGGTGCTGATGCCGCTGAACGCTCCGGGGGTGAACATCCTCCGCCACCTGCCCGTCTTCGGTTATGACGATGCGCCGCACGGCCATATGGAAATCGAGCTGAAGGACGTGCGCGTCAACGCCGAAGAGGCGATGCTGCTCGGCGAGGGTCGCGGCTTCGAGATCGCGCAGGGGCGCCTCGGGCCGGGGCGCATCCATCACTGCATGCGCACGATCGGCGTCGCCGAAGAAGCGATCGCCAAGATGGCGAAGCGGCTCCAGTCGCGCGTCGCCTTCGGCAAGAAGGTCGCCGAATACAGCATCTGGGAACATCGCCTCGCCCGCGCGCGCATCGATATCGAGATGACCCGCCTGCTCTGCCTCAAGGCCGCCGACATGATGGACAAGGTCGGCAACAAGACCGCCGCGGCCGAGATCGCGATGATCAAGGTGCAGGCGCCGAACATGGCGCTCAAGATCATCGACGATGCGATCCAGGCGCATGGCGGCGCCGGCGTGTCGGAGGATTTCGGGCTCGCCAAGGCCTATGCGCACCAGCGCACCCTGCGCCTTGCCGACGGACCCGACGAAGTCCACGAGCGCGCGATCGCGCGTATCGAATTCGCCAGGCACAGCGAAGCGAGCGAGCCGGGCTTTTCGTCGGGCGACGTCGGGGTGTCGCGTTAAAACCTGAATTCGGAGAGATATTGTGACCAAAGCCGCGATACTGATCGAGCCGGGCAAGCCGCTGTCGATCGAGGATGTCGTTATCGCCGACTGCGGCCCGCACGAGGTGCGCATCCGCACCGCCGCCTGCGGGCTTTGCCATTCGGACCTGCATTTCATCGACGGCGCCTATCCGCATCCCCTGCCCGCGATCCCCGGCCATGAGGCTGCGGGAATCGTCGAGGCGGTCGGCAGCGAAGTCCGCACGGTCAGGGTCGGCGACGCGGTCGTCACCTGCCTTTCGGCGTTCTGCGGCCACTGCGAATTCTGCGTCAGCGGCCGCATGTCACTGTGCATGGGCGGCGACACCCGCCGTACCGCCGGTTCGGCGCCGCGCATCACACGCCCCGACGGGTCGCCGGTCAACCAGATGCTGAACCTCTCGGCCTTCTCCGAGACCATGCTGGTTCACGAACATGCGTGCGTCGCGATCGATCCAGAGATGCCGCTCGACCGCGCCGCGGTGATCGGCTGCGCGGTGACGACGGGCGCGGGCACGATCTTCAACGCGTGCAAGGTGACCCCGGGCGAGACCGTCGCGGTCGTCGGCTGTGGCGGCGTCGGGCTCGCGACGATCAACGCCGCGAAGATCGCCGGCGCGGGGCGCATCATCGCCGCCGATCCGGTGCCCGAGAAGCGCGAGCTCGCGATAAAGCTCGGCGCCACCGACGTCGTCGATGCGCTGTCGGACGATGCCGCGAAGCAGATCCTCGAAATTTCCAAGGGCGGCGTCGATCATGCGATCGAGGCGGTCGGGCGTCCGGCTTCGGCCAGCCTTGCGGTCGCCTCGCTGCGCCGCGGCGGCACCGCGACGATCCTGGGCATGATGCCCTTGTCGGAAAAGGTCGGCCTCTCGGCGATGGACCTGCTCAGCGGCAAGAAATTGCAGGGCGCGATCATGGGCGGCAACCGCTTCCCCGTCGATATCCCGCGCCTCGTCGATTTCTACCTGCGCGGATTGCTCGACCTCGACAGCATCGTCGCCGAGACGATCCCGCTCGAGGCGATCAACGAAGGGTTCGACAAGATGAAGAAGGGCGATGCCGCGCGGTCGGTGATCGTGTTCGACCAATGACGCTCGACGCGCAAAAGGCCTTCAGCGGCACCGTCGCGCCCGAGGGCGCCGATGTGCTCGACGAAGCGAAGCTCACCGCGTGGATGGAAGCCCATGTCGAGGGTTTCGAAGGCCCGCTGACGCAGGGCAAGTTCGCCGGCGGCCAGTCGAACCCGACCTACAAGATTTCGGCGCCATCGGGCAATTATGTGCTGCGCCGCAAGCCCTTTGGCCCGCTGCTGCCGTCGGCGCATGCGGTCGACCGCGAATATAAGGTGCAGGCGGGCCTCCATAAGACCGGCTTCCCCGTCGCGCGCCAATATGGCCTCTGCACCGACGACGATGTCGTCGGCAGCTGGTTCTATGTCATGGGCATGGTCGACGGCCAGACGATCTGGGACGGCGCGATGCCGGGATCGACCCCCGAGAACCGCCGCGCCACCTATGATGCGATGATCGACACGCTCG
>JALDYH010000044.1:0-27322 GCA_032154175.1 Sphingopyxis sp. | reverse complement strand
ACGCTGTCGGCGGTGAACAGCATCAACTGGGCGCGGCTGATGGCGCAGGTCGTCTATTATTTCTACGCCGCCGTCCGCCTGGGCGGTCCCGACCGTCCGGTCGCGTTCAGCGTCCCGACCGGCAATTTCGGCGATGTGTTCGCGGGCTATGTCGCGGCGCAGATGGGACTACCCGTCGCAAGGCTTGTCGTCGCGACGAACGTCAACGACATCCTCCACCGCGCGCTCACCAGCGGCGATTACAGCGCGGGCACCGTCACCCCGACCGCGACGCCGAGCATGGACATCCAGGTCAGCAGCAATTTCGAACGGCTGCTCTTCGACCTGTCGGGCCGCGATGGCACTGCGATCACAGGGATGATGGGCGCGTTCGACAAAAACCGCGCGATGACTATCCCCGCCGACATGCTGGGCGGCGCGCGCGGGCTGTTCTCGAGCGCCAGCATCGACGGCGACGAAATGTCGCTCGCGCTGCGCTGGGCGCAGGAGAAGGGCGGTCAGTTGATCGACCCGCACAGCGCGGTCGGCCTCGCCGCGGCGCGCCAGCTCGAGATCGATGCCGACGTTCCCGTCGTCACGCTCGCGACCGCGCACCCGGCGAAGTTCCGCGAGGCGGTCGAGCGCGCGACCGGGGTGCGCCCGGCGCTTCCCGCGCGGCTCGGCAATCTGTTCGACCGCGAGGAACGCTACACGCGCCTGCCGGGCGATTATGATGCGGTTAAGGCGTTCGTGCTCGCGGAAGCGGCGCGTGGCTGACCTTCTGCCTCTCGTCACGCTCGTCGGCGAAGCATGGGACGATTATGGATTGGTCGACAGCGGTAACGGGCGCAAGCTCGAACGCTATGGCCGCTATCGTTTCATCCGTCCCGAACCGCAGGCGATGTGGGCGCCCGCGCTGCCTGCCAGCGAATGGGACGCCGCCGACGGCGAATTCGTTCCCGCCTCGGACGACGATGGCGGCGGCCGCTGGTATTACAACAAGCCCGTCCCTGCCGAAGGTTGGCCGCTGGGCTGGCGCGAAACGCGCTTCACCGCCCAGTGCACCCCCTTTCGCCATCTCGGTTTTTTCCCCGACATGGCACCCGTATGGGATTGGCTGCGTGAAAGGGTGGCGGACAAGAGTGACCCCGCCTTCCTGAATCTCTTCGGCTATACCGGCGTTGGCAGCCAGGCGCTTGCCGCAGCGGGGGCATCGGTCACGCATGTCGACGCGTCGAAAAAGTCGGTCGGTCAGGCGCGCGAGAATGCGGCGCTCGCCGACATGGCGGACAAGCCGGTCCGCTGGATCGTCGACGATGCGGGCAAGTTCACCGCGCGCGAAGTGCGGCGCGAACGGCGTTACGATGCGATCCTGCTCGATCCGCCGAAATTCGGCCGCGGCCCCGGGAGCGAGCGCTGGCAGATCGAGGAGGGGCTCGCGCCGCTGCTCGCCGATTGCCGCCAACTGCTCGACGCAGACAGTCGCGCGCTCTTCCTCACCGTCTACGCCGTGCGCATGTCAGCGCTCGCGATCGGCGAGCTTCTGGCCCAGCTTTTCGCCGATCTGCCCGGAACGGTCGAATGCGGCGAACTGGCGGTGCGCGAAGAGGCGAGGGGGCTCTTGCTGCCCACGGCGATTTTCGCGCGCTGGAGTCGCTGATCGCGCCTTTCTTCGGGCGGCCTCTTCTTTACGACGAACAGAGCAACTCTGATGCGCGGGCCTCGTTGCTTGGACGGGGGCGGCACGGCCGGCTCCTCCGGCCCGTGCTTCGCCTCCGACGCCAGAGGAGAATATCTCATGGCCGACACGCTCGAACGCACCGGAACCCACCGTCTGATTTCGTCGGACAAGGTCGAGGGTACCAAGGTGTACAATCCGCAGAATGAAAAGCTCGGCACGATCGCCAACGTCATGATCGACAAAAGGTCGGGCAACAGCGAATATGCCGTCATGGAATTCGGCGGCCTCTTCGGTCTCGGCAGCGACCATTATCCGATTCCGTGGGACATGCTGACCTACGATACCGGGAAGGGCGGCTATGTGGTCGACATCGCCAAGGACAAACTGACCGCCGCGCCGCGCTATGCGCGTGAGGATGTGCCCGAATATACCGACGAATACACCCAAACCATCTATGGATATTATGGTCTCAACTATCCCGTGTTGTGACGATGAGTATTCGCCAACGACAACGAGCGGCTGGAAGGGGCGACCGGCCGCCGGGGCCGGCTGACTCGTGCCGTGAGATCATCTTGACTGCGCTGATAGCAGACTCATTTTCTTTCGCGCACCGCCGTATTGCATACGTTTGCTGTACAAAAACCAACGCTATCATGACGCAAATCTGACAGCGGATGCGTTGACAATGAGAACGTTCCCATTTAGATAACGTTCACATAACGGGAACGCCGCCAATAAACGAGCGGTTGATTTGGGAGGAATGGGGATGCGGGCGTCTCAAAAGCAGTGGATTGCCAAATTTCTGGTCGGCACATCGGCGCTGTCCTTGATGGGCATGGCGCAAGCGGCGGTTGCGCAGGAAGCTCCGGCTGATGGCGAAGTGAACGGCGATGAAATCGTTGTCACCGGCATCCGCGCCAGTCTTGCCGCATCGGCCGATATCAAGCGTCAGGCACAGGGTGTCGTCGATGCTATTTCCGCCGAAGACATGGGCAAATTCCCCGACACCAACCTCGCTGAATCGCTGCAGCGCATCACCGGCGTGTCGATCGATCGCTCGAACGGCGAAGGATCGCTCGTGACGGTTCGCGGCTTCGGTCCCGAATTCAATCTTGTGACATTGAACGGCCGTCAAATGCCGACCGCGCTGATCGGCGGCGGCGACAACGCACCATCCTCGCGTTCGTTCGACTTCGACAACATCGCTTCGGAAGGCATCGCCGGGGTCGAGGTCTACAAGAGCGGCCGCGTCACGATGGAATCGGGCGGGATCGGTTCGGTCATCAACCTTCGTACACCGCGCCCGCTCGACAAGCCGGGGTTGCGCGGCAGTCTTTCGGTCAAGGGCGTGTATGATTCGTCGCGCAATGCGGGCGATCCGATCACGCCCGAAGTATCAGGCATTCTCAGCACGACCTTCGCGAACGACACGATCGGTATTTTGATCACCGGGTCGTACCAGAAGCGCAAATCGAGCGAGAATACCGCCAACGTCGGCTGGCGCGATGGCTATCTCGGCAGCGAAAACAACTGGGGTTCGCTGGCGCAGCCGGGTACGCCGCGTGCGGCAAACATCACCAACCGGCCCGGCCCGACCGATGTATATCAGGTCCCGCAGAACGCGTCCTACGATCTCAACGACGTCAATCGCGAGCGCATCAACGGGCAGGCTGTACTGCAATTTCGCCCGAGCGATGCGTTCACCGCAACGATCGACTATACCTACGCGCGCAACACGGTCGAAAACCGCAACAGCAATGTCGGCGTGTGGTTCAACCATGAAGATACGTCGAGCGCATGGACCGATGGTCCGATCGCCGGCCCGCTGTTTTACACCGAGCGATTTCCGGCGCCCGCCGGAGTTCCCGGACCGAACGCGCTCTATGGTGGAAAGGATCTGTCGTACAGCGGCGCGCTGACGGAAAACCGCGCAGAGAACAAGTCGTTAGGCGTCAATCTGGAATGGAAGGGGCCGGATGGCGTCACCTTCGAACTCGACGGCCATCATTCGACCGCCGAGGTGAATCCGGTCAACCGTTTTGGCTCGAGCATGTCGCTGGGCAATGCCGTCTTTGGCGTCCAGAACCAGACGCTCAATTTCGAGAATGATCTGCCTATCATTTCCTATGGCATGTTCCCCGGCATCGATCCGCTGAACCCGGCGCTGATTACGCCGACGGGCAATGCGTTCCGCAACGCCTTTTTCCGCAACCGGATCAATCAGGTGCAACTGCGTGGTCAATATGACCATGACGGAGGCTTCCTCGACAGTATCGATTTCGGCGTATCCTATGTCGACAGCAAGGTGCGCTCGGCCTTCGGGACGATCCAGAACGACGACACCTGGGGCGGTGCGGGGCCGGCATCGAGCATTCCAGACGACATTTTCTCGCTCGTTACGCTGCCCGATAAATTCCCGGGCTTCGCGCGGGAGGGGATGATCGGAAGCTTCTATACTTTCGATTTCGAGCGCATGGCCGATCTGATCGAGCAGAATTTCCAGTCGTGCAGCAATCCGGCGACGGGTTCGGCGCAGCTCGGCACCTGTCTGGCCAACTTCAACACCGACCGGCGCATCACGGAAAAGACGCTGGCACCCTATCTGCAGGTCGCAACCGTGTTCGACCTGTTCGATAATCCGGCGCATCTTGTTGCGGGAATCCGCTATGAGACGACCGACATTTCGTCCGCGGCTCTGGTGCCGGTTCCCGTGACGACCACCTGGGTGGGCGACAATGAATTCAACGTCGTCTTTTCGGGCGAGAGCGATTTCACGCGGTTCAAGGGATCCTACGACAATTGGCTGCCTGCGGTCGACTTCGACATCTCGCCGATGGAGGATGTCAAGCTGCGTGCATCGTACAGTCATACCATTGCGCGTCCGAGCTATGATCTGATGCAAGGCGGCCGGACGATCGATACGCTGTTCCGTGTCGGCGGCGGCGGCGGGGCGCAGGGCAATCCGGGGCTGATCCCATACAAATCGAAGAATATCGATCTGTCGGCCGAATGGTATTACGCCCGTGACAGCTATATTTCGGCGGGTTATTTCCATAAAGATGTGAGCAATTTCATATCCTCGACGCGCATCGACAGCAGCGCATTCGGGCTCACCACGCCGGTCGAAGGGCCGCGCTGGAATGCCGCATTGGCTGCGCTTGGTGCCAACGCGACGGTCGCGCAGATCCGCCAGTATATCATCACCAATTTCCCCGACACGGTGACGGGTAATATCATCAACGCCGCACCAGGCGATCCGCTGGTCAATTTCGAGATCACGACGCCCGTGAACAGCGATCAGACCGCTTCGCTCAACGGCTGGGAGTTTGCGCTCCAGCACAGCTTCTGGGAAACCGGCTTCGGCGTGATCCTGAACTATACGATCGTCAACGGCGACGCGACCTATGACAATACGCAGCCATCGACGGTGGCACAGTTCGCGCTTGTCGGTCTCAGCGACACAGCCAACGCGGTCGCCTTCTATGACAAGGGGCCAATTCAGGCACGCGTAGCGTGGAACTGGCGCGACGAATTCCTTTCAGGAACGGGCCCCAATCCGACCTATACCGAAGCATATTGGCAGATCGACGCCAGTGCGAGCTATGAATTCATCCCCGGGCTCACGGCCTTTGTCGAGGCGATCAACCTGACCGGAGAAGGCCAGCGCAAGCATCTCCGGCATACCAATAATGTCACCTTCGTATCGCCGGGCTTTGCGCGCTACGCGGCGGGGGTCAGGTTCAGCTTCTAGGACGGATGGACCATTTTCGCCGGGTCGCAGGCACGAGGGTCGCGCCTTTCGGGGCGCGGCTCTTTTGCGTGACGGGGGCGGCAAGCTGGCTTAGGATCGACGGCAATGGATAGCGCGATCGAGAGGGTTGTCATCGTGGGCGGCGGTACCGCCGGCTGGCTCGCGGCGTGCCTCCTCGCCAGTGCCCGCCGTGCGGGAAAGCTCGATGTCACGTTGATCGAGGCGCCCGATATTCCCACGATCGGTGTTGGGGAGGGCACCTGGCCGACGATGCGCGCGACGCTGGCGGCGATCGGCATAGGAGAAGCGGAATTTCTCGCCGCCTGCGATGCGTCGTTCAAACAGGGATCGCGGTTCGACGGCTGGGTGACCGGTGCCGAGAATGACCGCTATCAGCACCCGTTCACGTCACCACCCGCCGCACCGACCGCCGAATTGCTCGCTGCGTGGCAGGAGTGGGCGCCCGAACTGCCGTTCGCGGCGGCAATGACTGCGCAGGCACATGTTTGCGCTCTGGACCTCGCGCCGCGCCAACGCGCGATGCCCGACTATCAGGGGGCGGCGAACTACGCCTATCATCTCGATGCCGGCAAATTTGCGGCGCTGCTCGCGGCGCATGCGGTCCAGCGGCTCGGCGTGCGCCATATATCGGATCATGTCGTCGACGTGGCGCGCGACGGCGATGGCGGCATCGCGTCGGTCGCGACACGTCAGAACGGCGGCATCGCGGGCGACCTGTTCATCGATTGCACCGGCCATGCTGCGCTGCTGATCGGCCATCATCTGGGCGTCGGGTGGATCGATCGCGGCGACATCCTGATCAACGACCGCGCGCTCGCTGCACAGGTCCCGGTTGCCCCCGGTAGCCCGATCGCGTCGCAGACGGTGTCGACCGCGCACGTCGCGGGCTGGGTCTGGGACATCGGTCTGCCGGGGCGCCGTGGCATCGGCTGCGTCTATGCCAGCCGGTTCATGGACGATGATACGGCCGAGGCGACCTTGCGGGCCTATATCGCGCGCGTCCTGCCCGATGCGCCCGAAGTCCCGGCGCGCCGCCTGACCTTTCCAACCGGGCACCGTGCGCGGTTCTGGGAAGGTAATTGCGTCGCCATCGGATTGTCGGCGGGTTTCATCGAGCCGCTGGAGGCGTCGGCGATCGTGATGATCGAATTGTCGCTGAAAGCGCTCATCGACAATTTCCCCGCACGGCGTGCGGCTCTGCCGATCCACGCTGACCGTTTCAACGAGCTGTTCCGCTATCGCTGGGATCGCATCGTCGAATTTCTCAAGCTCCACTACGCGCTCAGTCGGCGCGAAGAACCCTATTGGCTGGCGCAGCGCGATCCGGCGCACATTCCGCCGCGGCTCGGCGAAATGCTGCAATTGTGGCGTGACCAGCCGCCGTCGTCCTGGGATTTCCCGCGCGTCGATGAGATTTTTTCGGCCGAAAGTCACCAATATATCCTCTACGGCATGGGCTATCCGGCGCCGCCCGGTCTGCCCGCCAGCGAGCGGGCAGCGGCATTGCTTGCAGAGAGCCGGCAACGCGCTCGCGCGCTCGCCGCGGCGCTGCCCGCCAATCGCGACTATCTCGACGCGCTGCATGGCGAACCCGGTGTCGCTGCGGCGCGATAAGAAAGGAATTTGATGACCCGTCACGCCGTCCTCGACAACAAGACCCACCGCGATCTGCGCATCCGGACCAATGCCGGAGCGGAACTTGGCGACGAAATAATGGCGACGCTGACGATCCCGAGCGAGTTCCGCCGTGTGCAGGCGCATTTCCCGATCCTGTTCCGCCGCGAAACCGGCCGCGAGGATTTTTCCGCGCTGGCGATGTTCGGGTTCGAGAGTGGCGAGAATCTGTTCCTCGATGGCGATCGCTGGGACGCGCGCTATCGCCCGCTGTCGATCGCGATCCAGCCGTTCCTGATCGGTCGCCCGGCGAGCGGGGACGGTCCGGGGCAGGTTCATATCGATATGGACCATCCGCGCATTGCCGCGACGGGGGAGGGCGTAAGGCTGTTCGACGCCGACGGTATGGCGACCCCTTACCTTGACGAGATCGCCGGGCGGCTTGGCGACCTCGACGAAGGGTATCGCGAGAGCGGTGCCTTTTACGACGCGCTGCTCGCCTATGACCTGCTCGAACCGTTCAGCCTTGAAGTGACCCTCGACGACGGATCGATCCATTCGCTCGTCGGCTTCCACATCGTCGATGAAGGCAGGTTGCGCTCGCTCGATGGGGAGGCGCTCGGCGCGCTCCATGCGGCTGGGCATCTGATGCCGATGTTCATGGCGCTCGCGTCGCTGTCGCAACTGTCGGTGCTCGTGGCGCGAAAGAACCGCAGGTTGGCCGGTGGCTGAGCGCAACCGCGCCATATACGACCGCCTCGCGCCGGTGCCCGAGCGCGAATGGAACAAGGGGGCAGGGCTCGACGCGTTGCTGGAAGGCGCGCGCGAGCCCTTTGTTCTTCGCGGTCTCGTCGCCGACTGGCCGTTGGTCGAAGCAGGCAAGCGGTCTGCCCGTGACGCGCGGCGCTATTTGCTCGACCATGCGCGCGACCGTCCGTTCAAGGTGTCGATCGGCGCGCCGGGACACGACGGGCGGCTGTTCTACGACGCCGAAATGGAAATGAATTTCCGCATCGGGACGGGCAAGCTCGCCGACATTTTTGGCGGCATCGACGCGGCCGAGGAACGCGGCGAAAGCCGCACCGTCTATCTCGCGTCGATCGATATCCCGTCGCATTTCGACGGGCTCGACGAGGCGAACAGGATCAACCTTGGCGACCGCGACCCGATCAGGAGCATCTGGATCGGCACGCGCACGCAGATTGCCGCGCATAACGACTTTCCCGACAATCTGGCGTGCTGCGCGGTCGGGCGGCGGCGCTTCACGCTGTTTCCGCCGCACCAGTTCCGCAATCTCTATCTGGGGCCTATCGACAACACGCCTGCGGGCCGTGTCGTCAGCATGGTCGATTTCGATGCCCCGGACCTCGCCGCGCACCCGCGATTTGTCGATGCGATGGCCGAGGCGCAGACCGTCGAGCTTGAACCCGGCGATGCGATTTTCATCCCGTCGATGTGGTGGCACCATGTCGAGGGGCTCGAAGCTTTCAACATATTGGTCAATTATTGGTGGCGGAGCACGCCCGCCTGGTTGGGGCAGCCGCAGGTCGCGCTCAACCATGCGATCCTTGCGATCCGTGACTTGCCGCCGGAGGACAAGGCGATCTGGCGCGACTTGTTCGATCATTATGTGTTCGAGAATGGCGAGCAGGTCACAAACCATATTCCCGAAAAAGCGCGCAGCATCCTGGCGCGCCTCACTCCCGAAAGCGCCGGGCGCCTGCGCGCATTTCTCTTGAGGACACTCAGCCGATGAATGAAAACAAGCGCGTCCAGCGCATCGTTATTGCGGGCGGCGGCACGGCAGGCTGGATGGCCGCGGCCGCCATCGCGCGCACGCTGGGACCGGCAATCGACCTGACGTTGGTCGAATCCGAGGCGATCGGGACGATCGGCGTCGGCGAATCCACCATTCCGCCGCTGGTCAATTTCAACCGCATCCTGCGCATCAACGAAGCCGATTTCATGCGCGCGACGCAGGCGACCTTCAAGCTCGGCATATTGTTCGACGACTGGAAGGATCTGGGGACGCAATATTTCCACAGCTTTGGCCTGACCGGCAAGGATCACTGGTCCGCGGGCTTCCAGCATTTCTGGCTCTATGGCCGCACCAAGGGGCACGAGCAGCCCTATGACGATTATTGCATGGAGCTAAAGGCGGCGATCGAGGGCAAGTTCGCGCACTTGCCCGAAGACCGTATGAACTATGCCTATCAGCTCGACTCCGGGCTCTACGCGCGCTTCCTGCGCGGGATGGCCGAAGCCGACGGAACGAAGCGGATCGAAGGCAAGATCGCGCGCGTCGAGCTCGACTGCGAAAGCGGCGATATAGCGGCGCTCGTCCTCGACGGCGACCGGCGGATCGAAGGCGACCTGTTCATCGACTGCACCGGCTTTCGCGCGCTGCTGATGGAAGGTGCGCTTCACGCCGGGTTCGACGACTGGAGCAACTGGTTGCCCTGCGACAGCGCGATCGCGCTCCAGACGCCGAACGTCCATCCGCCCGTACCCTATACGCGCGTCATGGCACACGACGCCGGATGGCAATGGCGCATCCCGCTGCAGCACCGCACCGGTAATGGCATCGTTTATTGCAGCCGCTATCTCGACAAGGACGCGGCACTCGACCGGATGCTCGGCAATATCGAAGGCGACCCGTTGACCGATCCCAACGTCCTGCGCTTTACGGCCGGCACGCGGCGGCACCAATGGTATCGCAACTGCGTTGCCGTCGGCCTGTCGGCGGGCTTCATGGAGCCGCTGGAATCGACTGCCATTCACCTGATCCAGCGATCGGTGCTGCGCTTCATCCGCATGCTGCCCGCGGGCCGCGTCAGCGAACGCGACGTCGCCGAGTTCAACGAACAGCAAATGCAGGACATGGTCCAGATCCGCGATTTTCTCGTGCTTCACTACAAGGTGACCAACCGCCGCGACAGCCCGTTCTGGCGTCATTGCGCCGCGATGCCGATTCCCGACACGCTTGCGCAGAAGATCGAATTGTTCCGCGAAACCGGCCGCGTGTTCCGCAAGAATGAGGAACTGTTTGCCGAAAACAGCTGGGTGCAGGTGATGATGGGGCAGGGGATCGAGCCGCAAAGCTATCATCCGATCGCCGAAAAACTGCGCGACGACGAACTCGAGCGGCTGCTCGAAACGATCCGCAGCGAGGTGCGTCAGACCGTTGCCAGCCTTCCCGCGCATCAGGACTATGTCGCCCGCTATTGCGGTGCGGCGGTCCCGCAAGCGGCGTAGCGAGTGTAAATTATGGAAGCGGAAGGGGTTCGCGGCTGGCATTGTGGCGACGATGCCGTTAGCGACGACGGCAATATTGGGGACCGGGGAAGATAATGGGGCGTCGGCGGCAGTCGGTAACGATCAAGCATGTTGCGGCCGATGCGGGGGTGTCGCTGCAAACGGTGAGCCGCGTCATCAACAACGAGCCCAACGTCCGCCCCGAGATGAAGGAGCGTGTCCAGGCGTCGATCGACAAGCTTGGTTATGTCCCCTCGATCGCGGCGCAGCGGATGAGCGGATCGCGATCCTATCTGATCCTCGCGATCAACGACCGCGAGCGCACGATCGCCGACTGGCAGGGGCGGCAGGGCGTCGACTGGGTCGACCAGATGCTGCTTGGCGGGATGCTGAAATGCGCCGAGTTCGGCTATCGCATGATCTTCGAGCTTGTCGACACGCACAATGACCATGTCGAACGCGAACTGCGCGCGGCGATCGCGGCGCTGCAGCCCGACGGTGTGATCCTGACCCCGCCGCATTCGGATAATCCGCTGATCGTCGGCCTGCTCGACCAGCAAAAGATACCCTTTGCGCGTATCGGATCGCGTGGTGGGGCTGCGGGCATCGCATTGACAATGGATGACGAGGGGTCGGCGCGTCGCGCGGCGCGGCATTTGATCGATCTCGGCCACAAACGCATTGGTTTCATCCCCGGCTCGCCCGAATATAGTTTGAGCCGCTGGCGCATCGATGGCTGGAAAGGCGAAATGGCGACGGCCGGTTTGCCGGTCGATGGCCTGCTCGCCGAGGGCGATTTTACCTATGCGTCGGGAGTCGCCGCGGCGCACCACTTGCTGGATAGCGCCAATCCGCCCACCGCGATCATTGCGAGCAGCGATCAGATGGCACTCGCCACGCTCGAAGTCGCACGCGACCTCGGTCTCGACGTGCCCGGGCAATTATCGATCGTCAGTTTCGACAACACGCCCGTTGTCCGCTTTACCCAGCCACCGCTGACGGCGGTCGATCAGCCGGTTGCCGAAACCGCCTCGCGCGCGGTCGAACTGATCATCGCGGCGCAGCGCGGCGCCCCCCGACCGACTGAGCCGACGCGCGTACAGGGCGGCCTCGTCGAGCGCGGATCGACCGCCGCACCGCCTGCCGCCGTCCGTGGCTGATACCGCCGCACCGCGCCGCCAGTTCACCGCTTTCCTTCTGCTCTACGCGCTCGCTTCGGCGGGCGGCGCGATCGCTTATGTGCCGTTCCTGACGATCTGGCTGCCATCGCGGATGACAGAGCTTGCGGGTTCGGCCGATGTACAAACACTGGGATATGTCACCTTCTTCGGCGCGATCGCCGCCAGTGCCGGCGGTATCTGTTTCGGCTGGCTCAGCGACCGGACAGGCAATCGGCGCGGCTGGGTGGCGGCGGGTCTGGCGGCAAGCATCGCGCTGTTGCTGTCTGTACCGTTGGCGCGGGACATATGGGGGCTGGTCGGGATCATCTTCGGATGGCAGCTCGCGCTCAATATGATGCTCGGACCGCTTGCCGCATGGGCAGGCGATTGCGTTCCCGACGAACAAAAGGGATTGCTCGGCGGGCTGCTCGCCTTTTCGCCCGCGCTCGGCGCCTGGTCGGGGGCACTCGTGACCTGGCCCGGACTGGTATCGGGCGACAACCGTCTGATCGTGATCGCGCTGCTGGTGGCGACAGCCGTGCTTCCGGTGTTGCTGCTGGGCCGCCCGCGCGCATTCCCGGAGCTGACTGCGCCACCGACACGCGCGGACGATGCGCGCCCGCTGCGTCCGAGCGGTCCCGCCGTACGAATGTGGCTTGCACGATTACTCGTCCAGATCGCCGAAGCCGCGCTGTTCGCCTATCTCTATTTCTGGTTCCGGTCGATCGACCCTGACATGCACGACAATGAAAAGGCACGTATTTTCGGGCTTGCACTGACGCTCGCGGTCCCGATCGCACTTGGCGGCGGACGCTGGGCCGACCGCAACGGCCGGCCCTTCGTGCCGCTTGTCATCAGCGCTGCGGTGTCGGCGGCGGGAATGGTCGGTATGGCCTTTGCCACCGAACTCGACATGGCAAAGGCGAGCTATCTCGTGTTCGGTGTCGCAACGACAGTGTTCCTCTCGCTCCACGCCAGCCAGACACTGCGTATCCTGCCGCGTTCGGACCGGCGGGGGCGCGATCTTGGTATCTTCAACCTGACCAATACGGTGCCGTCGTTGATCATGCCCTGGCTGACGATTTCGCTTGTTCCCGGCTTCGGGTTTGACGCGCTTTTCCTGTTACTTGCGGGCCTGACCGCAATCGCGGTACTCCTGCTTGCGACGATGCCGCGGCTCCGCTGAAGCCCCGAAAACAGAGCGCTTGATTTCATTCGGCCACTATGCGACACGCAATTTTGATAACGTTCACATTAGAGCGATGGGAGAAATAATGCGCCGACAGGCAATGGTGATCGCGACTGCGCTGCTTCTGGCGGGAACCGCTATGGCGGCACAGGAAAATGCGGGGACGGGCGCGGCGGCTGTCCACCCCGGATTATGGCCGGCGGCAAAAAGTCCCGCGGTGATTTCCGATCCCAAGACCGAAGCACGCATCGACGCATTGATCAGGAAGATGACGGTCGAGCAGAAAGTCGGCCAGCTGGTCCAGGCCGACATCAGCACGATCACGCCGAAAGACCTCGAAACCTATCCGCTCGGATCGATCTTGGCCGGCGGCAACAGCGGCCCGAACGGCAACGAACGTTCGACCGCGGCCGATTGGGCGAAGCTTGTCGGCGACTTCCGTGCCGTGTCGCTGCGCCCGCAGGCGAACGGCGTTGCGATCCCGATCATCTTTGGCGTCGATGCCGTGCACGGACATAACAATATCCCCGGAGCGACGCTTTTCCCGCACAATATCGGGCTCGGCGCCGCGCGTGATCCGGAGCTGATCCAGCGCATCGGTGCGGTGACGGCCGCCGAAATTGCCGGTAGCGGAATCGAATGGACCTTTGCTCCGACGCTTGCTGTCCCGCAGGATTTGCGTTGGGGACGGAGCTATGAAGGCTATGCCTCGGACCCGAAGCTGATCGCCGAATATGCCAAGGCGATGGTGCTGGGGCTGCAGGGATCACTGGTCGTGGGCCAGACGGTCGACGCGCAGCATGTCGCCGCGACGGCCAAGCATTTCCTTGCCGACGGCGGGACCTTCGAGGGCAAGGATCAGGGCGATGCCAAGATCGACGAGAAGGAACTGATCGCCAAACATGCGATGGGCTATCCCGCTGCGATCGACGCCGGTGCGCTGACCGTGATGGCGAGCTTCTCGAGCTGGCAGGGGGTCAAGCATCATGGCAACAAGGGACTGCTGACCGACGCGCTCAAGGACAAGATGGGCTTTGCGGGCTTTGTCGTCGGCGACTGGAACGGGCACGGGCAGGTCGCGGGATGCAGCGTCACCGACTGCGCGCAGTCGATCAACGCCGGGCTCGACATGTTCATGGCGCCCGACAGCTGGAAGGGGCTCTACGAGACCACGCTGAAGCACGCGAAGGACGGCACGATTTCCGCCGCGCGGCTCGACGATGCTGTGCGGCGCATTTTGCGCGTCAAATATAAGCTCGGGCTGTTCCCTGAAGGCCATGTCGATCGCAGCGTGGTGAAGGCGGTCGGTACGCCCGGGCATCTCGCCATCGCACGTGAAGCGGTCGCCAAGTCGCTCGTTCTGCTGAAAAACAACGGCAGCGTCCTGCCGATCAAGCCCGGCGCGCGCGTGCTCGTCACTGGCCCGGCCGCCGACAGCATGGCGATCCAGTCGGGCGGCTGGACGATTAGCTGGCAGGGCACCGATGTCACCCACGCTGACTTCCCCAATGGCCAGACGATCTGGGAAGCGCTGAACAAATCGGTGCGCGATGCGGGTGGTGTTGCGACCCTGTCCGACGGCGGAGTCTATAAGGAGAAGCCGGACGTTGCGATCGTCGTGTTCGGCGAGGCGCCCTATGCGGAATTCCAGGGTGATGTGGCGACGCTCGACTATCAGCCGTCGGAGGCGACCGATCTCGCGACGCTGAAGAAGCTGAAGGCGGCGGGCATTCCCGTCGTGGCGCTGTTCCTGTCGGGCCGGCCGATGTTCACCAACCCCGAAATCAACGCCGCCGACGCCTTTGTTGCGGGCTGGCTGCCGGGGTCGCAGGGCGTGGGCGTCGCCGACGTGCTCGTCGCGGGCAAGGACGGCAAGACGGTGCGCGCCTTTACCGGCACCTTGCCCTTCGCCTGGCCCGCCGATGCGCGCTCGCCGGTCGAAAAGCCGCAGTTTCCGGTCGGCTATGGCCTGAAATATGGCGCGAGCATGACCGTGCCGCAGCTTTCGGAAGAACTCGGCGTCGACATCGCGGCGGCGCTGAATGTCGAGAATTTCTTCTCGGGCGGACGCGCGCGGGCGCCGTGGGTGCTTTCGATCACCGACGCGGGTGGCAAGCGCCCGGTCGAGTCCGCGCCGATCGCGAGCCCCGGCGGCATGATCGTAGCGCGCTCGGTCGACGTGCGCGCGCAGGAAGACGGCAAGTCCTTCACCTGGACCGGTCCGGCGACACTTGA
Organism: Sphingopyxis sp.; assembly: GCA_032154175.1. Classification (GTDB taxonomy): domain Bacteria; phylum Pseudomonadota; class Alphaproteobacteria; order Sphingomonadales; family Sphingomonadaceae; genus Sphingopyxis. The sequence goes on along the minus strand of JALDYH010000044.1, from coordinate 12,437 downwards.
ATTGACCGGCCCCTATGCCGACCTGTCGCGCCAGCTCAACAACAGCTTCGCGCTACGCGTCGACTGGCGGATCGATGCTGCTGGCAGCGCGCCGGTCAGCCTCGCACTGGGCGGCAAGGCATTTGACATCTCGGCGGCGGTCAAGGCTGCGCCAAAGGGTCAGGTGTCGACGATCAAGGTGCCGCTCCGCTGCTTCGCCGATGCGGGCGCCAATCTGCGGCAGGTCGACTATGCTGTCTCGATCGCCAGCGACAAGGGCTTCGCTGCGACGCTGTTGAATACGAATGTAGAGGCGGTCGGAGAGAATCTGCCTTGCCCGCCGGCGGTCAAGTAACCAAACCTGCCCACGGGTTGGCCCGATAAAAAATACAGGGGGAGAGAGACATGGCATTGGCTCCGAACGTCGCGCCGGACGCGGTCGAACGGCCGGGCAGCGGCGGTGGCAGCGCGAAGGTGGTGCTGATCCTCGCCTTTGCGGTGTTCTTCCTGCTCGGCGGGGTGACGAACATCAACGACCTCTTGGTCGGCAAATTCAAGCCGATGTTCCACCTGACCCATGCGCAGGCGAACCTCGTGCAGATGGCGTTTTTCATTGCCTATGGCGCCTTTTCGATCCCCGCTGGCATCGTCATGTCGAAACTCGGCTATATCCGCACCTTCGTGCTCGGATTCGTCATTGTGGCTGCCGCCGCTTTCCTGTTCATTCCGGCGTCGGCCGCGGCGTCCTATCCGGGTTTCCTTGCCGCACTCTTTTGTATCGGCGCGGGGATCACGGTTCTGCAGGTCGCGATGAATCCGGTGATCACGACGCTGGGGCCGGTCGAAACCTCGCACAGCCGGCTGACCTTCGCGCAGGCGTTCAATTCGATCGGCGTGTTCCTGATGGTCTATGGCGGCGCGACCTTCCTGCTCGGAGATGCAACGCCAATCGACGCCGAGACCGCAAGCGAGGCGCAAATTCAAGCGTATCGCGTCGCCGAGGGGGCATCGATCGGCACCGCCTATATGTGGCTCGGGGTGCTGATGCTGGTGATTGCGGCGGTGTTCTGGATGTTCCGGTCGACGCTCGATCATGCCAAAGCCGATGATGTGAAGCTTGAGGGCACCTGGGGCCTTTTGACCCACAACCGCCGCGTCCAGTTCGGCGCGCTGTGCATCTTTGTCTATGTTGGCGCCGAAGTGGCAATCGGTTCGAACCTTATGGCCTATCTCGCCGAGCCGAGCGTCATGGGGCTGGGGCTGCAGGCGGCGGGCAAGCTGGTGGCGATGTACTGGCTGGGCGCGCTGGTCGGTCGGTTGCTCGGCGGTTTCATCCTGCGATTGGCCAAGCCGGGCCGCGTGCTGACAATCTTTGCAGCTGGCGCAATTTCGCTGATCATCCTGTCGGCGGTGACGACGGGCGCGCTGTCGGGCTGGGCCCTCATTCTGGTCGGTTTCTGCAATTCGCTGATGTTCCCGACGATTTTCAGCCTCGCGACCGAGGGGCTCGGCGAACAGACGCCGCAGGGGTCGGGTATCATGTGTACCGCGATCATCGGCGGTGCGATCGTTCCGTTCCTGTTCGGAACCGTGGCCGACCTCAGCGGCGACATCCGTCTCGCGCTGGCGGTGCCGTTGATCTGTTATGCGATCATCGCAAGTTTCGGCCTTTGGACGGCGCGTCCGGCTACGGCGTAACGGTCAAGCGGCCGCCGCCCGTGGTCATGACGAATAACGCCGCGGACGGTCGCGCTCTGGTGCACGATCGCCCGCGGCTCCCCGCCCCCTCGCGGGAGTTCTTTCAGGCTGGGTCGGCGATTTCGACGCGGTTTCGTCCGCCCGCCTTGGCTCTGTAAAGCGCTTCGTCGGCAGCCTTCAGCGCGGCGCGCGTGTCGCCATAACCAAAGACGTCGGCGACCCCGCCCGAGAAGGTGATCTGGCCGAATGGCTCATCGGTCTTGCGGTTGATCAGCCGCCGGTCGGCCAGCGTTTCGCGCGCGTCGTCCAGCTTTTCAGCCGCCTGCGATGGGGTCAGCCCGCGGAACAGCATAACGAATTCCTCGCCGCCGTGGCGCGCCACGTGGCAATGATCGTTCGATATCCGTGCCAGCGTGTCGGCGATCGCCTTGATGACGCGGTCGCCGGCTTCATGACCGTGGATATCGTTGACCTTCTTGAACTCGTCGATGTCGCAAAAGGCGACGCTCAATGGTTCGACCGCCGCTCTGGCTTCCTTATAATGCCGGTCGAGCAGGATTTCGAACGCACGGCGGTTCGGCAGGCCGGTCAGATAGTCGAGTTCGGCATCGCGCTTGGCGCGTTCGAGGCTGCGGCGCAGCGCCTTCGCCTCATCCTCGCTCTTGCGCATGTCATCCTCGGCCTTGCGCGTGCGATCGAGCATGACTTTGGCGAGATCGGCGAGGTTAGAGACGATTCTGCCCGTCTTCTGAAGCTGTTCGAGGTCGATGACATGCTGTTCGAGTTCGGTCCCATAATCGCTGGTGAAGGTCCGGGCTTCTTTGGTGTTCGTGTGAAAGGATTCGAGATTGGTTTCGAGCCGCGTCATCAGCCGGTCGAGTTCGACACGGTCGGGCTGGTTGCCGTCCTGCTCGTCGACGTCGTTGAGCCATTTCTGGCTGATCCCTTGCGGCGATTGCGCCTGCGCGACGATCTGCCGGGCGAGTCGGGGATTCCGGCCCGAAAAGGCACTATGGGCAAGCAGCAAATTGGCGGGCGACACGTCGAGGTCGTTGTCGACGAGAAAGGAGGTGATCGCAGCCGCGAGTTCGTATCGCGTCTGCCGCGCAAGGTCATATGGCACCCCGCTGCCCGGCGGCGCACCCCCGCCTTCGGAGGAGGCATCGCGAGAATGGCGAAGCCCCAGCCAACCCAGGAACCGTCCTACCGGCTCGTTCGATTGTGTTGCTTTGGTGGTCATGCGACATTTAACGAGCCGCGCGCGAGAGAGTTAAGGGCCGGTTGTATCGCGAGAGCAGGATTTTCGATCATATATGGACCGGTTTCCGACGACTGCGGTAACCGGCACGCTAAAGCAGCGGCTTGTCTCTCCGTTCCACCGGAATGATTGCCTATATGACATGTTCTCTGGCACTGAGCGGAGATTGTCGAAGGAGCGATAGGTGCTGGGCTGGATTTTCTTCGGGCGGGATCTCGATCCCGCGCTGCCTGAAGTGCCGGAAATTCTGCGCTTTCAGGAAGCGGCGGCTGCGCGCGGACTCGAACTGCACGTCCTGAAACCGCATAATTTCGACATCGTCGCCGCGCCGGTCGACGGTTGGTCGGTTCATTATGAAGGTCATTCGCTCGCCCGGCCCGACTTCATCCTGTGTCGTACCGGCGCCGAAACCGATTATTTCACGCTCGCGGTCCTTCGCCACTTCGAGCGCCGCGGCGTACGGCTGATCAACGGCCCCGAAGCCATTGACCTGGTCGCGGACAAGCTGCACACGATGCAACGGCTCGCGCGTGCCGGGCTGCCCATTCCGGCGACGATCCTCGGCAAATTTCCGATGGGGGTCGATATCGTCGAAGAGGAGCTTGGCTTCCCGTTGATCGTCAAGACGTTGCGCGGCACGCGCGGCACCGGCGTCCTCAAATGCGAGGATCGTACCCAGTTCGAAGATCTCGCGGGGCTGCTTGAGAGTGCCGAAGCGAAAGCCGATTTCCTGTTCCAGCATTATGTACGGTCGAGCCACGGCCGCGATGTGCGCGTCCTCGTCATCGGCGGACGCGTCATCGCGGCAATGGAGCGACGCTCTCCCGCGGGTCATTTCAAATCGAACGTCTCGCTCGGCGGGGTCGGCATCGCCTACACTCCGACCGGCGAAATGGCCGATCTGGCCGCCCGCGCGGCGGATACGCTGGGGCTGGAGGTGGCGGGGATCGATATCCTGTTCGATGAGGAAGGCTACCGGATCTGCGAAGCCAATAGCGCGCCGGGGTTCCAGGGGCTGGAGCGTGCGTGTAGCATCGACGTGCCCAACGCGATCTTTGACTGGATCGAGGCGAGCCATGAAGTTCGGGCGCGGCCTATCAAGGCGGTGACCGGCGACGCGCTGATCGACCTCGTATTCGGTGGCAGGCTCAGCCTCCGGTCGATCGGCGACCGGCTCGAAGAGCCGCGCGCCTTTGCCCGTGCCGTCGGCGTGCGGCTGGTCGGCGCGGGGCTGGGGTCGATGCTGTCGTCGCTGACCCCGGGCGCACGGGCGGCTCCGCACAGCCCGGTCGCACGCCGCCTCGAAGCCTTGCGCGCCGATGCGCGCGGCATTCCGCTCGCGGTCGATACCGATATCGACCAGGAACAGACACTGCTCACCGTGCTCGGCGTATCGATCTGGGCTGCGGTGCTGCCTTGGCTGGCAGGCGGTGAACCGATATTCGCCGGCGCCCTCTCGCTGATTGCGCTCTGCTTTCCGGCGGCGTTTCTTTTGACTCGCCGGACGCCCAAAAACACACGCACCCGGCAAGCCGCCCAATGACGGCGTTCGACGGCCTGACACTTTGGGCCCTGCTGCCCTTCATTGTCGTCGGATTTGCCGCGCAGCTGATCGACAGCGCGCTCGGCATGGCGTTCGGTGTCATCGGCACGGCGCTGCTGCTCATGCTGGGATTGCCGCCGGTATCGGCTTCGGCGGCGGTACATGTCGCGGAGAGCTTCACCGGCGGCGTGTCGGGGCTTGCACATGCGATGCAGCGCAACGTCGACTGGCGACTGTTTCGCCGGCTCGTCGTTCCGGGCATCGCGGGCGGGCTGATTGGCGTCTGGATCCTGACCAATATCGACGACAGCATCGCGCGCCCGGTCGTGCTCGCCTATCTCGGCGCGGTCGGTATCTACTTGCTCTGGCGCGGCGCGCGACGTCCGCAAACCTATCGCAGCATAAAGTTTGTCGGGCCGCTCGGGCTGATCGGCGGAATCGCCGACGGATCGGGCGGGGGCGGCTGGGGCCCGATCGTCAGCGCGAACCTGCTCGCACAGGGCGCCGAGCCGCGCACCGTGATAGGGACGGTGAATGCGTCGGAATTTTTCGTCACCGTAACCATTGCCGCCGGCTTTATCGGGGCGATGGGCTGGCAAAGCTTCAGCACCGCCGCGATCGGTCTGTTGATCGGCGGCGTGATCGCGGCGCCGATCGGTGCCTGGCTGGCCCGCCGGTTGCGCCCCGACTGGCTCGTCGGCGCCGCGGGCGTGCTGCTGCTGCTCGCGAGCGCCTATGGCTTCATCGCGCTGATGTTCGAACCGGTGCCTTCTTTACGCGGCTTTTAAACGCAACGCATGGCAAAGGCCCAGAAGAGCGCCTTTTGCTGATATTCGCTCGTCAGGTCCGCGCTACCCTGATGCCCGCTGTCCATATCGGTGTGCAGGATCGCAGGGTTGCCGCTTGTCGAGCGGCGGCGCACTTCGGCGACCAGCTTGGCGGGTTCCCAATAGGGGACGCGGTCGTCCTTCAATCCTGCGGTGCAGAGCAGGGGCGGGTAAGCGGCCGCCTGGACATTTTCATAGGGTGAGATCGAGGCGATATAGTCATATGCCTCGGGATCGGCGAGCGGGTCGCCCCAGTCGGGCCTGAACAGCGGCACGAGCGGATGCGCACCGTCGCTCATCGTGTTGAGCATGTCGACGAAGGGCACCTGCGCAATGACACCGCCCCACAGGGTTGGCGTGATATTCATGCTCGCGCCGACGAGCAGGCCGCCGGCCGACAGGCCATAGGCGACGACCTTGCCCCGCGCGGTATAGCCTTCGGCCGCGAGATGCCCGGCGCAGGCGATGAAATCGGTAAAGCTGTTGCGCTTGGTGAACTTGCGTCCACCGAGGAACCAGCGGCGGCCTTTCTCCGATCCGCCGCGGACATGCGCGATGGCATAGCGCCAGCCGCGGTCGACGAGCGCGAGTGCGGAGATCGAGAATTCGGGATCGCTCGGTACGCCGTAGGAACCATAGCCATATTGGAGCAGCGGGGCCTTGCCGTCCTTCGGCATGCCGCGCCGCGATAGCAGCGTGATCGGTACCATTTCGCCGTCAGGCGCGGGAGCGAACAGGCGCTCGACTTCATAGTCGTGAGGTTCGAAGTTCGCGACCGTCTGTTGCTGAACGATCGTCTGTTTGCCGCTTGCAAGGTCCACGCGGATCCACCGTCGCGGCGACTTGGGCGACTGATGGACGATCATCACCGATTTTGCTGCATAGCTTTGTTCGGGCGGCAACTCGATCGCATAGGCCGGGTCGTCGAAGGCGATCGTCTGCTCCGACCCGTCGGGGCGGAGGATCACAAGCCGGTGAAGCCCGTCGACGCGCTCCAGGCGAACGAGCGCCGTTGCGAAGGGGAGGATCGAGAGAATCGGGGTTCCTGCGCGGTGCGGAACCAGCGTCTCAAGTGTACCGAAACTCTCTGGATCCAGGCGCTGCAGCGCCATGTCGAAAGCATCGTTGGCGTCGGTCAGCGCGATCAGCGCGCCATCCCATTCGTCGATTTCATAGCGCACGCCGACCTTGCGCGGCCAGACGACGGCGGGCTCGACGGTTTCGTCAGCGGCGGATACCAGGCGAACCTCGGCGGTTTCGGGGCCGGCGAGGGTGAGGGCGACAAAGCCATCCGCCGCGGTCCGCTTGACCGACATGAAGATTGCGGGATCCTTTTCCTCATAGACGAGGTCGGTAACCTTGCCGTCGACCGAGGTTCGATAGAGCCGCGTCGGCCGGTTTCGCGCGTCGCGCCAGATCCAGAACAGCCAGCGTGATGAGGGGCCGAAGGCGAGCCCGCCATAGCCGTAGGCGTCCTTGCCGACGATCGTGCGAATGTCGCCGCTCCGGTTGTCGCGGATGCAGATGCGGTGGCGGTCGTTGCCGATGATATCCTCGGCCCAGGCGAAATAGCGATGGTCGGGGCTCGGCTGGTGCCCGGTGCTGCGGAAATAGGGCTGCCCTTTCGCACGCGCTGCTTCGTCGACCAGTTGCTCTGGCTTTCCGCTCTCCCGGCTGCGCGTGTAGGTGGCGTGCGCCGCGCCGGCGGGTCGCGCCGACTCATAATTCCAGCCGTCCTTTTCGAGTGCCGGCGCGGCTATATCGCCCGACGCGCGGGCCAGCATCGCGTCGAGCAGCTTGGCACGCTCGCCCGACAGCGGCGCGAGGATTGCATCGGCATAGTCATTTTCCGCCTTCAGCATCGTACGCACCGCTTCGGGCAGATTGTCGCGCGTGCGCTCGCCCTCGGCGGGGATGAACTTCATCCAGCTATAAGCATCGTCGCGCTGGCGGCCCAGTTGGTCGATGACATGCGAGATGCGCGGCGATCGCGGCGGTGCGACCTTCGGCCAGCGGCCAGCCCGACCGGGTTCGAATGCCCATGCGGTGCGGTTCCCCAGCAAGAGCGCCGCCATCGCCACGCTGCTCATAAACGATCTCCGGCCCTTGTTCTCGATGTCCAGCATGCCGATCCTCTCTCGCCCGTTGGGGATATAGCGTCCAGTCTATGTCGCGCCGAATGGCTTACTGCGCCGATCAGGCCGCCCAATCCATCGATCGGGCAAATTGGGCGTAAGCTCCCGCGAAACCGCGCTTTCCTGCGGGAGGACGCTGGCCCGATCCGGCTGGATAATGGCCCGACCATCGCCGTCGCGCCAATTTCCCATGTTAGCTTGAGCATCGGACTTTCTTACCAATAGGCATTATCAATAAGGGAGGCAAAAATGGGGTTTGCATCGATCAGGCGCGTCGCGGTGTGTGGCATTTCGATCCTCGCGCTTGGCCAGGCCCCGGGGGCGCTGGCGCAAGCGACCGACGATAGCGAGATCGTCGTCACCGCCGCGAAACGCGAACAGCAAGCGCGCGATGTCACCGGATCCCTGACCGCCGTCAGCGAGGCGACGTTGCAAAAACTCAACGCCCAAAGCCTTTCGGATTATATCACCCGCGTCCCCGGGGTCGTGTTCAACGACTACCAGCCGGGCGTCTCCGAAGTCGTCATCCGCGGCGTCGCCTCGTCGACCTACCATGAGGCGAACCAGGCGACGACGGGCTACTATCTCAACGAAATCCCCCTGATCGAGCCCGGCTTCCCCGTCGTTATCCCCGACGTCGACAGTTTCGATGTCAGCCGCGTCGAGGTGCTGCGCGGGCCGCAAGGAACGCTGTTCGGGTCTTCGTCGCTTGGCGGGGCGGTGAACTATGTCGTCAACGAAGCCGATCCCGCCCGCTTCGACGCGGGTTTCGAGGGCATGGTGTCGACCACCAGGCGTGCCGACGGCGATATCGGCTATGCGGTGAAGGGTATGGTCAACCTGCCGATCGCCACCGACAAGCTCGCGGTGCGTCTTGTCGCGCTCCAGCGCGTCGATGCCGGCTATCTCGACAACACCCTGCTCGGCGAGAAGGGCAGCAACGATTTGCGCGTGCGCGGCCTGCGCGGTTCGATCGTCTTCACGCCGACCGAAACGACGCGAATCTCCGCGATCAGCATGTATCAGGAATATGATCTCGACGATCAGACCTATGTGCTGTTCGGTCCCGGGAAAACCTATGAGCGCGCGACCAATCTCGCCGAGTATCAGGATACCGACTTCATGCTGCACAGCCTGCGCTTTGAGCAGGATCTGGGCTTTGCGACGCTGACCGCGCTCGGCAGCCATGTCGAGAAGAACGCCGAAGTGCTGTTCGATTACTCGATCTTCGGCGGCAACGATCCGCGCACGAACACGCCGTTACTCGACCGCGGTCGTTCGAAGTCGAAGACCGATTATGTCGAGGTCCGTCTCGCCTCGCCCGACGAAGGTCCGTTCAAATGGCTGGTCGGTGCGAACTACACGCGAATGCGGTCGACGGGAAACGGGCTGCTCTATATCGAAGGGATCAGCGACTATATCGACGCGAACCCCGGCGAGTTCGGCGGTCAAACCGGCGAACAGCTTGCCCCCGGCGATTTTTCGGAGCGCACTTTCAACCGCAACCGCGTGACCGAAAAGGCGCTGTTCGGCGAAGTTTCGTACGATCTGATGGACTCGCTGACGCTGACTCTCGGCGGCCGTCTGTTCGAATATCGCACGCGCCCGCAGGCCGAGCTTCTACCCAACGCGGCGCAGGTCCCCGCCTATGATTTCGAGGCCGCGGCCGAGAAGCATTCGGATTTTATCCCGAAGGCGTCGCTGACCTTCAAACCGAACAATGATTTCATGCTCTATGCGCTCTATTCGGAGGGCTTCCGCATCGGCGGCCTCAACGTTTTCGCGCTGCCGTTTCCGGATCTGCCGCTCACCTTTGGCAGCGACACGACGAAGAACTACGAGATCGGGACGCGTTTCGACGTAATCGACAACACGCTTTCGGTCGACCTGACCGTCTATCATATCGACTGGAACAACATCCAGGCGCGGCTTTTCACGCCCGACGTTCGTGCCTACACGACCAATGGCGGCGGCGCAGATATCGACGGGATGGAACTCAGCCTGACGCTGCGGCCGACGCGTAATCTGAGCTTCCAGTCGAATGTGTCGTATAACGATGCGCGCCTTTCGGAGTTTTTGCCCGATACTTTCGCGCTTGGTGGCGGCTATGCGAAAGGAACGCGGTTGCCTGGCGCGTCCGAGTGGATTTTGTCGAACAGCATCGACCTCAGCTTTCCGGACTCGAAGCTGAAGCCGCGCTTCGGCATCGCGCATCGTTATCTGTCGAGCGCGCCGGTCGATTTCGCCGGGGCGCTCGACAAGGGCGATTTCCATATCGTCGACCTCAACGCCTCGATCGCGGTGACCGACCAGATCGAGCTGGGGGTGTTCGCCAAGAATCTGTTCGATCAATATGGCATTTCGAACGCACCCTTCGCGTTTGCAGGCTCGGTCGCGCGACCGCGCACGGTCGGTGCGACAGTGCGTTTCAGCCTGAATTGATCATAAACGAAGGGACCGCCCTGCTCGTCGAGCGGGGCGGTCCCTTGTCGTTTTCAGAAGCCCGAAAGAAAAGCGGCGACGTTCAGCCCCAGGTCGCCCACGGCATAGCCGCCCTCCATCACGACCAGCGTCGGAACGCCGAGCGCCGCGATCCGCTCCGCCAGCATGACATAGTCCTCGCGTTCGAGCGCGAAGCTCGAGATCGGGTCGCTGCTGTGCGTATCGGCGCCAAAGGAGACGATCAGGAAGCGCGCGCCCCATTCTGAAATGGCGGAGAGCGCCGTTTGGAGCGCGGGAGTGTAGCTTCGCCCATCGGTGCCGCGCGGCAGGGGCAAGTTGAGATTTGTGTTTTCGCCCATGCCTTCTCCGCGTTCGTCGGCATGGCCCCAGTAGAAAGGGTAATCGGCGCGCGGGTCGGCGTGGATCGAGCAAAAGAAAACGCCGGGATCTTCATAGAAGATATCCTGCGTCCCGTTGCCGTGATGATAGTCGATGTCGAGCACCGCGACGGGCCCGAGTCCGCGATGATGCGCCTCGCGCGCGGCGATTGCGGCGTTATTGAGATAGCAATAGCCGCCCATATAATCGCGCCCGGCGTGATGACCGGGCGGGCGGCACAGCGCGAAAGCATGGGCTTCGCCGCTCGTCGCCAGATGATCAAGCGCGGTGAGAGCGCCCTGCGCCGACCAATAGGCCGATTCCCATGTCCCCGCCGCGATCGGCGTTCCGGCGTCGTAACTATACGCGCCGAGATCGGCATCGATACGGCCAAAGGCGAGCGGCCGGCGGCGCCTGACCGGGAAGGTGTAGCCGATTGCGTCACCATTGCGTCCCGCTGCGAGCCAGTCGCGATGCGCGCGTTCGAGAAAGGCGAGATAGTTGGCATCGTGCACCGCGAGCAGCGGCGCCATGCCAAAATCCCGGACTGGCTGCCAATCGCTGAACTGTTCGACGATCGACCGCGGCCGCTTGACATTTTCGGCATAGGGCACCCAGTCGCCATTGTGCAGTTCGCGCAGCGGGGCGTGGGCGGTCTGGCGATCGTCGAAGAAAAGCTTCACCTTCCGGTCTGTCCTTCCATCCATTTTGCGAGCGTGCGGTTGCCATGGCCGGCGACGATCTCGGCAAAGCCCTGCGTGCTTTCGTCCTGCCCCAGCTTGAAGCTGTGCTCGGCCGAGCGGACATGCGCGCGAAAGGCGATAATCTGGTCGAGCATCGTTCCATAGCGCGGCCCGAGGCTGGTTGTCGACCAGGCGCCGTCTTCCATCTTCGCGACGAGCTGCTCGATCGCGCCCGGCGTTTCATCGCCGACGAACTCGATCTCGACTTTGAAGCGCAGCACGGCATAGTTCCAGGTCGGCGCCCAGTCGGACTTTGACAGCAACGTCGTCGGGACATAGCCGGAGGGCCCGTTGAAAAGGACCAGCCCGCGCGGGTCGGCGCGGAAATCGCCGACGAGCACGTTGCGCAGCGCGCAGTGCCCGAAGAGCGCAACGACTTCGCCGCTCTCGTCGGTCTCGGCGATCAGCGGCAGGGGACTGGCGTGGAAGTCGCGCGAAACGAGCCATGCTAGCGGATATTCGGCGATGAGCTGCCGAATGTCGGCGGCGTTGCGCGGATCATAGAGGCTGGTCATGCGACGACGATGTCACGGATCCACGCGGCCTGCTCGTCGAGCGCGCGGCCGGCGAGGGGGGAGATCGACACGGCTTCGAGGAAGCTGTGCGTCGCGCCGCGATAGATGACCGCGCGCGTCGGCACGCCGGCCTCTTCGAGCTTGTGCGCGAAGGCATCGTTGCAATCGGCCAGAATGTCGCACTCGGCGATGGCGAGGAAGGCGGGGGGCAGGCCCCTCAGGTCGGCTCCCAACGGCGCGACGAGCGGATCGGCGAGCTGATCGGGGCCATCGACATAATTGGCCCAGAATATGTCCATTTCGTCGGCCTCAAGCGAATAATCGCCGGTTCCGAAGCGCGCATAGCTCGGCGTGTGCTCGGGCGCAAAGGCGCCATAGTTGAGCAGCATCGCAGCCGGTATCGGGCGCCCCAGCTGGCGCTGTAACAGGCAGGTCGCGACCGACAGGTTGGCACCCGCGGAATCTCCGCCGATCAGCACCCGCGTGGCGTCGAGGTTGAGTATGTCCGCCTGCGCCGCGATCCAGTCGAGCGCCGCGGCGCACTCCTCCAGCGCGACGGGAAACTTGCTTTCCGGCGACAGGCTGTAATCGATGCCGAGCACCGCGATGCCGGCGCGCGCTGCATATTCGCGCATCAACCGGTCGTGCGTGTCGATGCTGAACAGGGTCCAGCCACCGCCATGAATATAGAGCATGACCGGCAATTTCTCGTCATTGACCGGACGGTGAAGCCGCAGGCGGGCACCGCCCATGTTCATTTCGCGGCTCTCCGCCATTATCGGGCCACCTTCGCGCCATGGCGTCCGTACGCGTTCGGCGACCTGCCGACGGGCTGCCATGCCCGCTCCAGCCGCCGCGCCATGCTCGACATAGGCGGCGTTGATCGCATCGACAAAGCGGCGGATATCGGGGTCGGCCA
>JALDYH010000237.1:0-5523 GCA_032154175.1 Sphingopyxis sp. | reverse complement strand
CGACGATCGCCGCCGATGCGATCATCTGCTTCACCGCGTCGGGATCGACCGCGCGCCGCGTCGCGCGCGAGCGGCCCGGGGCGCCCTTGCTCGTGCTAACGCCGAAACGCGAGGCAGCGCGGCGCATGGGCCTCTTGTGGGGCGCGCATGCCGTGCCGACCAAGGACATCGGCAGCTTCGAGGAGATGATCGCCAAGGGCAAGCGCATGGCGCTGCGTCATGGGATCTGCAAGGCGGGCGCGAAGCTCGTGATGATGGCGGGGGTGCCGTTCGGCACCCCGGGGTCGACGAACGTGCTGCATGTGGCGACGCTCACGGGCGACGAGCTGCGCGGCTACAGCTGACGAGCCCAATCGCTCTCCCAACCTTAATTCGTCATTCCGGCGAAGGCCGGAATCTCATCGGCACATCCGAACGCAGCGGTGAGATCCCGGCCTTCGCCGGAATGACGATCAAAAGAGAAGTCGGGACTTTTGATTCAGTCCGGCACAATCCTTACCGGCCGATTCACAAAATTTTCGGGTTGATTCAGAACGGGACGTTTAAAAATGGTAAATGGACTTTGCACCATTGACGCTGCGCGGCATAGTTGGTGCAAGTAGCGCGTCGGACCCGCGTCGGGGGGCTCCGCATCGCCAGTCCGGAGGTCTTTTTCGCGTGTCCGCACCGTTCCGTTTTCCGCGCTTCTTTGTCACCAGCCCCGCGCCTTGCCCCTATCTGGCGGGCAAGACCGAGCGCAAGGTATTCACCGAACTCAGCGGCAATAGTGCGAACGAGCTGAACGACGCGCTCGGCCGTATCGGGTTCCGCCGCAGCCAGTCGGTCGCCTATCGCCCGAGCTGTGCCGATTGTTCGGCGTGCGTGTCGGTGCGCGTCTGCGCGGCTGAATTCACGCCCAGCAGCTCGCAGAAGCGTAACCTGCGCCGCAACGGCGACCTCGTCGCCACCGCATGCAAGCCGTGGGCAACCGAAGAGCAATATGTGCTGCTCCGTTCCTATCTCGGCTCGCGCCATCCCGATGGCGGCATGGCCGATATGGACGAGCAGGATTTCGCCGACATGGTCGAGCAGACCCCGGTCGACTCCTACATGATTGAATATCGCGAGCCGACGGCCGACGGTAGCAAGGGGCGCCTCGTCGGCTGCTGTCTGACCGACCGGCAGGGCGACGGGCTGTCGATGATCTACAGCTTCTTCGATGCGGCGCACCCGATGCGCGAGGGGCTTGGTACCTATATCATCGCCGACCACGTCCAGCGCGCCGCGCGCGCGGGGTTGCCATACGTCTATCTTGGTTACTGGATCGAGGGATCGGCGCGCATGGCGTACAAGGCGCGCTTCCGCCCGCTCGAAAAGCTTGGCCCCGACGGCTGGTCGCGCTTCGAACCGTCCCAGTCCGAGCGGATCGCGGCGATGTTCGAACTTGCCTGATTGGCGATAAGTACCGGCCAGTTGACGTCGACTTTTTAACAGGCCATTGAATGTGAAGGGAATTTCGGGGCGGGGAACAGAGGAGATGGCTTTGTTCCAAAATCATGGCGCCGTGAGATTCCTGCTTCCTGCTCTCGCTACCGGTTTTGCCCTTGCCACGGCGCCGTTGGCTGCGCAGCCGCGACAAGGAACCGGGACGCGCGACGGTGCGTCGATCAATGGCGTCGATCAGGCGAACGAGATCGACTGTCAGGGGCGTCCGGCCGAAGTGTCGGGTTCGGGCAATCACATCAACTTCGTCGGTGATTGCCCCAGCCTGACCGTCAATGGCGTCGACAATCAGATCAGTATCCTCCTGCCGCCCGGCGCCGATCTTCGCGTTTCGGGCGTGGACAATGTCGTGACCTGGCAGATTCGCGGGAAAGGCAAACCGCGCATTTCGGTGCAGGGCGTCGATAATCAAGTGCGACCTTTGCGTTAACGAAAGACATTCCGACCCACGCAAATTCGGCCAGTTGCGAACGTCTCGCAACGGCCGATTTCTCGCCTCCACCGGTTGACCTTGGCTCGCTTTCAAGGGCATAGCTTCGCATCCAGGACATAAGTCCGGGTCGCATCCGTTATGAATTCGCCGGGGGGCTGGCGACAGGGGGAAGAGGATGCCCGTGCGCGACTTAGTCAGCATCATGGCCAGCGACCGGCGCGGCGGCATGCACTGGATGGCGCGCGCATGAGCGATCCGGTCAAGGTTGCGATCATCGGTTCGGGGCCTGCAGGACTCAGCGCGGCATCGCGCGCGGCGCAGCTCGGGCTCAGCCACATATTGCTCGAAAAGACCGACCATCTGTCGGATACGATCTTCAAATATCAGAAGGGCAAGCGCGTACTCGCGACGCCCGAACGGCTTGATCTCCGCTCCGACTGTCGCTTCGCCGAGGGCGCGCGCGAATATATCCTCGGCAACTGGGACGAGGATGCCGCGAACAACAAGGTGAATGTGGCCTATCACGCCGAGGTCGCCGAAGTGACCGGCGAGAAGGGCGCGTTCGCGATCAAGACGACCAAGGGCGATGTCTATCAGGCAGAGAATATCGTGCTCGCGATCGGCACGCAGGGCAACCCCAACCGGATGCGATGCGAGGGCGCCGACCTGCCACACATCATTTATCAGGTCGACGATCCCGAGGATTTCAAGGACAGGCATATCACCGTCGTCGGATCGGGCGACGCGGGAATCGAAAATGCGCTCGGCGTCGCTGAGGAGGCGCTCGAAAACACCGTCACGATCCTGAACCGCTCGAAGGATTTCGCGCGCGCCAAGGCCAAGAATGTCGCCGACATGACCGAGGCGGGCGAGAACGGCTTCATGTCGATCCGTACCGAGACGCAGCCGAAGAAGGTCGAGCCGGGCTGGCTGACGCTCGAAACCCCGACCGGCGAGGAGCGGATCGAATGCGACGTGATCGTCGCGCGGCTGGGCTCGGTCGCGCCGCGCGGTTTCGTCGAATCGATGGGGATCGAGTTCACCGGCCCCGACCGGGAAGCCTTTCCCAAGCTGTCGCCAACCTTCGAGACGACGGTGCCCGGCCTCTATGTCATCGGCGCGCTCGCGGGCTATCCGTTGATCAAGCATTGCATGAACCAGGGCTATGACGTCGTCGAGTTCATCAATGGCAACGAGGCGCTGACCCCTGCCGACGAAAAGGATCTGGCGGCGATTTTCGAAAAGCTGCCGCAGCAGAAACCGGTCAGCGAATGGCTCGAATATCTGCGCACGCGCATCCGCATCTTCGCCGATGTCTCGCCGCTCCAGATGCGCGAGTTCATGCTCGATTCGAAAGTCGCCTTCTATCGACAAGGCGAGGTCGTATTTGAAAAGGGCGAGCCGGGATCGTCGCTGTTCGCGATCGCCGACGGCCATGCCGTCGTCGAGGTCGGCCCCGACATCAACGTGCCGATCGAAGAGGGGTCGATATTCGGCGAAGTCGGCCTGATCTCCGGCCGCAAGCGCGGCGCGACGATCCGCGCGGGCGAAGACAGCATCTTCGTCGAGGTATCGCGCACTGCCGCCTTGAAACTGATGGCCGCAGTGCCGGGTGCGAAACGCGTGATCAACCGCATCTCGCTCGAACGCCAACTGCTGCAGATCTTCAAGGGCGGGCTGACGGTCGAGGATCTTGGGCCGATCGTCGAGGATCCCGCGATCGAACGCGTCCCCGCGGGCAAGGTCGTGCTGGCCGAGGGGGACGAAGGCGACGACGTCTATGTCATCCGTTCGGGGTCGATGGTGGTAGAGAAGGATATCGGCGGAAAGCCGATCTTTCTCCGCTATTTACCCGCTGGCAGCTTCTTCGGCGAAATGGCGGTTCTCAGCGGGGCCCCGCGTAACGCCACGGTGAAGGCGGCCGTCGCGAGCGAGGTCATCAAGCTCAAAGGCGATGCGTTCAAGGCGATGCTCGCCAAGCGGCCGCAGGTTCGCGAAGCGACCGAGGCCGCGGTTGCCGAACGCGCGCAAATGAACAGTTTCATCGAATCGCGCAAAGCCAGCTATTCGAGCGCGGTCGATCTCTATTCGGACACCGCGACCTTCATCATGAAGGAGGGGCTGGGCGAGGCAACCGACGCGCTGCTGATCGACGAGAATCTCTGCGTCGGCTGCGACAATTGCGAGAAAGCATGCGCCGACAGCCATGAGGGCCTGTCGCGGCTCGACCGCGAGGCGGGCAAGACCTTCGCACATCTGCATGTCCCGACAAGCTGCCGTCACTGCGAGCATCCGCACTGCATGGCCGACTGTCCGCCGAACGTGATCCACCGCGGCCCCGACGGCGAGGTGTTCATGGAGCCGGGCTGCATCGGCTGCGGCAATTGCATGCGCAACTGCCCCTATGGCGTGATCCGCATGGAGGCGGCACCGCCCGAGAAACCCAGCCTGCTGCGCTGGCTGCTCACCGGCTTTGGTCCCGGCCCGGGCGAACCCTCGCCCAAATGGACGAAGAAGCAGTTGGGCGACGAGAAGCCCAAGAAAATCGCCGTCAAATGCGACATGTGTAAAGGCATATCGGGTGGCCCGGCCTGCGTGCGCGCCTGCCCGACCGGCGCGGCGATCCGCGTCTCGCCCGAGGAGTTTCTGTCGATCGCGCGGCTCGACGAGGACACCGACTGATGGCGAGCCTGTTCCAGCGCCGCCGGTCGAAGGCAACGCAGGTCGAGCGCGTCCGCGAACGGCGGCACGAAGGCTTCCTGCGCTATGCGGGTTTCCGCTGGGCCAAGATATCGGGCGGTCTCTGCCTGCTCATTATCGTCAGCTACGCGCTGGTCGACGTGACGCCGCGGCACAATGGAGGTAGCTGGTACGGCTATACGCTCGGGACCATCGGCGCGGGGCTGATCCTCTGGCTCACCGCGCTCGGCTATCGCAAGCGCAAGATGACGAGCGATCACTGGTCGCTGAAGGCGTGGACCTCGGCGCATGTCTATCTCGGTTTGAGCCTCATCGTCGTCGGTACCTGGCACACGGGTTTCCAGCTCGGCTGGAACGTCCACACGCTCGCGTGGGTGCTGATGATGCTCGTGATCCTCTCTGGCCTGTACGGTGTAATTGTTTATGCGACGCTGCCTGCGGCGCTGTCGAACAACCGCGACGAAATGACGCAGATGCAGATGCTCGAAGCGATCCGCGCCTTCGACCGGCAATTGCACAGCGCCGCGCAGCCACTGACGCCCGGGGATACCGCTCCCGTGCTCGCGGCGCTCGACGAGGATCCGTTCGCGGGTGGTGTCATGGCGCGTCTGTCGGGACGCTATCCCGATTGCGCGACCGCGGCGGCTCTGCGGACACTCTCGTCATCGAACGGCAGCGATCGCGAGGCGCGGGAAAAGGTTGTCGGGCTGCTCAAACAGAAGGAGGCAGCATTGACCCGCCTCCGCCGGCATCTCAAGATCCGTGCATTGCTCGAAATCTGGCTCTACGTGCATGTGCCGCTGACCTTTGCGCTGATAGCGGCGCTGTCGGCGCACATCATCAGCGTCTTCTTCTACTGGTGAGGCGGGGACGATGAGCTTCATCCTGCGTCGCATCTCGACGACCAA
>JALDYH010000236.1:0-5575 GCA_032154175.1 Sphingopyxis sp. | reverse complement strand
GACCTGCTCGAAAAATATGGCGAGCCCTGCCCCGAGGCGCTCGTCGAAAGCGCGCTCGACCATATCAAGCTGCTCCAGGACCATGACTTCCACGACTACAAGGTGGCGGTGAAGGCGAGCGACGTCTTCCTCGCGGTCGCCGCCTATGCGCAACTCGCCGACGCGGTCGACTGTCCGCTCCACCTTGGCATCACCGAGGCAGGCGGGCTGATCGGCGGCACCGTCAAGTCGGCGCTCGGCATCGGTAACCTGCTGTGGGCCGGCATCGGCGACACGATCCGCGTCAGCCTCTCGGCCGAACCCGAAGAGGAAGTGCGCGTCGGTTATGAAATCCTCAAATCACTCGGCCTCCGCACCCGCGGCGTCCGCGTCGTGTCGTGCCCCAGTTGCGCGCGGCAGGGCTTCGACGTCATCCGCACCGTGCAGGCGCTCGAAGACGCCTTGAGCCACATCAAGACCCCGATGTCGCTCTCGGTATTGGGCTGCGTCGTCAACGGCCCCGGCGAAGCGCGCGAAACCGACATCGGCATCACCGGCGGCGGCAACGGCAAGCATATGGTGTTCCTGTCGGGGGTCACCGATCATCATGTCGAGGACGCCGACATGATCGCGCACATCGTCAAGCTCGTCGAAGCCAAGGCGGCCGAGATCGACGCGGGCAGTGCAGTGAGCATGGACACACTGCACGGCAAGGCGGCGTAAACTAGCCCCTAATCCGGAACGCGCGTGAGCTGGGTGTAGGCGATGCGCCAGCTATCGCCCCGTTTGACCCACATATGCGCGATGCGCAGGCGGCGGCTTTCGTGCTGGCCGCCCAGCGTCCAGCCGAGGGTCACAAGCCCGCTGGTCACCGCCGCGTCGCCATCGACGCGGGCGGCCGGCTGCTCGATTACAAACGGATCGATCCGAAAATCGGGCTTCTCGAAGTCGGCCAGATAGGAGCTTTTGTCCTGTGTCGTCGCGTCGGAGTTCACGAGCAGATAGTCGTCGGTCACCAAGTCGCCCAGTGCCGCGATGTCCTTGCCCATCGTCGCGCGGTCATGTGCTGCCATCGCTTGCGCAAGACCGGCGGGCAAGGCAGCGACGGATTTCAATCGCCGGTCGACCGCGACCCAGTTCACTTCCCATGTCGCGCCACTATCGGCGGAAAAGGCCTGCTCGAAACGCGCCTCGTCGGCCGAAATCTGGGTGATCACGAACCGCACGCGGATCGCGCGTTCGCCGATCCTGTCGTCACCATAGAAAACGCCGCGTCCATCGGCGCCGAAACCGCCGACCACCGGCGGGGTCAGCACGCCGTCGCGGACGCTAGCGAAATTGAGGCTCCACCGGCGCGCGCCCGGATCATAGAGCCGCAGCGAAATGCCCTCGATCTTGCCCGCGGGTCCCGCAACCGACAGCTCGACGCTGTTCGCCCGGCCGTCCATCAGCCCCCGAACGACGCTCGTGCCGCGATACTCCGCCCAGATCGGCGGCCGGCCCGACAAGGGATTGCGCAACACGCGCACCTCGGTGGCCCATGTCCCCGTCTCGAAATCGAAATCGTGCTGGCCGTCGCGCGCAAACGCCGACGGCGGTTCGCCGGGCGCAGCGCAAGCCGGCACGGGGCCGCCCGGCCCCGCGATCAGCAGCGCCAGCGCCAGCCATCGCACGTTCACCATGCGATCCGGCCTTCGGGGTCATCGACGACAACCACATCATAGCGTTCGAGCATCGGCATCAGCACCCCCTCCAGTTCCTCTTTCCACAGCCGGCCTTCGTAAAAACCGGCCTTCATCGCCTCGCGGCTTTCGACGTCGGGAAACCCGCGCATGAAAAAGAAGACATCGGGGTTTTCGACGCTCGGGAACGGCCCCGCGATCGCCATCCCGAGCCGGCGATGCTCGGGAATCGTCCTCGTCTCGAAAATTTCGAGAAAGCGGCTCCGCATTCCCGGCTTCGTCTGGTACGTCCGCATCTCGACTATCATCGCGTCATCCTGTCCCCTGCCGGGGTTGGCGACAAGGACGCACTTTCTGGTAACCGGGAGCAGGTCATGGCGATGTCGAATTCATCGGGCACGGAGGCACTCGATCCCGGGGCGAACACGCCGACCCCGATGACCGATTGCCCGATGACCGCGGCGCTGAACGCGGTCGGCGGCAAGTGGAGCCTGATCTGCCTCTATTATCTCGACAGCGGCACGCGCCGCTTCAACGAACTCCGGCGCCTGATCCCCGACGTGTCGCACAAGGTGCTGACCGAGACGCTGCGGGGTCTCGAGGAAGAGCGGCTGATCGTGCGCGCCGTCCATTCGCTCGCGCCGTCGCACGTCGAATATGAGATTTCGGCGCACGGCGCATCGGTGCTGCCGCTGATGCACGCGATCCGCGCATGGGGCCGCGCGCATCTCGATTATCGCAGACAGCCCCTCGCCTGAACCGCCGGCCCCCGCTAAAGCGACCGCGATCCTCTTTTCACAGGAGCTCGCGTGACCCTTTCGATCCGTTCTGCCACCGCCGCCGACCTGCCGCTGATCGCGCAGTTCATCCGCGACCTCGCCGACTATGAAAAGCTCGCGCACGAGGTCCGCTTCGACGAGGCGAAACTCGGCGAAAAGCTGTTCGGTCCGCGTCCCTATGCGGAGGTATTGATCGGCGAGATCGACGGGACGGCGCAGGGCTTTGCGCTCTTCTTCCACAATTTCTCGACCTTCGAGGGGCGCCCCGGCATCTATCTCGAGGATCTGTTCGTCCGTCCCGAAGCGCGCGGCTCGGGGCTTGGCAAGGCGCTGCTCGCGCAGCTTGCCAAGCTTTGCGTCGAGCGCGATTGCGCGCGGCTCGAATGGTGGGTGCTCGACTGGAACACCCCGTCGATCGGCTTTTACCAGAGCCTTGGCGCCAGGCTGATGGACGAATGGACCGTGATGCGCGTCGACGGCGACGCGCTCACCAGCCTCGCCGGTTCAGCCGCCTGATGGCTTCGACCCGCGCGGCTTCCGCCGCTCCATCGGCCAGCTCGGCATATGCGTGTCGGACAGTCGCTTCGCCTCCGCCGGCGCCACGCCCAGATCGGTGAGCACGCGCACCAACGCATCGGCCGGCGGCACCGCGATGTCGGGCTGTACCCCGTCGCCTTCCCAATCCTTGCCGGTTTCGGGATCATAGGTACGGCCGACCGGGATGAAGGCGCCATAGCCGCCGCCAAGATCCTCGCCGCTACCGAAATGATTGGCCCCCGCGGTCGGATCGCCGACCAGCACGCCGCGGCCCGTATGCTTCATCGCGAGCGAGAAATGCTCGGCCGCCGATGCGCTCGCGCCCGATGTCAGCACATAGATTTTCGCATCGCGCAGCCTTTTGTCGGCATTGGGGGTAGCCCAATGCTCGCGCGCGACCATGCCGGCATCGCCCGCGACCTTGCGCATCGAGGCCAGCCCGTTGATCGGCGAGCCGCCGCGCGCATCGACCGATGCGCGCGTCGCCATCGTCACCAGCCGCGTCGGCTCCGAAAACAGCCAGGGAAAGATGACGTCCATCTGGTCGAGCCCGCCGCCATTGTGGGTCCGGATATCAAAGATGATCGCTTTCGCATCGGCATGATCGGCCATGAACTTCGCCGCCTCGGCCGTCACCGCCGCATCGTCGGGAAAGACGTTGAAGCGCACGAAGGCGATCCCCGGCGCGATCCAGCCCGCCTGTTCGACCGGCACCTTCGGCGGCCGGCGCACCGGCACGGTGCTGCCCGGCGCGGGCGCTACCGGTGCGGTCGCGGCGTCGGGCGTACGCAGGCGCAAATGCCCGTCGGGCGACACCGCATTCACATCCTTGTCGATCGCCTGCCCCAGCGCCTCGCCGATCAGGGTCGCATAACGACCCGCGGCGATGCCCGCGCGGATCGCGGCGGCATAACGCTTGCCCGTCTCGGGATAGACATAATCGCGCTCGAGCAGCGCGGCGTAGGTTTCGGCGATCTGGTTGGCGCCAACGCTGGCATCGCCTTCCGCCGACGCCGGCGGTGGCGCGAGAATGGGTAACGCAACCGCCCCTGCAGCGAACAGCAGGGCGGGCAAAATACGCGAAGAACGAATCATTCCTGTCTCCAATCCAACCCCGGCCGGATCGGAGTGTATCACATCAACAATACAGATCAACTACATTTGTAATCGACACTCGCTCAGCGTTTGCGTACGAACCAGACCAGAAAGACGCCGACAACGATGAGTATGACGCCGTTGCGCGTCCACGTCGTGTCGCCAAGCATGAAGCTGCTCGCCGGCCAGCGTATGATATCGAGCCCCTGCAGCGCCCACAGCCCCCCGACGAGGATCGCGGCGATCCCGACGATCGCCAAAATGCCTTTCAAAGCCCCCATGGTCTGCTCCCCTATTTTCGCTGCAACCCGATCAGCGGCCGCAGCCAGTCGATGTTGCGCCCGATCCAGTAGAAAAGCCAGCATCCGGTCACTGTCGCCGCGACGAGGATCAGGAACGACGGCAGCGCCGCGACCTCGCCGCGCAACAGATACCAGCCAACAACGACGATGATCGTCTGATGGATGATGTAAAAGGGAAACACCGCCTCGGCGAGCATCGCCCGGCGCGGATGATCGTGGTTCCAAAAGGTGTCGGCGATCCCGACGAGCGCGACGATCGTCGCCCAGCCCTGCACCTGATGCGCGATGTCGAACGGCAGGCGCCCCCATTCGGGCGGCTGCGCCCCGCTCAGCCAGAGGTACATGATCCCCGCGACCACGGCGAAAGCCGCGACCGCAACGCCCAGCGAAAGCCGCCACCAGCGTGCGACCGCGGCGAACAGTTCGGGCCGCACGCGCAGCAGCCAGCCGACGAAGAAGGGCATCAGATAATGGAGGTGCGACGGTCCGTCGTCGAACAGCGCGTGCGTTTCGTCATGATCGGGAAAGAGTGCGAGCAGCAGCAGCCACCACGCGAGTGGTGCCGCGAGCAGCCCCCCGCCGCCGAGCCAGCGCGCCGCGCCGTCGGCGACCTTTGCGCGTGCGGCCACCGGTACCCACGCCAGCACAGCCGCCGCGAGCATCGTGTAAACCCACAGATACACGACAAACCACAGATGCTGCCACGTCGGCAGGACGATGCCGCCCAGCGTCCCGAAGCGGAAATAATCTCCGGTCCAGAAGGCGCCGAGGCTCTTTTCATAGCCGTGCTGCGTGACCAGTTCGATCCATGGCTGCGGCGGGATGACGACGACGATCCCGAAAACGAGCGGGATCAGCAGCCGCGCACTCCGCGACCGTATGAATGCCCCGCTGCCGCCAAGCTTTGCGAACAGGGCCGCGCTCGCATAACCCGACACGAGGAACAGCAAGGGCAACCGCCAGCTGTTCGTCGCGAGCATCGGCACCTGCACCCAATCCAGCGGCTGCGCGATCTTCACATGCCAGCCCCACGGCACGAAATACATGCCGATATGATAGAGGATCAGCAGGCCGAAAGCCCCGATCCGAAGCCAGTCCATGCCGTGATGGCGTTGCGTGGTCATCGGTCCTCCCCACCGTCATTGCGAGGGCCGGAGGCCCGCGGCAATCCAGAGTGTGCGTAAGCCGCACGGGATTGGTT
>JALDYH010000043.1:0-27842 GCA_032154175.1 Sphingopyxis sp. | reverse complement strand
ACATCGGCGGGGTTTCGACCCAGTCGCCATTTTCCCAGTGGCGCGCGACCGCGGTCACTTCGCGGATATTGATCTCGGGATTGAAGTTGGTCGCGAAATGCTGGCCATGGTCGCCGCCGTTGCAGTCGAGGATGTCGAGCGTGTCGATGCGGTCGAAATGATGCTTCTTGAGCCAGGTCGTGAAGACGCTGGTAACCCCGGGGTCGAAGCCCGAGCCAAGCAGCGCCATCAGGCCGGCGTCCTTGAAGCGGTCCTGATACGCCCACTGCCAGTGATATTCGAACTTCGCCTCGTCACGCGGTTCGTAGTTGGCGGTGTCGAGATAATGCGCGCCCGTCGACAGGCACGCCTCCATGATCGTCAGGTCCTGATAGGGCAAAGCGAGGTTCACGACATGCGTCGCGCCGATCGATCGGATCAGCGCCGCGGTCGCGTCGATATGGTCGGCGTCGACCTCGGCGGTCTTGATTGTGACGCCGGTACGTTCCTTCACCGATTCGGCGATCGCGTCGCACTTGAACTTGCGGCGGCTGGCCAGCGTGATGTCGGGAAAAATGTCGGGGTTCATCGCCATCTTGTGCACCGCGACCGAACCGACGCCGCCTGCGCCGATTACCAGAACCTTGCTCATCGAAAAATCTCCTGTCGCGGACCTTTGCCGCCTTGTCTTGTATGCCGGGCCCTATAGGACGAAGCCATGACAGAACAAAGCCCCGATCCCTTGCTGAGCCCGAACCGCGCACCGACGCTGGCGGGTGTCGAACGCGCCGCGGTGAAAGTCGCTGCATTGTTGCCACAAACGCCGCTCCTGCCGCTCGAGATCGAGGGCAAGACGATCTGGTGCAAGGCCGAATGCCTGCAGCCCGTCGGCGCATTCAAGATTCGCGGCGCCTGGCATCGCCTGACCGACCTGACGCCAGGTCAGGCGGCTGCGGGCGTCGTCGGTGTATCGAGTGGTAATCATGCGCAAGGTGTCGCCTGGGCAGCGAAACGACTGGGCATAGCCGCAACGATCGTCATGCCGAGCAATGCGCCACAGATGAAGCTGGCGGCGACGCGCGCGCTTGGGGCGGACGTCGTGCTCTACGACCGCGTTACCGAATCGCGCGACGCCGTTGCGGCGAAGCTGCTCGACGAGCGTGGCGGGACGCTCGTCCATGCTTATGGCGATCCGTGGATTATCGAGGGGCAGGGAAGCGCCGGGATCGAGGCGCGGGCGCAGATGCGCGCGCGCGGAATGGACGGCCCGGACAAGGTGATCGCCTGTTGCGGGGGCGGCGGCCTGTCGGCTGGCCTTGCGCTTGCATGCCCCGATGCCGAGATCCTGGCGGTCGAGCCCGAAGGTTGGGACGATGTGACACGCAGCCTTGCCGCTGGCGAGATTCTATCGGTCGAGAATCTTGCCTATCCGACCGAATGCGATGCGCTGCAGACTCCGCAGACATGGCCGATCAATTTCGTGGTACTGCAGGCGCGCGGGGTACGCGGGGTCGTGGTGACCCGCGAGGAGGTGCGCCACGCAATGCGGGTCGCTTTCGGGAAGTTGCACGTGGTCGTCGAACCCGGCGGCGCGGCGGCGCTTGCGGCGGTTCTCGCGGGCAAGGTCGAAGTGGGCGATGCAACGCTCGTCACCCTGTCGGGCGGCAACGTCGATCCGAAGCATTATGCGGAAATACTCGCGGGATAAACGGAAACTTATCCCGCCGGACGCGTTTGGACGGGGAAGGAGAAGCAAGATGCAAAAGAGCATGATTTTTGCCGGCGCCGCAGCACTGGCGTTGCTGACCGGTTGCGAAAAGGCGGAGGCGCCCGCGCCCGCCGAAACGACGACGACCGAGGTTCCGGTCGAGACGGTCCCGTCCGAGACCGCCACGACCGAAGATCCCGCGACCGCGCCGCACCGCTTTGCAAGCTGGGCGGGCAAATGGACCGGGGTCGAGGGCATGTATGCCACGATCACCACCGCCGAGCCCGGCAAATACAAGCTGGAGATGCAGTCGGACCTCGACACCAGGGGGACCTATGACGGCAATGACAGCGAACATGGCATCAAGTTCAAGCGCGGAACCGAGGAACTGAGCCTGCGCCGGGGTAATGGCGATGAAACCGGCCTCAAATATCTGGCCGGCAAGAAGGAATGCCTGATCGTCAAGGAAGGCGAAGGATACTGCCGCGATTGACCTGAGCCGCCAGTCCCATATCGTCATTCCCGACTTGGGGAATGACGACGGGAATGAGCGATATGGACCAGATCGAACGCCGGATCGAGCGGGCGTCGGCGGGTGACCGGCAGGCGCTGGTAGAAACGCTGGCGCAGGCCTTCCACACCGATCCCGCCTTGTCGTGGATATTGCCAGACCCCGCGCATCGCGCCCGCGCGCTTCGTGGTCTGTTCCATGTGCTCGTTCCCGCGGACATGAAGGCGGGTCTCGCGCTGCGGTCGTCGGGCGACGAAGCTGCTGCGCTATGGCGCGCGCCGGGGCAGGCGCATAGCGGAACGGGAGAGTTTCTTCGAACCCTAATCCCGCTTGTCGCGACGTTCGGCACGGCATTGCCCCGCGGGTTGAAGGTTCAGAGCGGTATTGACGCGCATCGGCCCAAGGGGCGCTTCTGGTATCTCCATTATGTCGGTGTCCGTACCGAACATCAGGGCAAGGGGCATGGCGGGCAGATCATCCGCGCACAGACCGGGATTGCCGACGCCGAAGGGGTGCCATGCTGGCTGGAAACTGCGACGCCCGGGAATGTTCCGCTTTACGAGCGACTGGGCTTCATCGTGCAGTCGCAATGGGACGTGCCGGGCGGTGGCCCGCATTTCTGGGGCATGATGCGACCCGCGCACTGACGACGATCAGGACGCCGGGCGCGTCGCGGTAAACGAAAAGGCGATGTCTACGCCCGCCGCGATGGCGTCGGTCGCGGCCCATTCGCCCTGTCCGACGCCGAACGCGGTGCGATCGACGCGCGCCGTTCCGGTGACGCGCGCCCGGTCGCCGTCGATACGCAAGGTGAAGCGCACGGTCGCGGGCTTGCTGACACCGCGCAGATCGAGCGTGCCGCGCGCTTCGTAACGATCGCCGCCAAGGTGCCTGACGTCGCGCGCGGTGAAGATGGCCCTGGGATGAGCCCCGGTATCGAAGAAATCGCTGCTCTTCAGGGAATCGTCGCGCTGACCGTCCCCGGTATCTGCCGAGGCGAGATCGACCGTGACGCGGATCTGCGATCCGGGAAGGTCGTCGGGACTGAAGCGGATGGCTGCGCGCCAGCGGCTGAAGCGGCCGTCGATCGCTTCGCCATTCCAGCTTGCGGTGAAGCCGAGCCGTCCGCCCGACGCAACTGTCCAGTCCGTGAGCGGCTGTTTCACCTCTTCGGATGTGGTTTCGGCCGCATCGGTTTCGGCCGTCTTGTCGTTTTCGGCGGATGGGGGTGCGGGGGGCGTCGCCCTTTTCGTGGCCGTAACAGGCACTGCGGACTGCCTTTCCGCAGCCGCTCGCGGCTTGTCAGGATAGATGGTCTCGCCGGCCACGAACGCGCCCGCGACGAGCGCCAGCGCGCCGATCGCGGCACCGACGGCTTTGCCGCGCGCAAAGGGGATCATCCGTTGCAGCTCGGGTTTCCCGAGGAGCCACTGATGGCGAAGCGCGCCCGCGATATGGAGCGCGAACAGCCCGATCGCGAGCCATGCCATTGCGCCGTGGATCGATTCCGCCGGCTCGTGCCAGCTACGGCCGACGGGCAGGTGCGGCCAGGGAATGACGCCATAGAGGAGGGTGGGGACCTGTACGCGCGCGGTCGAGACGAGCAGCCAGCCGGTGACGGGGCCGAGGATCATCACGAGATAGAAAAGCCAGTGGACGACGCTCGCCAATGTCCGCGTCCACGCCGGCCCGTCGGACGCCGGCGGGCGCGACGCGAACAGACGGACTGCGAGGCGTGCGAGGCTGAGCAGCAGGATCGAGATGCCGATCGATTTATGCAGCTGGTAGCGCGCAAACAATTCGGGGCTGTTGTCGCCTTCGAGCGCCCAGCCGAGCGAGATCTGGAAAGCGAGGAGCAGCGCGATGAGCCAGTGAAGCGTGATGGCGGTATAGCTATAACGCTGTGTCGGCATGATAATCTTTCGTGAGCCGGGGAAGGGATTCGGACTCCACCCTATCGTTTCACGCCAATCTTGTCGAAGGGGTTGCGACCGCTCGGCGGGCGTCAGATCAACGAAACGAGGAGCAGGATGATTGCCACGGGAATCACCACGGCAAGCCCCATGAGGCACCCGATGCGCTCACGCCTGTTTTCAGGAACCCCGCTACCTGCGTCGATGACGAGACCTAGGGTCTCCAGCAGCATGGCCAGCATCCAGTGGAACTAGCCGTCGAAACCGACGAACCGCACCGCTTCGTCGACGCTCTTGCGGTTCGATACCACCGCATTGGCCGGGAAATCGGCGTCGGGCCAACCCATTGCGACGCAGATCATGATGACCTGATCGTCGGGGATGCGCGCATGTTCGCGCACGACGGGGCTTTGCATGATCCCCTGACTGTTGATCACACAGCCGAGTCCGCGCGACCAGGCCGCGTTGACGAGCGCGTTGGTGACGGCGCCGCAGTCGAACGGCGCGATGTCGCTGCCGAGCAGCACCCGGTCATAGGTGACGACGATGCTAACCGGCGCATCGAACTGGCGGAAGCCGCGCAGCACCCAGTCCTGCCGGGCGTCCTTGTCGTCGCGTGCGATACCCATTGCGCCGAACAACTGCTTTGCGATCTCGATCTGGCGGGCGCGATGATCGTCGGCGATGCCGTCGAAACGGCGAAACTCGCGGCTGTCGGGTTTGCCCGCGAGAATGCCGTCGGTGTTGCCCCGCCGGATCGCCGCGAGCGGCTCGCCGGTGACCACCGAGAAATTCCAGCACTGGTTGTTGAACGACGATGGCGCACGCATCGCCATCCCGATCACCTCGGCAACCAGTGCTTTCGGTACGGGCTTGTCGAGGAAGCCGCGGATCGAGCGGCGTCCGACGACGACGTCATCGTAACCGGGTGCGCCCGTCACGCCGCCTTCACGCGGCCTTCTGAAGCTGCAGTTCGAGACGGTCCCAGATCTCGACGAGCGCTTGAGTCAGTTCGCGCATCATAGCCTCGTCATGCGCCGGGCCGGGCGTGAAGCGCAGGCGTTCGGTGCCGCGCGGCACGGTCGGGAAATTGATCGGCTGCACATAGACGCCATATTCGGCGAGCAGGATGTCGCTGATCTTCTTCGCGCGCACGGGGTCGCCGACCATCAGCGGGACGATGTGCGTCGTCGAATCCATCACCGGCAGGCCGGCATCGCGGAAACATTGCTTGAGGTAGGCGGCGGCTTCCTGCTGGGCGTCGCGCTCGACGCTCGACGATTTCAGATGGCGCACGCTCGCAAGCACGCCCGCGACGAGCACCGGAGACAGGCTGGTCGTGAAGATGAAGCCCGGCGCGTAGGAGCGGATCACGTCGATGATATTCTTGTCGGCGGCGATGTAGCCGCCCATGACGCCGAACGCCTTGCCAAGCGTCCCTTCGATGATCGTGATGCGGCTCGCGGCTTCGTCGCGATCGCTGATACCGCCGCCGCGCGGACCGTACATGCCGACGGCATGGACTTCGTCGCAATAGGTGAGCGCGTTGTATTTTTCGGCGAGATCGCAGATCGCGTGGATCGGGGCGACGTCGCCATCCATCGAATAGACGCTTTCGAATGCAATCAGTTTCGCCGCGTCGGCATCGTCGGCGGCGAGCAGCTCCTCGAGATGGTCGAGGTCGTTATGGCGCCACACGCGCTTTTCGCAGCCCGAGTTGCGGATGCCGGCAATCATCGATGCATGGTTGAGCTCGTCCGAATAGATGATGCAGTTCGGAAGCAGCTTGCCGAGCGTGCCGAGCGTCGCCTCGTTCGAGATATAGCCCGAGGTGAAGAGCAGCGCGCCTTCCTTGCCGTGCAGGTCGGCAAGCTCATATTCGAGATCGACATGATAATGCGTGTTGCCGCCGATGTTGCGGGTGCCGCCCGACCCGGCGCCGACGTCGTGCAACGCCTCTTCCATTGCCGCGATAACTTTGGGATGCTGGCCCATTGCAAGATAGTCGTTCGAACACCAGACGGTGATCGGCTTCGGCCCGTTATGGCCGGCGAAGCAGCGTGCGTTGGGGAACGCGCCCTTGTTCCGCAAAATATCGATGAAGACGCGGTAGCGTCCCTCTTCGTGCAGCCGGTCGATCGCGCGTGCGAAAATATCGTTGTAATTCACGTTTCAGCCCCGCAGTCAGGTGCCAGTCCAGGCTCTTGGGCCGCTCTCTTCGGCGGCACTTAACATGCGGGCCAATAACGCCGAATTCGGCCGAAATCCAGTGCGAACGATTCGCAGCTATAGGGCAAATTGTCCTATCGGCCGATTGTAACCATGCTTCGCTGTGATCGATCGCACCGCTGCGTTGACGCACGGCGGCTAAGCTGCGAACCGGTTCCGAACGAAAGGAAATATCGATATGCGTCTTGCCACGGCTGCCATTCTGTCCATCATCGCGGGGATGTGGGCGTCGACTTCCGCGCCTGCGCTGGCGCCCGCGCCGTTCGAGGGCGCATGGATGTCGTGTGAGACATATCAGGGTGCCGAGGTCTGCGACTATACGATGCTCGCCCAGCGGGGAGACCGCGTGTGCGGCCTCCAGGGTTATTTCGCAACCAACGCCTATTATGAACAGCGGTTCGTCGGAACCGCAAAGGCCAATGTTGCGCATATCGGGAAAATCTGCGGCGATCCGGGATCGGAGACCGATACATATTGCGCGGGCCGCGCGCCCGATGGTGCGGAAAAGGTCGGATGGGGAACGTCGGACGAAAAGCTGTTCGTGTGCAACGGGCGGCTGCATGCGGCCTCGGGGGCCGGTTCGACGAGCTGCGCCGCCGTGGCGCGTCAATCGGGGACGCCGCGCGCGGGGGCCCTCGGCGAACAAGGGCCGGGCCCCGAGGATCGCGCCTGGCTCGCCTCTTGCGCCGATGGCGCCGAATAGCCGTCAGATGGTCTCGATCGTCCCGATGCCGTAAGGCGCGAGCGCGGCCAGCGGCGGAGGAGGGTGATCGTCGCTGCGGGTGAACACCGCGATGCCGGCCGAAACTTCGTCCGGCCAGCGCTGGCCTTCTGTGAGATGTGCGATACGCCGGGCGATTCCTTCGGCGCCGTCAATCAGCCGGACGTCGGGGCCGACGACGGCCCGCAGTTCGTCCTGCAGCAGCGGGAAATGGGTGCAGGCGAGAACGATGACGTCCATCGCGTCGCCGCCGGGCTGGTCGCGAAGGCCCGCGATTGCGCTGCCGATAACCGCGGGGTCGACCGTTTCCCCGTGCAGCTTAGCCTCCGCGGCGGTGACGAGGCCGGGGCTGCCATGGCGCAGCACGGTCTTGCCGTTTGCGAACCGCGCGGAGAGGTCGTCGACATAGGGCTGGCGGACCGTCGCCTCGGTCCCCAGCACGCCGATGACCCCGGTCCTGGTTATCTCGGCGGCCGGCTTGATCGCGGGAACGGTGCCGACGATCGGCAGGTCGAGCGCGGCGCGGACATGCGAGAGCGCGATCGTCGAGGCGGTGTTGCAGGCGATGACCGCAAGTCGCGGCTGGTAACGTTCGACGAGGCGTCCGAGCAGCGCCGGCACGCGCGCGGCAAGCTCGGCCTCACTCTTTTGGCCATAGGGCAGGCCGGCATAGTCCGCGGCGTAAACGATCGGCGCGGTGGGTAGCAGCGCGCGCGTCGGCCCGAGCACCGTGAGGCCGCCAAGGCCGCTGTCAAAGAAGAGGATGGGCGCGTCGGGGGGCGGGGCGTGCATCCATGTCGCCTAGCAGGCAGGGGCGAGGGCTATCAAATCCATTTTGGTGGCCACCCGTCTGAATCCGTTGATTGCTTCGTCGAACATCGCCACACTGGTCCCGAACGGAGCGGGGAGTGCCATGACGATATTTTTGCTGATCGCCGGCGGCTATTTCCTCGGCTCGATTTCCTTCGGCGTTATCCTGACCCGCTTGTTCGGCGCGGGCGATCTACGCCAGATCGGGTCGGGCAATATCGGCGCGACCAATGTCCTGCGTACCGGGCGCAAGGGACTGGCGGCGGCGACGCTGATCCTTGACGGCGCAAAGGGTGCGGTGGCGGTTCTGCTTGCGCGCCATCTTGCACCCGAACTGGGCGAGCATGGCGCAATGATCGCGGGCGCCGCGGCGATGATCGGCCATTGCTATCCGGTATGGCTGAAGTTTCGGGGCGGCAAGGGGGTTGCGACATTGCTGGGCCTTGCACTCGCACTCGCCTGGCCGATCGGGCTGGTGTTCGCCATCGTGTGGCTTGGCGCGGTATTGCTGCTGCGCATTTCATCGCTCGGCGGGATGTTTGGTGCGGTGTCGGCGCCGCTGGCTGCGCTCGCCTTCGGCCATCAGGTCTATGCCATAGGCCTCGCCGGCCTCGCGGTAATCGTGCTTTGGCGACACCGCGAAAATATTGCGCGGCTGCGTGCCGGAACCGAGCCGCGGATCGGCGGAAAGAAAGAGGCGGCGTGATCCACGCCGAACGGCTGGCGCGGCTGCGGCTGATCCGCACGCCGCATGTCGGCCCGGTAAGCTGGCATCAGTTGATGCAGCGCTTCGGATCGGGCGAAGCCGCGCTTGATGCATTGCCCGACCTCGTGCTGCGCGGCGGCGCGGGGAAGGCTCGCATCGCACCGGTCGGGGTTGCCGAGCGCGAACTGGAGCGCGCGGCTCAACTGGGCGCGCGCCATATTTTCAGCGACGAGGATGGGTATTCGCCGATGCTGCGGGAGGTCGAGGGTGGTCCGCCCGTCGTCGTCGTGCGCGGCGACACCGCGATGTTGCGGCGCCCGTGCATCGCCATCGTCGGCGCGCGTAACGCCTCGGCCGTCGCGTGCCGCTTCGCCCGCCAGCTCGCCGCTGATTTGGCCGCGCGCGACGTGACGGTGGTCAGCGGACTGGCGCGCGGGGTCGACACCGCGGCACATATCGGCGCTCTCGGCGGCTCGACGGTGGGAGTGATCGCGAGCGGGATCGACATTGCCTTTCCACCCGAAAACGCCGCGTTGCAGGAAAAGATCGCGAGCGACCAGTTGCTTATCGCCGAACAGCCTCCGGGGGCCGAACCGCTCGCGCGTCATTTCCCGTCGCGCAATCGCATCATAGCGGGACTGGCGCACGGTACGGTGGTGATCGAGGCTGCGCCGCGGTCGGGATCGTTGATTACCGCGCGCCGCGCAGGGGACTATGGGCGCGAGGTGATGGCGGTGCCGGGATCGCCGCTCGATCCGCGGGCGCAAGGATGCAATATGCTGATCCGCGAGGGGGCGACACTGATCCAGACCGTCGACGATGTGCTCGAGGCGGTAGGACCGATCGACGCGCGGATGGTCCGCGAACCGGCAGTTCGGTACGCCGCTGGTCCGGCACCGGTGGATGCAGGCGAGGGCGAACGGCGCGCGCTGATCGATCTGCTCGGCCCGACGCCGGTGGCGGTGGACGAACTGGTGCGCCAATCGGGGCAGGCGGCGGCGACGGTCCAGATCGTGCTGCTCGAACTCGAACTCGCCGGACGCGTCGAGCGCCATGCCGGCGCCAGGATTTCCCTCCTGTGATCGGTCGCACAGCCAGCTAACTACCGGCAATGTAGCGGTTCATCGCGGTTCAGCCACAGTTCAGCGGCTGAGCGACAGGCTGATGATATTGTATTACATGGTGGGGAGTTTGATGATGCGAAGCCGGTTAACGACCAGTGTCACGATGTTCGCGATACTCGCCTCGGCACCCGCGCCGATTCCGCTTGCGATGGCGCGGTCGGTACCCGCTTCCGATCAGGGCTTCTGCCGCAACGCCGGGCCCCTGCCGCAGCTTGATCCCGAGGTTCAGTCGCGGCCTCAGACGAATGGCAGCATCAAGACCAGGGGCGGGAGCAAGCGCGATCGCGACAGCGTGATGGCCGTCGAGGCCGCTCCGCCGCCACCGCCACCGCCGCCGCCTATGGCACCTTCGCCACCCTCCTATGCCGATGGCAGCGATGCATCGGCATCCCGCGTTTCCTCGCCCGCGGCGGATGCGCCATCGCCGGTCATTATGAGCGAAGAATATGCCGCAGAGCGTTCTGCGACGGCGCCCGTTCCGGGCTCGTCGGCGGATTCGCGCATGCCGCTGCCACGCCCCTATCCGCGGCCGCAGCCGCAACCCCAGTCGGGCATTTTGACCGCGGGCGAGCATGACGATCTGCTCAATCCCGAACTCTACGCATCTTACGTCAATCGCAGCGGCGATCTCGGGCAGGAGGTCCGCAATCTTCCCCGCGTCGACACTATGCGCGTTGTGACGGTGAAGGTGGGCGACCGCAGCGGCCAGCCGGTCCCCTTCGCCGACGTCACCGTGACGTGCAGCGACGGCAACAGTATCACCATGGCGACGCAAGCCGACGGCAGCGCGGTTTTCTTTCCGGGACTCGACCGGTTGAGCGAGCGGATCACCGTGTCGGCAACGAAGGCCGGGCGCACGATCGCGGACTCGCGTCCGGTGCTCGTCGCCAACGCCGCGGGCGGACAGCTCGTCGGCCTGACGGCGAACCAGACGGCAACAAGAGTGACCAAGCTCGACCTGATGCTCGTCGTCGACACGACGGGCAGCATGGGGGACGAGATCAACTATCTGCAGGCCGAATTGCGCTCGATCATCGGCGCGATCACGGCGAAGCACCGCGATCTCGACATCCGCATCGGGTTCGTCTTCTATCGCGATCTCGGTGACGATTATGTCACGCGCACCATCGCCTTCGACCGCGACATCGGCCGCGTCCAGGGCGCACTCGCGCGGCAGGACGCCAATGGCGGCGGCGACTATCCCGAGGCGATGGATCAGGCGATGATCCGCGCGGTCGGGCAGGACTGGCGCCCCGATGCGGTGAAGTCGCTTCTCCTCGTCGCCGACGCGCCGCCGCACGACGACAAGTTCGGGCGGACCTGGCAGGCGGCCGAAGCGGCGCGCGCAAAGCGCATCCACATTACGCCGGTCGCCGCATCGGGCGTTGCCGACAAGGCCGAATATGCGATGCGCGCGATGGCGGCGACCACCCAGTCGCGCTACCTGTTCCTGACCGACGACAGCGGTGTCGGCAATCCGCACGCGCCGCCGGCGATCGACTGCTATCTCGTCACACGGCTCGATGCGCTCGTTCGCCGCGTGATCGACAGCCAGATCAGCGGCCGCCGCATCGAGCCCGACGATCGGGAGGTCATCCGCAGCGTCGGCAAATATGATGCCGGCAAATGCATTCTGCCCGCCGACTTCAAATGGCAGAACGGCTGATGCCAATCGGTTGCCCCGCATCGGAAGCGTGCGGGGCAGCCAGATCCCTCTAGACGGACCAGATCCCTCTTGACGGGATAGTGAGGCAGCAGCCACCCTCGCGCGTCTGAAGACGGGGCGCGGGGAAATGAAATTGCAATTCGATGCCAGCTTGGCGGCGCCGGTGGCGCGCGACACATCTATCCACATCAAGGCGAATTGGCGGACGTTCGCGCTGATCTTTCTTGCCTCAACGTCGGCGGGCATCGGGATGGACCTGAGTCCAGCACTCGGAGAAGCTGCGCTCCTTTATGTATTCGGCTTCACCTTCTTCAACCTCTTCTTGCAAGCTTGCATAACCATCGCGGTACTGAACAGCGGCGGACAGATCGTTCCTCCACGAAAATGGCGGATCGCTTCGCTGTTTGGTGTCGGACTGGTGACCGGGGTCGGGATTGTATTCGGACTGCTCGTGCTCGTCCTCCCGGGGCTATTTCTGGTTGGCCGCTGGTTTCTTGCCGCCCCTTCGCTGTTCGCCGAAGATATATCGGTATCCGAAGCGATCCAGGCGAGTTGGGATGCGACCGAGCAACATTGGTTGGCATGTACCATCATTGGCGTGGGGATTTTCCTGTGCCAGGCGGTCCCCCTTGTCACGAGTCTCTATCTTGTTCCGGAAGGCGATATCACGCGCATCGGAACGCTGGTGGTCAGCAATGCATTGTCGCAGGCCGCATGGGTCTTTGGTATTGCCGCCGCCGCCACCATGTATCTCACGATCGGTCGCCGCACGAGCCGCAGTGCCGAAATTTTCGGTTGACGCGGCGCTCGTCGGCGCCACCCTCACGCGTACGTACGTAAGGGACAGCTAGGACTAAAGGTTTTTCATGCAGTTGGTAATTGTGGAATCGCCGGCAAAGGCGAAGACGATCGAGAAATATCTGGGGCGCGATTTCAAGGTGCTCGCTTCCTATGGCCATGTTCGCGACCTGCCGCCCAAGGACGGGTCGGTCGACCCCGACGACGGCTTCGCGATGCAGTGGCAGCTGTATCCCGACAAGACGAAGCGGATGAAGGAAATCCAGGACGCGGCGAAAAGCGCCGATCGATTGATCCTCGCGACCGACCCCGATCGCGAGGGCGAGGCGATCAGCTGGCACGTGCAGGAATTGCTGCGCAGCAAGAAGGCGCTGCCGCAAGAGGTCGACCGCGTCACCTTCAACGCGATCACCAAGGATGCAGTACTCACCGCGATGGCGCAGCCGCGTGCGCTCGACGACGATCTGATCGACGCCTACCGCGCCCGCCGCGCGCTCGACTATCTCGTCGGTTTCACGCTGTCGCCGGTGCTGTGGCGCAAGCTGCCCGGCGCCAAATCGGCGGGACGCGTGCAGTCGGTGACGCTGCGGATGATCGTCGAACGCGAGCGCGAAATCGAAGCCTTTGTTGCGCAGCAATATTGGTCGATCACCGGGCTGTTCGAAATGTCGGGTACGCCGTTCAAGGCGCGTCTTGCGCAGTGGCGCGGCGACAAGATCGAGCGGCTGTCGATCACCAGCGAAGCCGATGCGCGCGCCGCCGAAGCCGATGTGAAGGCAGGGCATTTCACCGTCGATACGGTTGAAACCAAGCCGCTGACGCGCAATCCGCCGCCGCCCTTCACGACGTCGACCTTGCAACAGGAAGCCGCACGCAAGCTGGGCTTTTCCGCCAGCCACACGATGCGGGTCGCGCAGGGCCTCTATGAAGACGGCGCAATCACTTACATGCGTACCGACGGCGTCCAGATGGACGGCGCCGCGATCAGCGCCGCGCGCGCCGCAATCGCGAACCGCTATGACGGCGGCTACGTCCCCGACAAGCCGCGCCTCTACCAGACCAAGGCAAAAAATGCCCAGGAGGCTCACGAGGCGATCCGTCCGACCGATTTTTCCAAGGACAAGGCGGGCAGCGGCGATCATGCGCGGCTTTACGAGCTGATCTGGAAGCGTGCGATGGCGAGCCAGATGGCCTCGGCGCGGCTGGAGCGGACCAGCATCGACCTGACCGACGGCACCGGAAAGACGATGATGCGGGCCACCGGGCAGGTCATCAAATTTCCGGGCTTTCTTGCGCTGTATGATGAAGGCCGCGACGACAGCAACGACGATGATGACGCGCGCCTGCTGCCCGCAATGGCCAAGGGCGATGCGCCCGCGAAGACGGGGGTCGAGGTCGAAAGCCACGAAACCCAGCCGCCGCCGCGCTATTCCGAAGCCAGCATGGTCAAGAAGATGGAAGAGCTGGGGATCGGGCGCCCGTCGACATGGGCAGCGATCCTGCAGGTTCTGAAGGATCGCGCCTATGTGACGGTCGAAAAGAACCGCTTCATTCCCGAGGAAAGCGGGCGGTTGCTGACGGCGTTCCTCGAACGTTTTTTTGCGCGCTATGTCGAATATGATTACACCGCCGGGCTCGAGGAAGAGCTCGACGATGTGTCGGGCGGCCGCGCGCAATGGCAGGCGGTGCTCGAACGCTTCTGGCGCGATTTCAAGCCGCGCACCGGCGAAGTGATGGAACAGAAGCCGTCGGAAATCACGGCGGCGCTCGACGAGTTTCTCGGGCCTTATCTTTTCCCCGACAAGGGCGACGGCAGCGATCCGCGCCTCTGCCCCAATTGCGGCACCGGGCGGCTTGCGCTGCGCGGCGGCAAGTTCGGACCGTTCATCGCGTGCAGCAACTATCCCGACTGCAAGTTTACGCGGAAATTCGCGCAGCCAGGCGGCAATGGCGAGGCCGATACCGGCCCCGAAACGCTCGGCACCGACCCCGAGAGCGGGCTGGAAGTCACGAAGCGCAGCGGGCGCTTTGGTCCGTACATCCAGCTTGGCGACGGCAAGGAGGCGAAACGCTCGTCGATCCCGAAGGATATCCCGGGTGAGGATTTCGATCTCGATTACGCGCTGCGGCTTTTGAGCCTGCCGCGTGAGGTCGGGACGCACCCCGAAAGCGGCAAGCCGGTCATGGCGGGGCTGGGGCGCTACGGCCCCTATCTGCTCCACGACGGCAAATATGCGAAGCTGACGGGCACCGCCGAAATCTTCGAAATCGGCATGAACGCCGCGGTCGTCCGCATCGCCGAAGCGGCGAATGGCGGCGGACGCGGTCGCACCAAGGCCGAACCGCTCAACACGTTCGGCCCGCATCCGACAAGCGGCGGCGAGATGAAGTTGATGGAAGGACGTTTCGGGCCCTATGTCACCGACGGCACGACTAACGCGACGTTGCCGAAGAGCGCTGACCCGGCGACGCTGACGCTCGAAGAAGCGATCGCGCTGATCGATGCGCGCGCGGCCAAGGGGCCGGCGAAGGGCAAGAAGAAGGCGGCGCCGAAGAAGAAGGCCCCGGCCAGGAAACCTGCCGCGAAGAAGGCGCCAGCCAAGAAGAAGGCCGCGAGCGAAGAGGCATGACAAGCGGCGTTTTCGTCGCGACTTGACCGTGATAGGGTGGCGCATCGGGGAGACTTATCCATGCGCCACCTGCTTGCCGCCGTCCTGCTAGCCACCCTCTCCGGTTTGTCATTGCCCGCAGCGGCACAGCCATCCCGCTATCTCATCTCGGCCCAGCCGATGGCCGACACGCCGCCCGGCGTACAGGCATGGCGCGTGCAATATTGGACCACCAACGGCAGCGGCCAGCGCTTCGCCGTCACCGGTATCGTTGCCGCGCCGATGGAGGCGATCCCGCCGCGCCCGCGCCGCGTGCTCGCGTGGACCCACGGTGCATGGGGCGTTGCGGAAAAGTGCGCGCCGTCGCTCAGTCCCAATTTCTTCGAATATTCGGCCGGGATGGATGCGGTGCGGAACGGCTATGTCGTTGTTGCGCCCGACTATATCGGTCTCGCCAGCCCGACGATGCATCCGTTCCTCGTCGGACCCGACACGGCGAATTCGGTGCTCGACGCCGTCCGTGCGGCGCGCGAGATCCCCGGCGCAGCGGCGGGCAGCAGCTTTGCCGTCTGGGGTGAATCGCAGGGCGGTCATGCGGCGCTGTGGACCGCGACCGCCGCGCGCTCCTATGCGCCCGACCTGACCCTCGTCGCGACCGCCGCCGCCGCGCCGCCGACCGACCTTGGCGCCAATCTGCGCGAAGGCAGCGACAAGAATGCGCGCGCGTTGCTCCTGTCTTTCGCGCTCCATAGCTGGTCGACGCTCTACGGCTTCCCGCTCGACAACATCACCAATCGTACAAATCAGGGCATCATTCGCCGGCTGGCAGAGAATAATTGCGTCGCCTTCAACAAGAAGCCGAAGCTCGGCACGATCCTCGGCATCCTGACCATCGCCCGCGCAACGAAGGGCAAGGATATCGAAAAGATCGAACCCTTCGGCTCGTTCGAACGCGCGAACAGCGTCGATCCGGCGCGCGTGCCCGGCCCGCTGCTGATCGCGCAGAGCAGCAAGGACACGATCGTCGCGCCCGCCGTGACGCGCAAGTTCGCCAAGGCGGTCTGCAAGCGCGGCACGCCGCTACGCTGGATCGATATGACCGGCGATCACGGTGCCAGCGCACGCGACAGCGCACAGGAAACCATCGGCTGGATCACCTCGCGCTTCGACGGCAATCCGCCGCCGAACGATTGCCGGCGGATTTAGCGACTAGCGAAAGGTGTCCGGATCCACGGGCGGCTTACGGTTGAACCACTCGATCGAATCGGGGCGGAACAACATGTAGATCGCAGCGCCCTGAATGAGGGTGATGACGAGTGCCACGCCCAGCGAGATACCCTGCGGTCCAAGCGGATTGTTGAGATTGCTCAGCATCGAAAGCAGGCCGATGGCAAAAAACGCGGTCAGGATCCACTTGGCAATTTTGCTCGCCCGCGCCGAGATGAAATACCAGATGATCAGGTTGATGATCATCCCTATGGCGAATGTCGCAATGACGAAGCCCGTTCCAAAGCCGGTCGCCGCAAACTCCGGCGCGCGTGCGATCTTGGCCGACATATCGCTCCACGCAAATATGAAGTTCAGTACGCCAAGCGCCACCGATACCAGGAAAAGGCGGTCAAATAATATGATGGAATCGGGTTTGGTCATTTTCTAGCCCCTTCGCTTCTTTCTCAATCGACCCAATCAAGCCCCATGTCGCGATAGACGCCGCGGTCCTCGTCCCAGTTCGCCTTGACCTTAACATGCAGGAACAGGTGAACCTTGCGGCCCAGCAGTTCGGTCAGCTCGGCGCGCGACTTGCTGCCGATTTCCTTGATCCGCTCGCCCTTGTGGCCAAGGATGATCGCGCGCTGGTTATCGCGCGCGACAAGGATCTGCTGGTGGATTTCGGCGCTGCCGTCGGGGCGGGTCGTGAATTTCTCGGTCTCGACCGTCGACTGATAGGGGAGTTCTTCGTGGAGCTGGCGATAGAGCTGTTCGCGCGTGATTTCCGCGGCGAGCATGCGTTCGGGCGCATCGCTGACCTCATCCTCGGGGAAGTGCCATGGCCCTTCGGGCATCAGCTTCGCCAGCGTCGCCTTGAGTTCGGGAACCCCGTCGCCGGTGCTCGCGGAGATGAAGAAGGTCTCGTCGAACGCGACGCGCTCGTTGAGCTGCGTCGCGATCGTCAGCAGCTTGTCCTTCCTGGTCAGGTCGACCTTGTTGAGGACGAGGAACTTCTTTTCGGGGCGGCCCTCGATGCCCTGCAGCACGCGCTCGGCGCGCTCGCCGAGCTTCGCTGCGGCATCGATCATCACGAGGATCGCCTCGGCCTGGTCGAGGCTGTTCCACGCCGCGGCGACCATCGCGCGGTCGAGCCGGCGGGTGGGGGCGAAGATGCCCGGGGTGTCGATCAGCACGATTTGCGTCTCGCCGTCCATCGCGACGCCCATCAAACGCGTTCGCGTCGTCTGCGCCTTCGGGCTGACGATCGCGACCTTCTGCCCGACGAGCGCGTTGACGATCGTCGATTTGCCCGCGTTGGGCGCGCCGACGACGGCGACAAATCCGCAGCGGTGGGTCATTCCTTCAATCCTTCAAGTTCGGCGAGCAAAGCTGCCGCCGCGGCCTTTTCGGCCGCCTGTTTGCTGGCGCCCTCCGCCTCGGCGCGCGCGAGCTTGCCGATGCTGACCGCGACGCGAAAGCGCGGCGAGTGGTCGGGGCCTTCGCGCGCCACGATTTCATATTCGGGCGGGCGGCGCTTGCGCGCCAGCGCCCATTCCTGCAGCGCCGCCTTCGGGTGCTTCGGCGCCGCCTGTTGCCCGTCGATCATTTCCCCCCAATGGGCGAGGATGAAACGGCGCGCGGCGTCGGCGCCCTGATCGAGATAGATCGCACCGATCAGTGCTTCGATCGCATCGGCGGCGATATTGTCGCTATAGCGGCCGCCGTCGTTGCGCGCCTGTGCGCCGAAACGGACGAGCGCGGTCAGGTTCAACCGCTGCGCAATCGCGGCGCAGGTCGCCCCCGATGCGAGCACGTGCAGCCGCGATGACATCTCGCCTTCGCTGGCGGTCGGGAAGCGCGTGTAGAGCTCCGACGCGATGACGAGACCGAGCACGCGGTCGCCGAGAAATTCGAGCCGCTGATAATCGGCGCGCCCGGTGCTGCCGTGCGTCAGCGCAAGATCATAGACCTTCAGGTCGCCCGGGGTGTAGCCGATGATCC
The DNA here is from genome assembly GCA_032154175.1 of Sphingopyxis sp. GTDB lineage: Bacteria > Pseudomonadota > Alphaproteobacteria > Sphingomonadales > Sphingomonadaceae > Sphingopyxis. Next base: position 9,858 of record JALDYH010000043.1, on the reverse strand, counting down.
CGGCGAGCGCCCCGGTGTCGAGTGGGTCGCTCAAAAACCGTCCCCGACGCGGCTCCAGCGCGCGGCGGTGAACCAGCTGATCGGGTTGATCCAGCTTGCCGATCCGTCGGTCGAGAACATGCCGACCAGCGCGTGACCAACCAGATTTTCCTCGGGGACGAGACCGATGCCCTGATTTTCCATTGCGGGGAAACGGCTGTCGGCGCTGCGGTCACGGTTGTCGCCCATCAGGAACAGATGGCCCTCGGGCACGACGACGAGCGGCGTGTTGTCCTCGGGGATCGTCGTGATGTCGAGGATGTTATAGCTTTTTCCGCTCGGCAATGTCTCGCGGAACTGCTTGTAGCGGCACTGGCGCGTCCCGTCGGCGGCGAGCTCTTCGAATTCGGGCGAATAGCAGGGCAGGGTCCCCGTCATGCGCGAGGCTTCGACCATGTTCGGCGTCACCGGAATGACGAAATCGGCGATCGCCTCGCGCTTCAGCGGCTTGCCGTTCAGCCAGACGATACCTTCTTTCACCTGCACGCTGTCGCCGGGCAGGCCGATCACGCGCTTGATATAATCATTGTCGGCAACGGGCGGCGCCTTGAAGACGACGACGTCGCCGCGTTCGGGCGTGCGCGCGAAAATCCGGCCCGGGATCAGCGGTGCGCTGAACGGCAGGCTGTATTTCGAATAGCCGTACGCCATCTTGTTGACGAGCAGATAGTCGCCGATCAGCAGCCGCGGCTGCATCGATTCCGACGGAATGTTGAAGGGCGACAGGAAAAAACTGCGGAAAATCAGCACTGCGATCGCGAGCAGGGCGAGGAAACGGACGGTGTCGACGGCCTCTTCCTTGGCGGAGACGGGCGCCGGGGTCGGGGTGGGGGGCACGGGTCCGCTCGGAGGCGTTACATCGGCGGTAAAGCTGGCGTTGGTCATGCCGCGCATTGGCGATGAATAGGTTGCCACGTCAAGCAAATATCGGTGGACGCCACTGGCGCGCGGGGGACGGCGGGCTTAGAGAAAGTCCGCGATTCACTCCCCTTCGAGGACAATAGACGATGACAACCGCATCCGATGCCTGGCAGGCCCTTTCGAACTGGCAGCCGCAGAAGCTGACCGATCTGGTCGCCGCCGATCCCGAAACGCGGCTGCAGGCGCTGGTGCGCAGCGTCGCGGATATCCGCTTCGACTTTGCCAAGACACACCTCGACGAGGCCGCCGTCGGCATCCTCTCTGGCCTCGCCGAGGCGCAGGATTTCGCGGGGCGGCGCAAAACGCTCTTCTCCGGCGGCATCGCCAATCCGACCGAGGACCGCGCCGCCGAGCATAGCGCCGAGCGTGGCGACGGCGCGCCGGAGTCGGTTCATGCCGCACAGGCGCTGCACCAGCGCATGCGGATGATGATCGACGCGATCGAGGCGGGCGCGTTCGGCGAGATCCGGCACCTGCTCCACATCGGGATCGGCGGGTCGGCGCTCGGCCCCGACCTGCTCATCGACGCGCTCGGCCGCCACAGCGACCGTTATGACGTCGCGGTGGTGTCGAACGTCGATGGCGCCGCACTCGACGAGGCGTTTGCCCGGTTCAGTCCCGAACATACGCTGGTCGCGGTCGCGTCGAAGACCTTCACCACGACCGAAACGCTGCTCAACGCCAATTCGGCGCTGCAATGGCTCGAAGAAGCCGGCGTCGCCGACCCGGTCGGTCGCTTCATCGCGCTGACCGCGAAACCCGAGCGCGCGATGGAGTGGGGCATCGACGAAACGCGCATCCTGCCGTTCAACGAGAGCGTCGGCGGGCGTTACTCGCTCTGGTCGTCGATCGGCTTTCCCGCCGCACTCGCGCTCGGCTGGGACGCCTTTGCCGACCTGCTCGAGGGTGCGGCCGAGATGGATCGCCATTTCCGCCTCGCCGACGGTGCCGACAATATCTGCCTGCTCGCAGCCTTCGCCGACCAGATATATACGAACCGCCTTGGTTGCCAGACGCGCGCGGTCTTCGCCTATGACGAGCGCCTGCGCCTGCTCCCCGATTATTTGCAACAGCTCGAAATGGAATCGAACGGCAAGTCGGTCATGCTCGACGGCCAGCCGGTCGGTCGCGAGAGCGCGCCGATCACCTGGGGCGGCGTCGGCACCGATGCGCAGCATGCGGTGTTCCAGCTGCTCCATCAGGGCACGCACCTGACCCCGGTCGAGTTCGTCGTCGCGCGCGAACCCGACCATCTGCTCGACGATGCGCATCACGAAACGCTTGTCGCGAACTGCATCGCGCAAGGCGCGGCGCTGATGACCGGGCGCGCGAACCCCGACGGCGCCCGGCAATATCCCGGCGATCGCCCCTCGACGACGATCCTGCTCGATCAGGTCACGCCGCGCAGCCTTGGCGCGCTGATCGCCTTTTACGAACATCGTGTGTTCGCCAACGCAGTATTGCTCGGGATCAATCCGTTCGACCAGTTCGGGGTCGAGTTGGGCAAGGAAATGGCCAAGGGGCTCGCCGAAGGGACGATCGAGTTCGATCCGGCGACGCGCGCGCTGATGCAGGCGGCGCTCGGCGAATAGCCTCTCCCGTCCATCACTGTGACCGCAAAATTCGATTGGCATCGCCGGTCGGGGTAACCACATAGGCCGCCGACGCGAAGTGTACGCGACCACAAGGATCAGGGGTTTTGAATGAGCGAGTTTGATTTCGACCTGTTTGTCATCGGCGCCGGGTCGGGCGGGGTTCGTGCCTCGCGCATCGCCGCATCGCACGGTGCGCGCGTCGCGCTGGCCGAGGAATATCGGGTCGGCGGCACCTGCGTCATCCGCGGCTGCGTACCCAAGAAACTGCTCGTGTACGGTGCCCATTTCGCGGAGGATCTGAAGGACGCGCGGAAATTCGGCTGGGACGTACCCGACTGCAAGTTCGACTGGAATCGCCTTCGCGACAATGTGCTCGCCGAGGTCGACCGGCTCGAAGGCCTCTATGGTCAGACGCTCGACAATCACAAGGTGACGCTGTTCAAGACGCGCGCCACGGTCATCGGCCCGCAAAAGGTCCGGCTCGCCGACGGGCAGGAAATCTCGGCCGAGCGCATTTTGATCGCCACCGGCGGCTGGCCGCACGTCCCGGAGTTCCCGGGCAGCGAACATGCGATCACCTCGAACGAGGTCTTCCATCTCGAAGCCCTGCCGAAACGCGTCGTAATCGCGGGCGGCGGCTATATTGCCAACGAGTTCGCCGGCATCTTCAACGAATTCGGCAGCAAGGTGACGATCGTCAACCGCGGCGATACGATCCTGCGCGGCTATGACGAGCAGATCCGCGACCGGCTGCTCCAGATTTCGATGACCAAGGGCATCGAGTTCAAGTTCAACGCGCCCTTCCAGTCGATCGAGAAGAACGAAGACGGCTCGCTGACGGTCCATCTCGAGAATAGCGATCCGATCCAGGCCGATGCGGTACTCGTTGCCGCAGGCCGCGTGCCGAACTCCAAGGGGCTTGGCCTCGAAGAGATCGGCGTCGAACTCGACAAGGACGGCGCGATCAAGGTCGACGAAACGAACCAGTCGTCGGTGCCGAGCATCTACGCGGTCGGCGACGTCACCAACCGTATCCAGCTCACTCCGGTCGCGATCCGTGAAGGGCAGGCATTTGCGGACTCGGTTTTCGGCGGCAAACCGACCGTGGTCGACTATGCCAATGTCCCGAGCGCGGTGTTCAGCCACCCGCCGATCGGCGCGGTCGGGATGACCGAAGCCGAAGCGCGCAACAAGCTCGGTTCGATCCGCGTCTACACCAGCGATTTCCGCGCGATGAAGAACGTCCTCGCGGGGCGGAACGAGCGTGCGCTCTACAAGATGATCGTGAATGCGGCGACCGATCAGGTCGTGGGCCTCCACATGATCGGCCCCGACGCGCCCGAAATCCTGCAAGCTGCGGCGATCGCGGTAAAGGCGGGGCTGACCAAGGCCGATTTCGACGCGACCGTCGCGCTGCACCCCAGCATGGCCGAGGAATTGGTGTTGCTGAAATAAGGTTTCGACCTGCAACCCGCATGCGCTATCTTCCCTCCATATAGCGAGGGGAGGGCGTATGACGGGAACGGCATTGGTCACCGGCGGCAGCGGCTATATCGCGGGCTTCCTGATCCGGCAGTTGGTCGACCATGGCTGGGCCGTCCACACGACCGTCCGCAGTCTGAATCGCGAAACCGAGGTGCGCGGCTGGCTGAACGTCGACAACGCCCGGCTGCACTTCTTTGCCGCCGATCTCGAAAACGACGCCGGCTGGGCCGAGGCGATGGCGGGATGCAGCCATGTCGCGCATGTCGCGTCGCTCTTTCCGCTGGGCGTTCCGAAACATGCCGACGAACTGATCGTTCCGGCACGCGAGGGCGCGCTCCGCGCGTTGCGCTTTGCGAAAGGGGCGGGGGTCAAGCGGTTCGTGCTGACCTCGTCGATGGCGGCGATCGCCTACGGCCATGGCAAGCGCCGCGACATCTATAGCGAAGCCGACTGGACCAATCTCGATAACCCCGAGGTCATGCCCTATCCGCGCTCGAAGACCGTCGCCGAACGCGCCGCGCGCGACTGGGCGAGGTTGGAGGGCGGCGACATGGAATTCGCATCGGTCAATCCTGCCGCAGTGTTCGGGCCGTTGCTGTCGGACGATCTTTCGACCTCGATCGAGCTGGTGAAGCAGTTGCTGGAGGGCAAGGTGCCGATGTGTCCGGACATCGGTTTCGGGATCATCGATGTCCGCGACGTCGCCGACCTGCACTATCGCGCGCTGACTGCTCCCGCGATCCACGATGAACGCTATGTCTGCTCGGGGCCATTCCTCAAGATGATCGACGTCGCGAACCTGCTCCGCGCAAATCTGGGCGAAAAGGCCAGGAAAGTACCGACACGCAAGATGCCCGACTGGCTGCTCAAACTGTTCGCGCTCGTGCGGCCCGAACTCAAGCAGCTCGTCGCCGAACTCGGCAACGTCCGCGGCGGCGACAGCAACCATGCCATGAAGACATTGGGCTGGACGATGCGCTCGCCCGAGGACGCGATCCTCGCAACGGCGCATGGTCTGATCGAGCGGGGGATTGTGAAGGTATGACCAATTCCTCCTCCCGCAAGCGGAAGGGGAACGGTCATGCAATCGTCGGAACGATCCCGCCCTCGGCGCGGATGGCGGCGCCGTTGGTAACCGCCGCGAGCGGGCTCGCGAGATAGGTCACCATCGCACCGATCTCGTCGGCCTCGATCAGGCGGCGGATCAGCGACAGCGGGCGCAACTCCTCGAAAAACGCCTTTTCGCGCTCGGCTTCGGGCGCATTGGGGTTCGACACGACCGAGCGGATGAAATCGGCGATCCCTTCCGACCGCGTCGGTCCCGGCAGCACGCTGTTAACGGTGACGCCCGTGCCCCTGGTCTGCTCGGCGAGCCCGCGCGCGATGGTGAGCTGTGCGGTCTTGGTCATGCCGTAATGGATCATCTCGGCGGGCGGCAGCAGGCCGCTTTCGCTCGCGATGAAGATCACGCGGCCCCAGTTATTTTCGAGCATCTTCGGGAAATAGTGCCGCGACAGGCGGGCACCGCTGACGACATTGACCTCGAAAATATTGTGCCAGTCGGCATCGCTGATCTCGGCAAAAGGCTTGGCTTCATAGATGCCGAGATTGTTGACGAGGATATCGACCGCGGGGACCGCGGCGATCAGCGCGTCGGCGCCTTCCGCAGTTGCGGGATCGGCGAGGACGGCGCGGATCGTCCCCGACTGCGCGAGTTCGGCGGCGGCCTCGTCCAGCTTCTGTCGGTTGCGACCGGTGATGGCGACATCGACGCCTTCCTCGGCGAGGCGCTTGGCGATCGCGAAGCCGATGCCGGCGGTCGATCCGGTGACGAGGGCGGTCTTGCCTTTGAGTTTCAGGTCCATGAACGGTCTCCTTCCTTGGTGCAATTTGGTGATCCGAAGATAGCGCGCCGACCGATTGTTGATTAGAATGCGCTTTATCATTTCAGTGGTGATTCAAAATTAGGAATGACGATGGATAACCGGTTTGGCGATATCGAAACCTTTCTGGCGGTGGCGAACGGCGGCAGCCTCGCGTCCGCGGCGAAGGCGCTGCGGCTTACGCCCTCCGCCGTCAGCCGTAGCATAGCACGGCTTGAGCAGCGGCTCGGTGTGACGCTGATGCGCCGGACAACGCGCTCGCTCGCGCTGACGGCCGAGGGCAGTGCCTATCGCGACCGCATGAGCGTGTTGCTCGCCGATATCCAGACGGTCGAAACGGGGCTGGGGCAGGAGCAGCAAGGCCCGCGCGGGCTCCTGCGCATCAACGCCTCACCCTCGATCGGGACGATGGGTCTGCTGCCGATCCTGCCGCGTTTCACCGCGCGCTATCCGGACGTTACGGTCGATCTCGCGCTGTCCGACACTATCGTCGACCTCGTCGAGGAGCGCGCCGATATCGCGATCCGTATCGGTCCGCTGCGCGATACGCGGCTCAGGGCAAAAAAGCTCGGCCACAGCCGGATGCTGCTCGTCGCCAGCCCGGATTATCTCGCGGGTCGTGGCACGCCTCAAACCCCCGACGATCTTGATACGCACGCCTGCCTGCGCTTCAGCTTCCGCCGCTCGGTAGACAGCTGGCCATTTCGTATCGGCGGCAAGGTCGTTCAGCGGCCCGTCCACGGCAGCTTCTTCGGCAATTCGGGCGAAGTCGTGCGCCAGATGGCGGTCGCGGGCGGGGGCATCGCGCGGCACGGGCATTTCCACGTCGCGCAGGATCTGGCGGCGGGGCGGCTCGTGGAGGTGCTGCCCGATTTCAATCCCGGTGACGGCGAGGATATTCACGCACTCTACGCGCCCGAGGACCGTGCGGCAGCGCGCATCCGCGCCTTTCTCGACTTTCTCGACGCGGAACTGGTGATCAGGGGCTAGCCGATCCGGTAAGGCACGACGTCGCGCCGGTCGGGATCGACCAGGATCGGGCGATCGCTCGGGGGGAAGGCGCGCTGGTCGCAATCGTCGCGCGGACAGATGCGGCACGACAGGCCGATGCGCGTCGCCGCCTGCGGCGCGGCGACATCGACCCCGTCGGCATAGATGAAATCGCCGGCATATTGCGCCTCGCAGCCCAGAGCGACGGCGTAGCGCCGGGGCGAGCGCGCATAGCTGCCCGACGGCTTCACCAGCCCCTTCGCCATCGACACATAGCGCAAGCCGTCGGGCGTTTCGGCGAGCTGGAACAGGATACGGTCGGGGATCGCTGCCGCCTCGTGCACGATCCACAGCGGGCAGGCGCCGCCGAAGCGCGCGAACTGCAGCCGCGTCGCCGAATGCCGTTTGGTGATATTACCCGCCATGTCGACGCGGCAGAAGAACATCGGAATGCCGCGTGCGCCGGGACGCTGGAGCGTCGACAGCCGATGGCACGCCTGTTCGAAACTGACCCCGTATTGCATCCGCAGGCGGTCGATATCGTGCCGCACCGCGCGCGCGCTGGAACGGAAGGGAGCATAGGGCATCAGCACCGCGCCCGCGGCATAGTTGGCAAGCCCCACATGGAGCAGTTGCCGCGCCGCCGCCGTGCGCAGCGGCGATGCTTCGACGACCGCCGCGATCTCGTTCGCCAGCGCAAGCGCCGCGAGCTGATGCGCGAGCTGAAAGCGTCGGCTTTCGGCAGGTTGCGACGGGTCGATCACCAGATGCCGCATCGTCGCGTCGAAATCGCGCAGCGCCTGCGTCTGGCCGTAAACGATCGAAATGCCGAGCGCATCGCGCAGCCTGCGCTCAATCGTTTCAATGGGGGGGGAGGGGTCTCGCCCGCGCAACTGGCCCGCCAGTGCTTCCGCCGCGCGATCGATGCTGTCGACATAATTGCCCGCGTCGTGGAACCAGTCGCGCACTTCTTCCCATGGCAGGCGGCTGCCCTCGGCGGTCCCGCCCGTCAGCGCTTCGTCGATGATCTGCAGCCGCTGCCCCGCGCGGCGGTAAGCAGCGTGGAGCGCGACGAATTGGTCGGCCAGTTGCGGCTGTTGGAGCGCGGCGCGTTCGAGCTGTTCGGGGGCCAGCGGCGACGCTGCAAAGAGCGGGTCGGCTGCGGCTTCACGAAGTGCCCCCGCGCGGCGGTCACCGGCGTCCGCCGCGACTTCTTCCCACTCCAGCGGAAACAGCTTTTGCAACCGGTCGAGCAGGGCAGGAGTGAGCGGGCGGTCGTCGTGCTCGATCTGGCTGAGGTAGGAAATGGAAATGCCGAGCCCGCCCGCAAAATCGGCCTGTTTCGACCCCCGCGCGATGCGAAGCTCCCTGAGCTTCGCTCCAGCAAAAATGCGCTGCCGTACCATCGGAAAGGGACTCCATTGCGATGGGTGTCGAGCCGCCGCGGGGCTTGGGAGGGGTAATTGCGACGCCTCGACACCCTTAAAACGTTTGAGCGGACAATATACGGCTATTTGCAAAGTAACAATTTACAACTTTGCAAATTCACATTTGCGTGGACGGCGCAATCGGAGCAGACGGCGCTTTCCAATTCCGATGGAGAAGCCAGTGTCCGCCAATATCGCCGAAATGGAACGCCGTCGCGCCGCCGCTGCCCTCGGGGGTGGCCAGAAGCGTATCGACGCGCAGCATGCCAAGGGCAAGCTGACTGCACGCGAGCGGCTCGACGTGCTGCTCGACGAAGGCTCGTTCGAAGAGCTCGACACCTATGTCGAGCATAATTGCACCGATTTCGGCATGCAGGACCAGATCGTCCCCGGCGACGGCGTCGTCACCGGTTCGGGCACGATCAACGGCCGCCTCGTCTATGTCTTCAGTCAGGACTTTACTGTCTTCGGCGGTTCGCTTTCGGAGCGCCATGCCGAGAAGATCATGAAGGTGATGGACAATGCGATGAAGGTTGGCGCACCGGTCATCGGCCTCAACGACAGCGGCGGCGCGCGCATCCAGGAAGGCGTCGCGTCGCTCGGCGGCTATGCCGAGGTGTTCCAGCGCAATGTGCTCGCCTCGGGCGTCGTGCCGCAGCTTTCGCTCATCATGGGCCCCTGCGCAGGCGGTGCGGTTTATTCGCCGGCAATGACCGACTTCATCTTCATGGTGAAGGACAGCAGCTATATGTTCGTCACCGGTCCCGACGTCGTGAAGACAGTGACCAACGAGGTCGTGACGCAGGAAGAACTCGGCGGCGCGATCACCCACACGACGAAGAGCTCGGTCGCCGATCTGGCGTTCGAGAACGACATCGAGGCGCTGCTCGCGGCGCGCGATTTCTTCGATTATCTGCCCGAGAACAACCGCAGCGGCGTTCCGGTGCGCCCGACCAGCGATCCCTATGACCGTGCCGAGCCCAGCCTCGACACACTGATCCCGCCGAACGCGAACCAGCCGTACGACATGCACGAACTGATCCGGAAGACCGTCGACGAGGGCGATTTCTTCGAGGTCCAGACCACGCACGCCGCGAACATCATCTGCGGCTTCGGGCGCATCGAGGGACGCACGATCGGCATCGTCGCGAACCAGCCGCTCGTGCTCGCGGGCGTGCTCGACATCAATTCGTCGAAGAAGGCGGCGCGCTTCGTCCGCTTCTGCGACGCGTTCGAAATCCCGATCGTCACCTTCGTCGACGTCCCCGGCTTCCTGCCCGGCACGGCGCAGGAATATAACGGCATCATCAAGCATGGCGCGAAGCTGCTCTTCGCCTATGCCGAGGCGACGGTGCCCAAGATCACGGTGATCACGCGCAAGGCCTATGGCGGCGCCTATGACGTGATGGCGTCGAAGCATCTGCGCGGCGACCTCAACTATGCCTGGCCGACCGCCGAGATCGCGGTGATGGGCGCGAAGGGCGCGGTCGAGATCATCTTCCGCAGCGACATCGGCGA
>JALDYH010000235.1:0-5594 GCA_032154175.1 Sphingopyxis sp. | reverse complement strand
GCTGGCAGTTGGCACAATCGCCAAGCTGCGCCAAGCTCTATGCCGCACCGGGCAATCCGGGGATCGAGGCGCACGCCGAATGTGTCGCGATCGCCGCCGACGATCTGGACGGCCTCATCGCCTTCGTAAAGGCGCATGCGATCGATTTCGTCGTCGTCGGCCCCGAGGCGCCGCTCGTCGCCGGGCTCGCCGACCGCCTCCGCGAGACGGGTATCCCCACGTTCGGCCCGGGCGCCGCCGCGGCGCGGCTCGAAGGGTCGAAGGGCTTCACCAAGGATTTGTGCGCGCGCGCCGGCATCCCGACCGCCGCCTATGTCCGCTGCACCAGCGCCGACGAAGCGCTCGCCGTCCTCGAAGGCTTTTCGATCCCCGTCGTGATCAAGGCCGACGGCCTCGCCGCGGGCAAGGGCGTGATCATCGCCGAAACAATCGAAGAAGCGGAATCCGCGATCGACGACATGTTCGACGGCGCGTTCGGCGGCGCGGGCGCCGAAGTGGTGATCGAGGAGTTTATGACCGGCGAGGAGGCGAGCTTTTTCGCCTTCTCCGACGGAACGGCCGTGATGGCGTTCGGCAGCGCGCAGGATCACAAGCGCGTCGGCGACGGCGACACCGGACCGAACACCGGCGGCATGGGTGCGTACAGCCCCGCCCCCGTCTTGACCGCCGATCTCGAAGCCGCGGTCATGGACCGCATCATCCGCCCGACCGTGGCGACGCTCGCCGCCGAGGGCACGCCCTATGTGGGCGTGCTGTTCGCGGGGCTGATGCTCACGGCCGAGGGGCCGAAGCTGATCGAATATAATTGCCGTTTCGGCGACCCCGAATGTCAGGTGCTGATGATGCGCTATGCGGGCGATCTTGCCGCGCTGCTCCATGCCGCATCGACCGGCGCGCTAGCGGACGCGACGCCGCCCGCCTTCGCCAGCGACTATGCCCTGACGATCGTGATGGCCGCGAACGGCTATCCCGCGACCCCCGAAAAGGGCGGCGCGATCCACGGCATCGCCGATGCCGAAGCCGGCGGCGCGCGCGTCTTCCACGCCGGCACCGCGCGCGAGGGCGGCCAGATCGTCGCCGCCGGCGGGCGCGTGCTCAACGTCACCGCGACGGGACGCACCGTCACCGAGGCGCAGGCGCGCGCCTATGCCGCGGTCGACAAGCTCGATTTCGCCACCGGCTTCTGCCGCCGCGACATCGGCTGGCGCGAGGTCGCGCGCGAAGCCGGGTAGAACGCCCCTTGGCCGTTCCCGCGAAAACGGAAATGACAAGGATTTATAAGGCCGCCCCTTGAGATGGGTTCCAACCCCGCATAGGCTGAACGAAACTCACAAGCGGAGAAGATCATGCCCTGGCTTCAGGAAAACTGGATTATCGCGGTTGTCGGACTCGTCGTAGCCGTTGTGCTGCTGTGGTGGCTGTTCGGCCGGTCGAAGCCCGAAGAGATCGCGCGCCCGACGGTCGAGCCGACGAAGCCCGCCAAGCCGCTCGAACCGGTAAAGCCCGAAATCATTGCCGCCGAACCCGCGCGCTTCAAGCCGATCGAACCCAAAGCGCCGCCCGCTGCGCCCGCTGCACCCGCGCCCGAACCGGTCGCCAAAGCCGTGCCGACCGCCCCGGAGCCTGTCCCCGCTCCGAAGCCCGCGCCCGTCGCCGAACCGGTAGCCGAAGCCGCGCCCCCGCCACCCAAGCCCGCCGCGAAGCCGAAGGCCGCCGCAAAACCGGCTGCAAAGAAGACCACCGCCAAGGAACCGGCAGCGAAACCTGCCGCAAAGCCGGCAACCAGGGCGACCGCCAGGCCCGCGGCAAAAAAAGCCGCCAAACCGGCGCCCGCCAAGGCCGCCGCGGCCATTCCCGAAGAGCCGACCGTCCCGCCGCCGCCCGCTGCGAAGCCCGCCCCCGCCCCCGCCCCTTCGAAAACCGGCGCCGACAATCTGCAACTGCTGAAAGGCGTCGGCCCCAAGCTCGTCGTGCTGCTGAACGGCCTCGGCGTCACCAGCTTCCAGCAGATCGCCGACTGGACCGATGCCGACATCGCGCGCATCGATCCGCAGCTCGGCACCTTCCAGGGCCGGATCGCGCGGGACAATATCGTCGATCAGGCCGGCTATCTCGCCCGCGGCGACAAGGCCGGGTTCGAAGCCAAATACGGAGCACTCGGCGGGGAACTCTGAGGCGCGACTTTTGATCGATGGTGGCCGTCAGGCAGACTTCACGCCTCGCCCGCCACGATCGCTTGCTCCAAAAACGCCCCCATGACCCCGCCCACCTGTGCCGGTTTGTCATAGGGCAGGCCGTGGCCGGCGTCGGCGATCAACTCGTACCGCAGCAGCGGATTGAGGCTGTGCAGTTCGCGGGCGGTATCAAGCGAAACGACGCCGCGGTCGCCGATCAGAAGAAGTGTGGGGACCGGAATATTCCGGACAAGTTCGCGCCAGTCCGGATTGGGCGGCGTGAGGACCTCGAACGCGCTCAAACTCGTACGCAGCCGCGCGTCGACCAGATGCTCGATCAGCTCGGTCGGCCGGCCCGCGTTTTTGAGACGGGCTTGATCGAGCAACGCATCCCGTGACGATTGAAGCGACAGGCGATGGTCTGCTGCAACGTCACTATCGTAAACCTCGCGCTGCCACTCCGGGCTGATGAAAGTGGGATCGATCAGGACGAGGGCCCTCGCGGCCACACCTGGCTTGCTGGCCGCGACTGCGGCGGTCATCCCGCCCATGGAATGACCGGCCAGTATCGGCGCCTCCAGCTTCAGCGCGTCGACAAGCGCGACAACATCGCCCGCCAGATCGCCATAGAGATAGCCCTTTTCGGGAGCGCTGGAGGCCCCATGCCCCCGCGCGTCGGGCAGAATTATGTCGAAGCGATCCTCCAGCCCATGCACCAGCGGCAACAAGCAGGCGCCGCTCCCGATCAGCCCGTGCAAGACCACAAGCGGTGGCTTGTCCCTGCCTGTTCTGCGGTAGTGGACGTCAATGCCGTTGATGCGGCAAGTGCCGCTGCTCCATATGTCCGGTAGTTCGCTGATCTTGCCCATCGCAGCGGCGATTGCCCGCGCAGCCTTCCCAAGTCGATTAAAATCGCTTCCCCGAAATGACTGGCTGGTCCGGGCCCACGCTTCTCTGCCGCTGAGGCTCTCGCCCAAATGGCAAAAACCGCTTTCCTGCTTTATTTCACCATGCTCCAAACTGGCGGATGAAACCCGTCGCACCCGCCGCTCCGCTCCTTGCGGACACCTGCCTCGCCTTCCGGCCCGTGCCGCAGCGACGCCACCGCGCCGTCGGCATGGGCCGTGCCTCCGCCTATCGTCTCCGCGAACGGCCTGACGCGGCAAGCTTTGCCGCGACATGGGACCGCGCGATCGCGACGGGGCGCATGCACCAGTTCAGCATCGCGATGGACCGGGCGCTCAACGGCGTCACCATCGTCCGCGTCCTGAAGGGCGGCGCCATCGATGTCAGCGGCGGCCCGGACATGGCGGTCGTCCACGCCGCGCTGCGTGACGAAGCCGTGCCACCGCATCGCGTTAAAGCGACAAAGGAGACAGAATGACGGCTTACGTCCGTATCTTTTGTCGCTTTAAAGCCGCCGTCGGCCCGGCGTCACTCGGCCTCGTCGTCCTTCGGCTTGCTGATCTCGGTGACGAGCAGCTTGTCGATCTTGCGCCCGTCCATGTCGACGATCTCGAAGCGCCAGCCCTTGTCGGTGAAGCGTTCGCCTTCCTTGGGCAGATGCTTCAGAATCGCGAGCGCGTGACCCGCGGCGGTCGCATAGTCGCGGTCGTCGCCGAGTTCGATGCCCAGCCGTTCGGCCATCTGGTCGGCGGGCATCGACCCCGCGATCAGCAGGCTGCCGTCGTCGCGTTCGACGACGAAGGGCTCGCTGCCGATATCCTGATCCGACGCGAACTCGCCCGCGATCGCCGACAAAAGGTCGGCCGGGGTCACCAGCCCGTCGAAATGACCATATTCGTCGTGGACGAGCAGCACCGGCACTTCGGCGGCACGCAGCGCCTCGAGCGCGTCCATCGCATCGATCTGGTCATGAATGACCTTGGCAGGGCGCATCAGCTGCTCGAGGTCGAGCACGTCGCCACGAAACAGCGCCGACGCGATGTCGCGTGCCTGCACCACGCCGACGATATCGTCGACCGACCCGCGCGCGACGGGCAGGCGGCTGTGCGGGGTTTCGAGCAATTTGTCGCGCACCCCGCGCGCGTCGAGCGAAATGTCGATCCAGTCGACGTCCTTGCGCGGCGTCATCACCTCGCGCACCGGCCGGTCGGCGAGGCGCACGACGCCCGAGATGATCGCGCGCTCGCTTTCCTCGATCACTCCCGATTTCGACGCCTCGGCGACGATCAGGTGCAATTCCTCGGCGGTGACCCGGTCTTCGGATTCGCGGTTGAGGCCGAGCAGGCGGAAAACCAGCGCCGAACTGTTGTCGAGCAGCCAGACGAGCGGCGCCGCGACGCGCGACAGCCAGTACATCATCGGCGCGACTATGATCGCGATCCGCTCGGGTGCGCGCAGCGCGAACTGCTTGGGTACCAGTTCGCCCGCGATCAGCGAGGCGTAGGTGGTGAGCGCGATGACGACGGCAAAGCCCGCGGTCAGCGCGCTTTCATCGTCGAGGCCGAACAGCGCCTGCAACCGCTCGCCAACGGGCTTGCCAAGGCTCGCGCCCGAATATGCACCCGCGAGAATGCCGATCAGCGTGATGCCGACCTGCACCGTCGACAGGAAGCGTCCCGGATCGGAGGCGAGCTGGCGGGCGATCTTCGCGCCCCGGCTGCCGCGCTTCTCGGCCGCCTGCAGCCGCGGATCGCGCGACGAGACGATGGCCAGTTCGGACATGGCGAAAACGCCGTTGAGGAGGACGAGGACCGCGATGATCGCAACGTCGGACCAGGGAAAAGGGGTCATTGGGCGGTCGTACGGCGCGTCGGCGCCCGGCCCCTGTCAGCTTCGGTCATGCGCACCCTATAGGCGAAAGGCGGCGCATTACACAATGGGACTCACCTGAATGCCCTGCTCAGCGCATGTTCAGGCGATTTTTGGAACCAGATCGCCGGCCATATGTTATCGGCAAGCAAGGGCGGCATGCGCGGACCAGACGCATCCGCCGGATAAAGGGAGCGAAAAGATGAACAGCAAGACGATCAAGCTCACCATTTTGACCAGCATCGGCGCGATTGCGCTGACCGGCTGCGTCACCGATCCGGTGACCGGCGAGCGCAAGATATCGAAAGCCGCGATCGGCGGCGTCGGCGGCGCCCTGGGCGGCTATCTGCTCGGCGACCTGATCGGCGGCAAGAACAGCCGTACCGAGGAAATCGTCGGCGCGGGCATCGGCGCGGTCGCCGGTGCGGGCGTCGGCTATTATATGGACCAGCAGGAAAAGAAGCTGCGCGAACGCACCGCGGGCACCGGCATCGACGTCGAACGCCAGGGCGACCAGCTCGTGCTCAACATGCCCGGCGACGTGACCTTCGACCTCAACAGCGCGATGGTGAAATCGCAGTTCCGCAGCGCGCTCGACAATGTCGCCTCGACGCTCGCCGAATATCCGAGCACCTATATCGACGT
>JALDYH010000042.1:0-27859 GCA_032154175.1 Sphingopyxis sp. | reverse complement strand
GCGGGGGGCGCCGACACTCAAGGCGCCGATGGCGCGGTGGTCACGGCCCTGACCGGCGGCACGCTGGGGCAGGCTTTCGCTGGTGCCTATGGCTCGCTGACGCTTAATGCCGACGGCAGCTATACCTATCTCCTGAACAATCAGGCGCAGCCGGTGCAGGGCCTGTCGGCCGGCGAAACGCTGACCGAGGTCTTCACCTACACGATCACCGATGGCGACGGCGACATCTCGACCGCGACACTGACGATCACGATCAACGGCGCCGACGATGGCGTCACGATTCGCGGCCTTGATGCCGAAGGAGCCGAGGTGATCGTCAACGAGGACGACCTTGCGGACGGCTCGTCGCCCGACGCGGCGGCGCTCACGCAGACGAGCAATTTCAACGTCTCGACCCCCGATGGTCTCGGCAATGTGACGATCGGCGGCACGCAGGTCGTAACGAACGGCGTCTTCACCGCGGGCACCGCGACGAGTCCGCTCGGAACCGTCAATATCACCGGCTTCACCCCGGTGATCGGCGCCGACGGATCGGTGATCGGCGGCACCTTTACATACAACTATGTCCTGTCCGACAACACGCTGACCCATACGAGCCAGGGCGAGGATTTCGTCGGCGACAGCTTTGCGGTTGTCGTAACCGACAGCGACGGATCGTCCGCCAACGCCAACCTTGATGTCCGCATCATCGACGATGTTCCGGCTGCAAACGACGACAGCGCGGGCGCGGCCGAAGATACGCCGGTGGTGATCGATGTGCTGGCGAACGACGTCCGGGGCGCGGACGGAGTGGACCTGGCGACCGGCGTTGCGCTCGCAACCGTGCCGACCAAGGGCAGTGTCGTCTACAATGGCGACGGCACCTTCACCTATACGCCGACCGCGGGCCAGGAAGGCAGCGACAGTTTCACCTACACGATCACCGATGGCGACGGTGACACCGCGACCGCGACGGTGACGGTGACGTTGGCGAAAGACTCGGTTCCGACGTTGAGCCTAGGGGCCGACAACAGCGTCGACGAAGCGGGCTTGCCCGCCGGTTCGGACGCCGCGTCGAACAGCGAAACGACGACGGGCAGCTTCACGCTGACAACGGGTAACGACAGCGTCGCCTCGCTCGTCATCGACGGCGTCGACGTGACCGCCGGCGGTACCGTGACGACGCCGCGCGGGGTGCTGACGGTGACGGTCAGCGGCGGCGCGTACAGCTACAGCTATACGCTCACCACCAACACGTCGGGCGACGATACGTTCGACAGCTTCACCGCGGTGGTAACCGACAGCGACGGCGACACCGCGACCGATACGCTGGTGATCGACATCGTCGACGATGTTCCGACGGCGCGGCCCGACGTTGACGGCGTGACCGAGGACGGTCCGTTGACCGCCGACGGCAATGTGCTGACCGGTTCGGGCGGCACCGATGCGAACGGCACCGACGGGGTCGCCGATACGCGGGGCGCCGACGGCGCGAGCGTGACGGGGGTCGCCTTCGGTGCGACGGCCGGCACGGTGGGTGTCGGGCTCGCGGGTGCCTATGGCACGCTGACGCTGGGCGCCGACGGCAGCTACTCCTATGTGCTGAACAACAATGCGCAGCCGGTGCAGGGCCTGTCGGCCGGCCAGACGCTGAGCGAGATCTTTACCTACACGATCACCGATGGCGACGGCGATCCGGCGACGACGACGCTGACGATCACGATCAACGGCGCCGACGACGGCGTCACGATCACCGGCCTCGACGCCGCCGGCGCCGAGCTGTTCGTCGACGAAGACGATCTGCCGGCACGCCCCGGCGAGGCGGCGGGATCGGACACGACGCCCGACGGCGTGACCGACAGCGACAGCTTCAGCGTGTCGACCCCGGACGGCATGGGTACCGTCGTGCTCGACAGCTTCAACGGGGTGGCGCTCGGCGCGCCGCTCACGCTCGTCGTGGCCAATGGCGCCTTCACGCCGCAGTCGGTCGCGACCGCTTATGGCACGCTCAACATCACCGGCTTCACTGCGGTGACCGGCGCCGATGGCTCGGTGATCGGCGGGACGTTCACCTACACCTATACGCTGACCGACAACCGCATCGATCATCTGGCGATGGGTGAGGATAATCGCACCGACAGCGTCGGCGTCACCGTCACCGATACCGACGGCAGTACCGCGAGCGCGACCATCGATATCCGTATCACCGACGATGTGCCCGATGCGGTGGACGATGGCACGACGCAGGCGCTGGAGAATGCGCCGGTCACGATCAACGTGCTCGCGAACGATGTGCAGGGTGGCGACAGCGTCCAGCCGTCGGCGGTCCAGCTCGTCGGCGGTTCGCTCACGGGCACCGGCACGCTCGTCAACAATGGCGACGGCAGCTTCACTTACACGCCCGGTGCGCAGGAAACCGGCAGCATCAGCTTCCAGTACCGGATCACTGACGGCGACGGCGACACCGACGTCGCCACCGCGACGATCACGCTCCGCGCCGATTCCGCGCCGCAGATCGGCAAGGTCACCAATGTAACGGTCGATGAGGACGGCCTTGCCGGCGCGAACGCCGATAATGGTTTGCCCGGCGAAGTGACCTCGACCGGCAGCGCCAGCGGCAACGGTTCGATCACGGTCGATTTCGGCAGCGACATTCCCGCGACGCTCGCGGGCTCGCTTGTCCTCAACGACAGCGCCGCGCTCGATGGCCAGCTTACCGTGGGCAATGTTGCAGTAACCTTCGCGAAGGTCGGTAACGACCTCGTCGGCTCGGTTGCCGGCAATGAAGTGATTCGCATCAGCCTGACCGCGCCCGTCGCCGGTCCCGGCGCGACCGAAGTCACCTACGGCTATACGGTCGTCCTGTCGCAGGCGGTCGATCAGGCGATCGCCGGCAGCGAAGATACCGATATCCTGTCGGGCATCGGCTTCACCGTCACCGACAGCGACGGCACGACGTCGTCGGGCTCTTTCGGCGTTACCGTTGTCGACGACCTGCCGACGCTCAACGTTTCCGACGCGCCGACGAGCGTCGTCGAGGGCGCGCCCGCGAACGGCACCTGGACGCTCGACGCCGGCGCCGATGGCGTGACCTCGGTCAACGTCTCCTTCGGCTCGGGCAGCGCAACGCTCTCGCTGACGCCCGGGAGCAGCGTTTCGATCACCCAGCCGACCGGCACGCTGACCGTCAACGCCAACGGCACTTTCAGCTTCGCCGCGGCGAACAACCAGGATAACGCCGCGAATCCGTCCGCAACCTTCACCCTGTCGGCGGTCGATCGCGACGGCGATCCGACGCAGGACAGCCTGACGATCTCGATCACCGACGGCGCGAATCCGGTGAACGCGACGCCGATCACGCTGACCGTCAACGAAGCGGCGATCGACGGCATCGGCAGCAACCCGGCCAGCCCGGCCGAAGTCGACAGCGGCAGCCTCAGCTTCACTGCGGGGTCGGACACGCTGTCGGGCTTCGTTTTCACCGGCGTGGCCGGCCTCGCTGCCAACATCGACGGCGCGGGCACCGACATTTTCTGGACGTTGGCACCCGGCGGGCAGACGATCACCGGTTCGCTGACCCTTGGCGGTCCCGCCGCGATCACGATCAGCCTGACGGCACCGGCGAGCGTTGCTGCCGGCGCCACCGGCAGCGCCACCGTCACCGTAACGCTTGCGGACAATCTGCCGCACGCGCTGGCGATGGCCGCGCAGACCGCGGCCCTTGGTACCGTCACCGTGCAGGCGACCGATACTGACGGTGATGTCGCGACGGGCGTCGTCACGGTGCAGGTCACCGACGATGTTCCGACGGCGCGGCCCGACGTTGACGGCGTGACCGAGGACGGTCCGTTGACCGCCGACGGCAATGTGCTGACCGGTTCGGGCGGCACCGATGCGAACGGCACCGACGGGGTCGCCGATACGCGGGGCGCCGACGGCGCGAGCGTGACGGGGGTCGCCTTCGGTGCGACGGCCGGCACGGTGGGTGTCGGGCTCGCGGGTGCCTATGGCACGCTGACGCTGGGCGCCGACGGCAGCTACTCCTATGTGCTGAACAACAATGCGCAGCCGGTGCAGGGCCTGTCGGCCGGCCAGACGCTGAGCGAGATCTTTACCTACACGATCACCGATGGCGACGGCGATCCGGCGACGACGACGCTGACGATCACGATCAACGGCGCCGACGACGGCGTCACGATCACCGGCCTCGACGCCGCCGGCGCCGAGCTGTTCGTCGACGAAGACGATCTGCCGGCACGCCCCGGCGAGGCGGCGGGATCGGACACGACGCCCGACGGCGTGACCGACAGCGACAGCTTCAGCGTGTCGACCCCGGACGGCATGGGTACCGTCGTGCTCGACAGCTTCAACGGGGTGGCGCTCGGCGCGCCGCTCACGCTCGTCGTGGCCAATGGCGCCTTCACGCCGCAGTCGGTCGCGACCGCTTATGGCACGCTCAACATCACCGGCTTCACTGCGGTGACCGGCGCCGATGGCTCGGTGATCGGCGGGACGTTCACCTACACCTATACGCTGACCGACAACCGCACCGATCATCCGGCGATGGGTGAGGATAACCGCACCGACAGCGTCGGCGTCACCGTCACCGATACCGACGGCAGTACCGCCAGCGCGACCATCGACATCCGCATCACCGACGATGTGCCGACGGCGTCGACCGAGCCGAGCCAGAATGTTGCCGAGGGCGCGACCGTCACCGGCACGCTCGACTTCGTCCAGGGCGCCGACGGTGCGACCGTCACAGCGATCAACGGCACGACGCTGGTCTTCGGTGGCGACGGCTTCTCGCAGGCGATCGATATCGGCGACGGCACGATCAAGGTGAAGGCCGACGGCAGCTACAGCTTCACCGCCGATGCCTCGGTACCGGGAACGGGCAGCGCTTCGGCGACCTACACGGTCACCGATGGCGATAACGACACCGCCACCGCTCCGATCAGCTTCACGATCACCGACGCCAACGTGCCGACCGCAGGCACGACGCAGGCATCGGTCGACGATGACGCACTCGCGGGCGGCAACCCGGCGAGTACGACCGGCGATCTTGCCGATCCGAACAGCGACGGCGACAATAACCAGGCCACCTTCAGCGGCCTGCTCAACCTCGACTTCGGCGGCGACGGCCCGGGATCGGTCAGCTTCGCCGCGATGAATGGCATGTTCGTCAATATCGGTCAGGAATCGGTGCAGATGGCCTGGAACGCCGGCACCAACACGCTGACCGGCACCGGGCCGCGCGGTGTGTTGTTCACCGTCGTGGTGACCGATCCTGCGACTGGCGCTTACCAGGTGACACTGGTCGACAATGTCCTGCACCAGCCCGGCGGCAACGAAAACGACGCTATCGCGGCGCTCGGCTTCACGGTGACCGACAGCGACGGGTCGATCGCGAACGGCACGCTCCAGATCACGTTCGACGACGACGCGCCCACGCTGGGGCCAATTCCCAGCAGCAACACATCGAATAATCCGGCCGCTGTAGTGACGACGGGCGCCATTCCCTTTGTCGTCGGCGCCGATTCACCCGCAACGGTCGGGACGATCACAGCGGACGTCAGCGGCATGACTTCGGGTGGGCATTCGCTCGTGACCAATCAGTCGGGCAATGTTTTGACAGCCTATGCCGACATCGACAACGACGGCGTATATGACGCTGGCACCGATACGGCGGTCTTCACGCTCACTGTCAATCCGGGCGCGAGCCAATATGCGTTTGACCTGCTTGCTCCACTCGATGGCGATGTCATTAACACGCCGATCAGTGGTGCTTCGTCCTTCGGCGCAGGGCCGGCAGAGCTGCAGGTCCTGACCGGCGGTGGCGGCGATGTCGCTATCGTCGCCGGCTGGACGACGACCGGCGCCTTCAATTCGAACAATTGGTTTACCAACGGGGCGACCAATCCGGCGGGGCTTACGGTCGGCGCCATCAACGGTTCGACCGGCGGTTGGGGGATCAATAACCAGAACTTCAATCAAGGCGAATTCATGCGCTACGATTTCGGTTCGCCTACGGAAGATTTCGACGGCCCGGGTGGCTATTCACCCCCGTCGGTCATTCTACCTGAAGTTAGCTACGCGAATTTCAGCCTGACGAATTTCAGCGCTGCCGACACGCTGCGGGTGGTCGTCCACTACACCGACGGCACCTTCGCCAACCAGACGGTGGCCGGCAACGCCGGGGCGCTGAACGTCCAGGCGCCTGCCGGGAAGCTTATCGACTGGATCGATATCTACGGCCAGACCGTCGGCGGCGGCGGCGGCAAGATCAGCCTCATCAATGCGGGCGTCACGACGACCACGATCGCTGAAACGATAGATTTCAACGTGACGCTGACCGACGCCGACGGCGACCCGGTCACGGGCGGTTTCTCGGTCAATATCCTCGATGGCGCGCCCAATGCAGTCAACGACGAGGTTTCGCTCGCCGAAGGTGGGCCAGCGTCGATCACCTTTGACGTCGACACGAACGACGATCCGGGCCCCGATGGCTTCGGCAGCCGTACGTTCACGAGCTTGACCGGCACCTACGGCACGCTCTTGCTTAATGCCGACGGCACACAGACCTACACGCTGAGTGCCGCAGGCCAGACCGCGATCGACGCGTTGGCCCCGGGCCAGACGCTGACCGACATGTTCAACTACACGCTCACAGATGCCGATGGGGACAGCGATTCCGCTCGTGTTACCGTGACGCTGACCGGCACCGATGATCCGGTGACGATTACCAACATCACGCCTTCGGTCCTGACAGTCGATGAAGATGACCTGCCTGCCGGATCCGATCCCAGCGCGGCGTTACCGGTCGCAATGGGAAGCTTCACCATAACGGCACCCGACGGTGTCGATGATGTGGCGATCGGCGGTCAGCCGGTGATCGCCAACGGCGTTTTTACTGCCGTGACCTTCGTCACGCCGCTCGGCAACACGCTCGCCGTGACCGGTTACAACGCCGCGACGGGAGTGATCACCTACACCTATACGCTGACGGCGGCGCAAACGCACGCGAACGGCGGCGGCGAGAATATCCTGACGGAAGATCTCGGCGTGACGCTGACCGACATCGACGGCGACAGCACCAGCGCGACGATGTCGATCAATGTCGTCGACGACGTGCCCACGGCGCGGAACGACGCGGACAATGTCGGAACCGGAACGACGACCGATGGCAATGTCATCACCGGCACGGGAACCACGGGCGGCGTCGCCGGTGCGGATACGCTGGGCGCCGACGGTGCGACGGTAACGCATATCCAGAGCAACAATCTCGGGGGGGCGGCGACCGGCATTCCTGG
Source organism: Sphingopyxis sp. (assembly GCA_032154175.1). Classification (GTDB taxonomy): domain Bacteria; phylum Pseudomonadota; class Alphaproteobacteria; order Sphingomonadales; family Sphingomonadaceae; genus Sphingopyxis. The sequence goes on along the minus strand of JALDYH010000042.1, from coordinate 20,567 downwards.
CGGTGGCACAACCATCAACGGGCAATATGGTACGCTGAACATCGGTACCAACGGGCAATATACCTATACGCGTACGTCCGATTCCGACGGCACCGACACGTTCACTTACAGGCTGACCGACGGCGACGGGGACGAGGCGACGGCTACGCTGACGATCACGCTGGCCGACAAGGGGCGGCTGGTGGTCGGTTCCAACGATAGCGACGACGGCACCGCGCCCGACGGCCCGCATGTGGTCGATCAGACGCCGAATACGACCGGTCCGATCAACGGGCAGGACGGCGACGATATTCTGATCGGCGATCCGGGCGCGCTCGGCACGGTGACGCCGGGCGATACGGCGAATATCGTCTTCGTGCTCGATACGTCGGGCAGCATGGATGCCGATATTTCGTTCAACGGCAGCACGACGAGCCGTCTTGAGGCGCTGCAGTTCGCGACCAACGCGGCGATTGACGATCTGGCGGCTTCGGGGGCCGCGAATGTCCGCATCCACCTCGTCCAGTTCAACGAAGCGGGTGGTCCGGGCATCACCTTCGATTTGATCAGCGGCGGGGTTGTCAACACCGCTGCGGTCGCGGCAGCCCATGCGGTGGTCAACGGCTTCGACGATACCTTCGACGGACCGGGAACCAACTATGAATCGGCGCTTCAGCAGGTTCAGAGCTGGGTCGCTGGCAGCAGCGTCACCTATAGCAATATCGGCGCCGAAGCTTTTGACAGCAATGGCGCTCCCGCGAATGGCACGGCCGTTCTGCTGAACAGCTATGATACCAAGGTCGCAGTGGTTTCGGCCTGGAACGGCACGACCCAGGCGAATGTGACGGGGACATCCGGCGCGATGGGCGTCAACGGCAGCGGCGACGATGTCGACAGCGGCGAATTCCTGCGCTTCGACTTCGGTGTCGAGAATAATTTTGGCGTCGCGGGTTTCGATCCTTCGCCGAACACGGGAAGCAGCGGTTTCGGCACGCAATTTGCGACGTTCAACGGCCCCCCGATCGAATTAGCAACTTTCGCGTTTGCGGGGATCAGCGGATCGGAGTCGATAAATTACACCATCCATTACACCGACAATACGACCTCGTCGGGCAGCGTCACCTCGTCGACGTCGGTGCAATTGGGAACGAATGGCAAGACGATCGCCTATGCCGAGTTCACTGGCGGATCCGGGAACGGAATGACCGTCGAACTGACCAGTGTGACGCTGGACTATGATGGTCCGCTGACCAACGCGGGCGCCAAGAACAAGGTCGTGTTCATTTCGGACGGCGAACCCAATGCTGGGGGGACCTTCACCGATGAAGTCTCCGCGATCGAGAGCGCCTTCGGCCCGATCGAGGCGGTGGGCATCAATGTCTCGTCCGGCGCGCTTTCGACGCTGAGCACGGTCGAGGGAAGCGGCGGCAGCGCCACCAATATCACCACCGGCGAAGAGCTCGACGCAGTGATCGGCGCACTTAGCGGCGGCACCGTGATCGCCGACAATGCCGGCGGCGACATCATCAATGGCGGTGGGGGCGACGACATCATCTACGGTGACGTCCCCTTCACCGACACATTGGCTGCGGCCGCGGGGCTGTCGTCGCCGCCCAGCTCGGGCTGGACGGTGTTCCAGCAGCTCGAGGCGGGCCAGGGGACGGGCGGCTACGCGACATGGACGCGCGCTGACACGATCAACTATCTTCGCGTCAATCAGGCCCAGATCGCGCAGGAAAGCGGCCGTACCGGCGGCAATGATGTCATTAACGGCGGCGCCGGCAATGACATCATCTATGGCCAGGAAGGCAACGACCTCATCCACGGCGGCGCAGGTAACGACACGCTCAATGGCGGCAGCGGCGCGGACCAGTTCCGGTTCAAGAGCGCGAACAACGGAACCGACACCGTCACCGATTTTACCATCGGCACCGACCGGATCGGCTTCCTCGACAACGGCGCGACCGGAAGTGGAAGCGTCAATTTCGGTGCGACCCTCGGAACTGCCGCCGGTGCGGCGCTGAATGGCGGCGACTTCCAGTCGCGCGCTTCCATCGCCGCCATCAACACTGCGGACGACAATCATGTCATCCTGATCACGGGCACGCAGACGGGCGCCCAGATCGCAGCGGCCACCAGCGCGGCTACCGACGCCTATGTGGTTGTGTACAACGCCACGGCGAACCGTGCGGAAATCTGGTTCGACAATGACTGGAGCACCGCCGGCAGCGAACGATCGCTCATTGCCGTCCTCGGCGGGGTCACGGCGCCGCAAGTGGCTGGCCTTACCGCCGCAAACTTCGTCGTCTACAACAATGCCGTCGACCCGATATTTCTCGATCTCGACGGCAACGGCTTTGCGTTCGGCACGACCGCTACCTTCGATATCAACGCCGACGGCGCGGCCGACCGCTTGACGTGGAATTCGTCGAACGACGGAATTCTCGCAGTCGATCTCGACGGTAACGGTTCGATCGACAACGGCCGCGAGATCTTTACGCCCCAGTTCGCCGGCGGCAACTTCGCAAGCGGTGCCGCAGCACTGGCATCGCTCGACGGCAACGGCGATGGTGTCATCGATGCGAAGGATGCGGCCTTTGCCGATTTGCTGGTATGGCGCGACGCCAATGGCAATGGGGTGAGCGAGGCCGGCGAGCTTTCGACCCTTGCGGACCACGGCATCGCCGCTATCGCGACCTCGACGGTCGCGGCGGACGAGATGATCGACGATCAATCTGTCGTCGGCCGGGGCAGCTTCATCCGCACCGACGGCACGACCGGAAACTATGTCGAGGTTCAGCTGGATACGCAGCTCGGCACGCGCAGCGCGGCCCGCGAGGCCGAGGATGTCCAGCGCGCCGCGGGCAATCAGGCGCTGACCAGTTCACTGGTCGCGGCTTCGCTGATTGCGGTTCATGAATCGCAGCCCGACACCGCTTCGCCGCTGACCTCTGTGGCAGAGAGTGAACCGGTATCTGTCCCAGCGGCTGCGGGCATCGCCGCGGTAACGGTGGATACGCCCGCCGAGACTCCTCCGAACGCGGCAAGCGATAATCTTGCTGCAACGCCGGAAACAGTCACACCCGAACATTCGGCCGCGCTGCGTTCCGACGATGCGAGCCCCACGTCGATCGATGACGGGCAGGACAGCGGCTGGCGCGGGGAGGTTTCCGACAATGGAGATCCGGCCGATTCAGATTCGCTGTTCGATATGATCGCGGACCGGGGTTCGTTCGACCCGGGACTGATGGACGGCCTGCTTTCGCTGAACGTCCTGCCCGCCGAAGCGCCCGTCGTCGCTGGCGAGGTCGCAGCTCATGATCCGGCGGCCGCGGCGGTGCTGGCCGAGGTTCTGGAAAGCGGAGCGGTCGACCAGCTGATCGACGCCGTTACGGGTGGCGGTGGCACGGTGCAGGTCGCGACCGGCGAGGCGCCTGCTTTCGATCTGGCGCAGTTCCTCGATCAAAAGATCGCGCCCGACGTGGCCTTCCCGACCAGCCAGCCGCTGGAAGTGGACATTCACAATCTGGCGGCCGCCTGATCGGCATTACTCAGACCAAAATTATATAACGGGAGGGCAAAACGAGCATGGCACATCAACCGGGAAAATGGATGGCGGGGGCAATCGCCGCGCTGGCCTTCGCCCAGCCGGGCAGCGCATCCGCGCAGTCTCTTGCCGATCTGCCGATCGACCAGGTGCGAACCGAGGTTCAAACCCGGTACGACGCGGCATTGGCGCTGACGGCGGATGGTTCGGTCGTCGCCTCCAACAGCAGTGTCTATACTTGGGCATCGGAAGCCAAGGTCCAGTGCGGTATCGCCAAGGGCTTCCTGAAATCGAACACCAAGGACGCGGAAAGCCTGCGTCGCTGCGATTTCGCCTACGGCATGATGACAAAACGGCCCCAGCCGGCACCGGAGGCACCGCTCGTGCCGCCAGCACCGCCGACCGAAAATTGCCCGCCGAAGGTCGCTTCGACCTTCTATTTCGACTGGAATTCGACTGTCGCGCCCACCGACGCGAGCCAGTCGGCTGCCTTCATGGCCGAAAATCGCACGCGCTGCGGCTGGCGCAGCTTCACCGTCGTTGGCCACACCGACCGGTCGGGTCCCGATACCTATAACGAAGGTTTGGCACTGCGCCGGGCACGCGTGATTGCTGATGTGATGGGGGGGGCGGGTATTCCGGCAGATTCCATTGCGGTGTCGGGCATGGGCGAGCGCAAGCCGCGCGTCCAGACGGTGGATGGCCAGCGCACGCCGGAGAACCGGCGCGTCGAAGTCGAAGTGAATGGGGGACTGTGATGAAACCGCAACATAAGCTCGCCGGCTTTGTCTCGGCGCTCGCCATTTCCTTGTTCGCCACCTCGGCTCTGGCCGAGCCGACCAGCATGCAGAATGTCATGGCGGTCGCGATCGATTCGAATCCGCAGATCAACCAGGCCGAAATGAACAAGCAGGCGATCGAGTTCGAGCTCGAGCAGGCGAAGGGCCTTTATCTGCCGCGCGTCACGCTCGAAATGTCGGCAGGGGTTCGCCGGCTCGAAAATGCGACGCGCCGCAACCTCGGTATCGCCAACGACGAGCTCTACCCGCTCGAAGCGGGGGTCCGTGCCGAGCAGACGCTGATCGATTTCGGCCGGCGGCATGGCGAAAAGCTGCGTCAGGCCGCGCGGGTCGACGGCGCTGCGCTGCGCGTCCTCGAACGGTCCGAATTCATCGCGCTCCAATCGGCACGGCAATATCTCGACGTCCTGCTCCAGCAGCGCGTCGTCGCCGCCGCCGAAGACAATATGACCTTTCACAACAGTCTGGTGTCCGACTTGTCGAGCGGCGTGACGGCCGGATCGATCAGCGTCGCCGATCTGCAGCAGGCGCAGGAGCGCGCCAAGGCGGCAAGCGTGCGCGTGTCCGAAGCCAGGGAAGCGCTGCAGAATGCGAAAATCGAGCTGCTCGCGCTGAGCGGGCTCGAAGTCGAAGATGTGCAGATGCCGCCCGCGATGGCCGAAAAACTGCCCGTGAGCCTGAGCGAAGCGGTCGGCCTGACCCGGACGCGGCATCCCAAGGTGCTCGAAGCGAAGGCGGACGTCGATGCGGCCAATGCCGAGGCGAAGAAGGAAAAGGGCGACCTTTTTCCGACGGTCGGCCTCGAATTTTCGGGCCGGATCGGTGACGATATCGATGCGTTCCGCGGCGAGACGAACGACCTCCTGGGCCGCGTCGTCCTGCGCTGGGATATTTTCAACGGCGGGATCAACCAGGCCAAATATCAGGAGATGATACGCCGCGCGAGCGAGAGCCGTTTCCGCCTGCACGAAACCGAACGCAATGCCGAGGCCGACACGCGCCGCGCGTGGAACAGCCGCGAGACGCAGACCGCGGTGTTCCGCGACCTCGTCGATCAGAGCAAGGCGACCGACGAGCTGTTGCTGTCGTACCGCGAGCAATTCTCGGTCGGCCGCCGGTCGCTGCTCGATGTGCTCGACGCGCAGAACACGCGTTTCAACGTCCAGGTGCGTGCCGAAACCGCGCGTTTTTCGGAGATGTTCGCAGTCTATCAGATCCTCGCATCGACCAACAGCCTGCTCGAGGCGTTCAACCTGACTGCCCCCGAAGCGCGCCGTGTCTATGCACGCGAGGAGGTCGGTTACGGTCCGCCGGCGCCAGCCGAACTCCAGCGTCGCCACTACCCGCAATGATGCCAGTGGATTGATTCCAAGTAGAAAATTAGAACATGGTGCAGGATCAATCCCCCATTGCGCGTATCGGTAAAGAGGCGCCAGGCGATCCGCTGATCGCCTGCATCCTTTTTGTCGCGCAGCATTTCGGCCAGAATTTCCAGCGCGGCGCGCTCTCGGCGCTCGCGCGCGATGAAAGGGGTTTTCTCCCCTTTCATCAGGCCGAAGCCGCGCTCGATCTCTGCTTCATCAATCATGAGCGGCTGTATGCGCGCAAGGTCAGGAACCTTGCGCGCGACCTGCCGGCGATCGTCCGCCGCACCGACGGAAGCTGTGCGGTGCTGATCGAGGCGAAGGACGACCAGTATCTCGTCTGGGAACCCGGTTCCGACGCGCCGGTCTGGGCCGACGAGACCCCGGTCGAGGAAAGCTATGCCGGTCAGGCGGTCGCGGTCGCCGCCGATCCGACCGCGATCCGCGCCGAAGAGCGCCCGTGGGACGAGCAGGCGAAGCGCCACTGGTTCTGGAGCGAGATCCGGCGGATGCGCCGCTCCTTCTATCCGGTGCTGGGCGCCGCGCTGATGATCAACCTGCTCGGCTTCGCGCTGCCGCTGTTCACGATGAACGTCTATGACCGCGTCATCCCGAACAAGGCGGTGTCGAGTCTGTGGGTCCTCGCGATCGGTGCGTTGCTCGCCTTTGCCGTCGAGTTCACGCTCCGCCTCGCCCGCGCGACCCTGCTCGACGATCTCGGCCGCGAACTCGACGTCAAATTATCGGAGAAGATTTTCTCGAAGGTGCTGAACATGCCGCTGGCCGACCGGCGCGGCAGCACCGGCATGCTCGCGCGACGCGTCTCCGAATTCGAGAGCATCCGCGATTTCTTCGCCTCGACGACGATCGTGCTGATCGTCGACGTCGTCTTCCTCATATTGTTCCTGATCATGATCGCGGTGCTGGCGGGCTGGCTCGCGCTCGTCCCGCTATTGATCATCGTCGCGATGGGGGTCGCGGGCTATTTCCTCCAGCGGCGCATGGTGCAGGCCTCGCTCGACAATCAGGCCGACATGAGCATCCAGCACGCGATGCTCGTCGAGGCGATCGGCGGGGCCGAAACGGTCAAGAGCTGCGCCGCCGAGGGGCAGGTGCTGGGCCAGTGGCGGCGTATGGTCGATACGAGCGCGCGGACGCAGGCGACGATGCGCCGGACCGGCGCCGCCGCGATCAATCTCGCGACGCTCGGGCAGCAATTTTCCAGCCTCGCGCTCGTCGTCGGTGGCTTCTACCTCTTCGACGCCGGCAAGATTTCGATGGGCGCGATCATCGCGATCGTCATGCTCGCCGGCCGCTCGATGGCTCCCGTCGGCCAGCTCGCCCTCCTGATGACGCGCGGGCGGCAGGCGATGACGACGATGGCGAGCATCCAGCAGATGATCGAGGCCGATGACGAACGCCGGATGGGCAGCAGCGCGCTGAATCTGACGATCGACACCGGCAATGTCGCGGTCGAAGGCCTGTCCTTCACCTATCCGGGTGCCGCGGCGGCGTCGCTCACCGACATCAATTTGAAGATCGAAGCGGGCGAGCGGATCGCGATCGTCGGCCGCGTCGCGTCGGGGAAATCGACGCTCGGGCGGCTGCTCTGCGGGCTCTATGAACCCGAGGCGGGCAATATCTTCATCGACGGGCTCGACAGCCGCCAGCATTCGCCGATCTACCTGCGCTCGCAATTCCGTTTCGTCGGGCAGGATGCGGTGCTGTTCAGCGGCTCGATCAAGCAGAATATGCAATATTGCGCCCCGGCGGCGAGCGACGCCGAGCTGCTCGCGACACTGCAGTCGATCGGCGCCGACCGTTTCATGGGCCGCGACGAAACCGGGCTCGACCGGGGAACGGGCGAGCGCGGCGGGCAGTTGTCGGGCGGCCAGCGCGGCTTCCTGACCATCGCGCGCGCGCTCGCTTCGCCGTCGCGGCTGCTGTTCCTCGACGAGCCGACCGGCGCGATGGATACGCAGAGCGAACGATTGTTCATCGAGGCGCTCGATAAGGCGGTCGCGAAATCGCAGACGGTGATCATCGCGACGCACCGCGAAGCGATCCTGCAGATGTGCGACCGCATCATCGTGATCGACGGCGGCCGGATCGTCGCCGATGGCCCGCGCGCCGAAATCCTCGCGCGATCGACCAAGGAACCGACAGCATGATCCCCGAACTCCATATCGGGCGCGACGGCGCCGCGCAGGTCGAGGCCCCCTGGACCGAAGACCGGCAGGGCTCATCGAAGAGCCTGAAGCTGGTCCTGTTCGGTCTCGCGCTCTTCGCCGCGGCGATCCTGTTCGCCTCGTCGAACGATCGCCTGTCGCGCTTCGTCGAGGGCGCCGTTGCCGACTGGACCGCCGACCCGGTCGCAACGGCAAGGGCTGCGAAGCAAAAGGCGCTCGCGAAACTGATCACCGAAACCGAAACCAACGCGATCGTGCCGACCGCCGAGGGGGCCGATGCGGTCGCGCGCAATGCCTTGCTTCCCGTTTCGACGCTGCCGGTCGAGGCCGCGCGGCCCTTTGTCATGCCGACGATCTCGCTCGCCCAGTCGACCAATGCGCAGCGCTGCCTGACGCAGGCGATCTATTATGAGGCCGCGACCGAATCGGATGCCGGCAAGGCCGCGGTTGCGCAGGTGATCCTCAACCGGATGAAGCACCCTGCCTATCCGAACACCGTGTGCGGCGTGATCTATCAGGGCAGCTCGCGCCCGGGCTGCCAGTTCAGCTTTGCGTGCGACGGTTCGATGCGCCGCCCGCCGGCGCCCGCGCTGTGGCGCCGTTCGGCCGAGATCGCGCGCGCCGCGCTGTCGGGCCATGTCGAGGCAAGCGTCGGCATGGCAACGCATTATCATGCCAATTATGTCCTGCCGCGCTGGGCGCCGAAACTCACCAAGATCGAGCAGATCGGCGCGCATATCTTCTATCGCTGGCCGGGATCGTGGGGGAAGCCCAAGGCCTTCTCCGATGCTTATGCCGGAGCCGAATTCATCCCCGCGTTCAGCCAGCTCTATCAGGGCGGCGCCGCGGCGGCCGAGGTGCTGCCGGGCGAGGCGATCGCGGTGGAGGGCGTGCCGCCCCCACGCGACCCGACCGACCACCGGGCCGACAACGACGTCGGCGGCCGCGTCGATGTGACCAAGGGCTGGGTGCCGAACATCCCCGACCCGACCCGGAGCAAGTCGCGCTTCGACAGCCTGACCAGCCAGCAGGGCGTGCCGACCACATCCGAAACCCAGCCCGGAATATAGCGCATGGGAATCGTGAAATTCTGGCAGCGCCTTCGCGGAAGCGAGCAGATCATGGTGGCCGCCGCCGTCGGCTTCGTGCTGTTCCTGCTGTGGGCGAGCATCGCGCGCGTCGACGAGGTGTCGCGTGGGCAGGGGCGCGTGATCCCGTCGTCGAAGGTGCAGATCATCCAGTCGGCGGAACCTTCGACGATCCGCGAAATCCTCGTCCGTTCGGGGCAGACGGTGAAAAAGGGCCAGCTGCTCGTCCGCCTCGACAATACGACGTCGCAGTCCGAACTCGGCCAGCTCGAAACCGAAAATGCCCGCCTCGCGCAGCGCGCAGCGCGCCTTGCGGGCGAGGGCGGTAGCGGAGCGGGATGCGCGGGTGCCAATTGCGGCGACGAAGCACGTCTCGCCGAAGTGCGGCGTTCGTCGCTGCAAAGCCAGCTCGCGGCGCTTTCCGCGAGCGTCGAGCAGCGCCGCCGCGACATGGGCGAAGCGCAGGCGACTGCGTCGTCGCTCGAAAGCAGCCTGCGCCTCGCGCGCGAACAGGTCGCGATGCTCGAACCGCTCGCCGCCAAGGGTGTCGTGCCGCAGACCGAGCTGCTCACCGCGCAGCGCGAGGTGGTCGACATCCAGGGCCGGCTCGCCGCGGCGCGCCAGGCGATTTCGCGCTCGCAAGCTGCGGTGCGCGAGGCAGGGGCCGAAGTGTCGCGCGCGCGCTTCGATTTCCAGCAGGAGGCGCTCAACGAACGCAGCCAGCTCACGACCAAGATGGCGGTGAATCAGGAAACGATCCGCGGCGCCGAAGGCCGGCTCGCACGGTCGGAAATCCGCTCGCCGACGCGCGGCGTCGTCAACGACCTGCTCGTCAACACGCTCGGCGGTTATGTGAACGCGGGCGAAAAGATCATGCAGATCGTCCCGCTCGGCGACAAATTACTGATCGAAACGCGCGTCACCCCGCGCGACATCGCCTTCATCAAGGTCGGCGATCCCGCGAACGTCAAGGTCACCGCCTATGATTTCTCGATCTATGGCGGGCTCAAGGGCAAGGTCGTCCGCGTGTCGGCCGACAGCATTTACGACGAGGTCGAGCGGCAGGCCTATTTCACCGTCGTCGTCGAAACGACGAACAGCTATCTGACGTCGAACGGCCGGCGGCTGCCGATCACGCCGGGCATGCTATGCGATGTCGAAATCGTGACCGGCAAGAAATCGGTGCTGAGTTACTTGCTCAAGCCGGTCTTGAAGGTCAGCGGGTCGGCGCTCACCGAACGCTGATTGTCAGGGGTTCTGACCCCAAGCGCCAGCGTATAGGATTTTTGCGACGCCGGGATCGCGGCGAGGTTCGGCGACGGCTGCGTGCCGCGATAGGCATGGACCCAGCGCCGGTTTTCGCTGAACGACAACACCGGGCGCACCGAATTGGCGCGGCTGCCATCGTAAAGCCGGTCGGTCACATTATCGAGCACGAGCTTCCCCGCGTCGGTCTGGACGAGCAGAAAGGCATGGTCGGCGTTCGCGGCGAGGTCGCGGAGCAGCACCAGCTTCATCCGGTCGGCATCGACCCCGGCGGCGCGCAGCATCTGCATCTTCAGGATCGCGAAATCCTCGCAATCGCCCTTGCCGCGCCCGAGCGTCTGCTCGGCGGTCGCCCAGAAATCGCGCTGCCGGTAATTGCGGTCGTCGTTCACATAGGCGATCTCGCGATTGACCCATTGATTGACGCGCGCGAGCAATTCGGGCTCGTTCAGGCCCGGCGACGCGTTCGCGCTGCGCAGCTTGCTCTGCATCAGCCCCGCCGGCGCAGCGCGGCGGACATGGTCCCAGCGATTGTCGAAGCGCGTCCGCTTGACGGGGATCGCGCGGGTGCCGAGTTCGGCGGCGGGATCATATTCGGCGGCTTCGGCGAGCGGGGCGAAGATCGGGGATGCCCCGCAGCTTTCGGGCAGCGCGAACGAGACCGGCGTGCGGCTGGCCGGCTCGAGCGTATGGCGAACCGGGAAACCATCGACGCCGGCGGTGACCGGTGCTGCCGGGGTGAGCGTGGGGTCCGCGATGCCCTGCTGGTCGGCGCGGATACGGTCGAGCGCGCTCGGTGCTCCGCCCAATATGGCGCGAGACATGTCGGCGCGCGCGGGCGGGGCATAGCTCGCCGCGACGGGGCATGTTGCCTTGCCGGCCGCCAGCGACTTGGCGTTGAGCAGCTTCGACGAGGCGTGCGCGGCCGACGGCGTCAGCGCCGCGGCGGCGAGGGCGACGGAGACAGGAAGCCATCGCGAATCGCCAGCGACAAGATGGGCATGCTTTCTCATGCGGCCCGATTTGACGCAGCGGCGTGAGGATATGCTTCATGACGATAGTAAACGCGCGATTCAGCACGTTTCGGGAGGGCGGCGCTTCAGGCGCCTCGCGGCTTGAGCGTGAGCGGCAGGCCGGCGGTGAGGAGCACGACTTCCTCCACCGTCGCCGCGACCGACTGGTTGAGGTGCCCGGCCGCGTCGCGGAACGCCCGCGCGAGGGCATTGTCGGGCACGATGCCAAGGCCGACTTCGTTGGCGACGAGGATCAATGTGCCTTCGAAGCGGCTGATCGCATGGCATAATTGGCGGCCGGCGAGCGGAATGTCGGCTTCGGCGAGCAGCAGGTTCGAGACCCAGAGCGTCAGGCAGTCGACGAGCACGACCGCGTCGCTGCTATTGAGCGCATCGATCGCGGCGGGCAGGTCGTGCGGCGCTTCGACTGTCGTCCACCGCGCGTCGCGGTCGGCCCGGTGGCGCGCGATACGATCGCGCATTTCGTCGTCGAAGGCCTCGGCGGTCGCGACAAAGACGGGATTGCCGCCCGCGGCTTCGGCGCGCGCCTGCGCATGGCGGCTCTTGCCCGACCGCGCGCCGCCGAGCACGAAAAGCGACGACCCGCTCATGCGGCGATCCCTGCGATCCCGAGCATCGCGTCGATGTCGGCGTGCGCGGCGAATTCGGCGGCGATGTCGTCGAGCGCAGTATCGACGTCAGCGATATAATCGCGTCCGCTGCCCACCACGCCGATCCGCGACAGAAGCGCGCGGCGCAAGCCGGGCGAAGCGAACAGGCCGTGCAGATAGGATCCGATCACATGGCCGTCGCGGCTGACAGCGCCGTCGCGGGCGCCGTCGGCCAGCATCGCGAACGGTGCCGTCGTGGCGGGCCCGCGGGTTTCGCCCATATGCATTTCATAGCCCTGGACCGCCGCGTTCAATGCGGTTCCCTTTACATGACGCAACGTCTTTGCGGGCGAGAGGATCGTTTCGACGTCGAGCAGTCCGAGCCCCTCGACGTCGGCCGGCGTCCCCTCGATCCCCAGCGGATCGGCGATCCGTCTGCCCAGCATCTGATACCCCCCGCACAGCCCGACGATCAGCCCGCCGCGCCGGTGATGCGCCTTGATGTCGATGTCCCAGCCTTCGCTCCGCAGCGCGGCGAGGTCGGCGATCGTCGCCTTCGATCCCGGCAGGACGATCATCGCCGCTTCGGCCGGGATCGGACGGCCGGGCGGCACCATCAGCAGCTCGACCCCCGATTCGAGTTTGAAGGGGTCGAGGTCGTCGAAATTCGAGATGCGCGGCAGGATCGGGCACGCGATCAGCTTGCGCCCCTCGTGCGGGTCGGCGGGGCGTTCGAGGATCACCGCGTCCTCGCTCGGCAGGCGCGCCGCGGCGGTGAGCCAGGGAATGACGCCGAAGCCGGGCCAGCCGCTCCGCCGTTCGATCTCGCGATAGCCATCGTCGAACAGTGCGGGGTCGCCGCGGAACTTGTTGATCAGGAAGCCGCGGATCATTGCCGCGTCTTCGGGCTCGATCACGGCGCGCGTCCCGACGATCGAGGCGATCACGCCGCCGCGGTCGATATCGCCGATCAGCACGACGGGGACATTGGCAGCGCGTGCAAAGCCCATGTTCGCGATGTCGCCCGCGCGCAGATTGATCTCGGCGGGCGAGCCGGCGCCCTCGATGATCACGATGTCGCACTGGCTGCGCAGCCGGTCATAGCTTTCGAGCACCTCGGCCATCAGCGCGCCGCGCGCTTCGCGGAAATTGCCGCTGCCGAGCGTGCCGCGCACGCGGCCATGGACGATCAGCTGCGACGTGCGGTCGGCCTGCGGTTTCAGCAGCACCGGGTTCATGTCGCTGTGCGGTTCGACACGGCACGCGATCGCCTGCAGCGCCTGCGCGCGCCCGATCTCGCCGCCGTCGATCGTCACCGCGGCATTGTTCGACATATTCTGGGGCTTGAACGGGCGGACGCGGAACCCGCGGTTGGCGAGCGCGCGGCAGAGCGCGGCGACGAGCACCGACTTGCCGACGTCGGACCCGGTGCCCTGCAGCATCAACGCAGCCACGCCGCGCCCCCCGCGATCAGCCATATAAGCAGGCACGCGCGCATATAGATGGTAAGCGCGCGATCGATCTTGTCGCCGTCCGCGTCCTCGTCGCCATTCCCGATCCATGGTTTGTCGTGCATCACCCCGTCATAGGCGATCGGTCCCGCGAGCCGAAGCCCCAGCGCGCCCGCCATCGCCGCTTCGGGCCAGCCGGCGTTGGGGGAGGCGTGGTTGCGGGCATCGCGCCACATTATGCGAGCGCCCCCGCGGCCCGCCAGGCAGAGCAGCAGTCCCGACAGCCGCGCGGGGATCCAGCCCGCGAGATCGTCGATCCGCGCCGCAGCCCAGCCGAAAGCGCGCCAGCGTTCCTCGCGGTGGCCGATCAGGCTGTCGGCGGTGTTGATCGCCTTATACGCCCACACGCCCGGCAGGCCGAGCAGGAGCAACCAGAAAAGCGGCGCGACAACCCCGTCGCAAAAGCTTTCGGCGAGGCTTTCGATCGCGGCGCGCGCGACGCCGCTTTCGCCGAGTGCGGCGGTATCGCGGCCGACGATCATGCCGACCGCTTCGCGCGCGCCGGGCAGGTCGCCCGCATCGATCCGTTCGCCGACCGCGCGGACATGGTCGAACAGGCTGCGCTGCGCCAGCGCGGGCCAGGCGAGAATGGCGACCGCGACCCAGCCCCAGGCACCAAGGATTTCGAAAACCAGTTGCTGCACTGCCCAGCCTGGACCTGCTGCGACGAGCAACAGGATGAGCATGGTCAGGATGCCGAGCGTACGCCGTGCGATAAAGCCGTATTCGCCGCGATTCCACCGGGCTTCACAGCCGCCGATGACGCGCGCGAAGAGCCCGACGGGATGGCCGATACGGCGATAGAGCGGCCCCGGCCAACCGATCGCCGCATCGAGCGCGAGCGCGGTGAGCGCGATGGGCTCAGTCACCGGCGAGCGCCGCTTGGAGGCGAGCCAGCGCCTTCGCATCGGCGGGCAGGCCGATGCGCAGCCAGCGTGGCCGGTCGGCGAAAGGGCGCGTCAGGATCGCGCGTCGCGCGAGCCTTTCGAACAACGCCCGGGCATCGTCAGTCTCGATCAGGCGGAAGAGAGGGCAGGCACCAGCGACCTGAAAACCGCAATGTCTCAACATGGCGTCGAGCCTGTCGGCTTCCTTCGGCAGGTGCCGCCGCGTCGCGGCGATCCAGTCGGCATCGGCATAGGCGGCGGTCCCGATCTCGATCGCCGCTGCCGACAAGGGCCACGCGCCGAGGCGTTCGCGAAGCGCCGCGAGGACGGACGACGGGGCGAGGACGAAACCGAGCCGCACCCCCGCGAGCCCGAAGAATTTGCCGAAGGAGCGAAAGACGATCAGCTTTCGGTCATCGTCGACCGCGGTTGCGACGCTGTAAGCGGGATCGACGTCCGCGAAGGCCTCGTCGACCATCAGCCACCCGTTGCAACCCGCGAGCAATCTTCGCATCGGTTCGACGCCGAGGAGGCGGCCGTCGGGATTGTTGGGGTTGGCGAGGATCAGCGCGGCTGCCGGATCCTGCGCTTCGTCGCGGCCGATCGCGCAGCTGCCCGGGACCATTTCGCCGTGGGTGCGATAGCCCGGCACGAGATGCCGTGCGGGGCCGCCGATCAGCGTTCCGACGAGGCGCAGGCCAATCTCGGTGCCCGGAACCGCGCAAACATGGCCTGCATCGACACCGAAACAGGCTGCGGCGACCGCCTCGAGTTGCGCGAGGGCGTGGGTGTCGGGCAGCCGCTGCCAGTCAATCGCGAGGCCGCCGGCACCCGGCCATGCGTGCGGGTTGATCCCGGTGGAAAGGTCGAGCCAGTCGCCTTCACCGAAATGGCGCTTTGCGGCTTCGAGACCGCCGCCGTGCCACATCCACGCGTCGCTCATGCGAAATGCGCCAGCAGCAGCGCCGCGGCAAGCAGCAGGCTTTCGCCGATCTCGATCCCTGCGCCGTGTCCGTCGCCCGAGATGCCGCCGATCCTGCGCAGCAACCACCCGCCCCAGAGGAGGAAGACCAGCGGCGCGATCAGCAGCGAGGGCGAAGCCAGCGCCGCAGCGACGAGCAGCACGCCCCAGATCAGGAAATCGATCGGCCGTACCGCATTGCGGAAACGCGAGCCGAGCCCGGCGTGGAGGTCGGGCAGCGCGCGCGACCAGACGAGCGGGCCGATCCGCGCCGCGAACGGGGCCAGCGCGATGGCAACGAAAGCCTGCCGGTCGAGCAGCGCGTGGAGCAGCACGAGCTTGGTTATCAGTTGCAGCGCGATCGCGACCACCGCGAAGCTGCCGGCATGCGGGTCGCCGAGCACCGCGAGCAGGCGCTCGCGGTCCTTGTGCGCCGCGCCGCTCGCGTCGGCGATATCGCCGAGACCGTCGAGGTGCAGCGCGCCGGTGACCCCGACCCAGATCAGGAGCGCGCAAAGAGCGCCGGTCCATGGATCGATCCGCGCGCCCGCCCAGCCCGCACCGGCGACGAGCGCGCCGACGATCAATCCGACGACGGGAAACCAGCGCATCGACGCCGCGAATTCGTTGCTCGACACCGCGATCCGCGGGGTCGGCAGGCGCGTCAGGAACTGGATCGCGACGATGAGCCCCTTCATGGCGTGAGCCCCGCAATCTGCGCGCTCGGGCGCTCCCCCGGCCACATGCGGAGCGAGAGCAGGGCGGCATAAGGCAGGTCGAACGCCCAGAGCTGGCGCTGGTCGAAATCGCAGAGGATATGGAGCGCCGCGCGCATCGCGCCGCCGTGAGTGACAACGAGCGTCGGGACAGGCGGGAGGTCGGCGATAGCGGCGGAAACCCGCCGGGTGAGCGTCGACCAGCGTTCGCCGCCGGGCGGCGGATTGGCGTCGGCATCCTCCCAGAACCGGCCTAGCGCCTCGCGATCGACCATGGCACTCGCCTTGCCGTCCCAGTCGCCGAAATCGAGTTCGCGCCAGCGCGGATCGATCGTGGGCAACAAGCCGGCCGCTTCGCCGATTGCCTTTCCCGCGTCGCGACTGCGGCGGAGGTCGGAGGCGACGAGATGTGCGATGTCGAGATCCGCGGCCCGCGCGGCGCAGGCCGCGATGCCCCCGGCGGTCGGCGCGCCATCGGTGCGGCCCATCAGCAGTCCCGGCGTTTCGGGAGCGCCGTGGCGCAGCAGATGGAGCATGAAGCCGGTCACAGCGATGCCGACACCTCGGCTTCGGCAAATGTCGCCATCCGGTCGTGTGCGGCAAGCGCGCTGCGAATGATGTTCGCCGCAACCGCCGCGCCGCTGCCTTCGCCGAGCCGCATGTCGAGCGACAGCAGAGGGTCGAGGCCAAGCCGATCGAGCAGGCGTTTGTGGCCCGGTTCAGCCGAGCAATGGCCCGCGATGCAATGCGTCGCGATCGCGGGATTTTCCGCCGCGAGCGGAGCAATTGCCGAGGTGCAGATAAAGCCGTCGAGCAACACCGGCACACCGAGTTGGCGCGCCCGCAGGATCGCACCGGCGATCGCGGCGATCTCGCGCCCGCCGACCCGGCGGAGCGTCTCGAACGCCGAGCGGGGTGCGCCCGCATGACAGACGAGCGCGCGCTCGATCACCTCGGTCTTGCGCGCGACACCGTGGCCGTCGACCCCCGTCCCGGGCCCCGCCCACGCGGCCGCGTCGCCGCCAAGGCTGCGCGCGCACAGCGCAGCGGCGGCGGTCGAATTGCCGATACCCATCTCGCCGAGGACGATGAGGTCGAGGTCGGCGTCGACCGCCGCCGCTCCGCTGTTCAGCGCGGCGAGGCACTCGGTTTCGGTCATCGCGGGCGCGACGGTGAAATCGGCGGTCGGCCGGTCGAGGTCGAGCGCGACGACCGTCAGTTCCAGCCCCGCCGCATCGGACAGCGCGTTGATCGCCGCGCCGCCATTTGCGAAATTGGCGACCATCTGCGCGGTGACGCTCGGCGGAAAGGCGCTGATGCCGTGGACGGTCACGCCGTGGTTGCCGGCAAAGATCGCAGCGCGCGCACGGTCGATACGCGGGCGCGCCTTGCCCTGCCAGCCTGCAAAGAAGATCGCGAGATCCTCGAGCCGCCCCAGCGATCCCTCGGGCTTGGTCAACTCGCCTTGCCTTACGCGCGCGTCGGCCGCGGCCGCGACGTTGGTGCCTCGCAGATTCGCCAGCGCGGCCTCGAAAGCATGGACGGAAGCAAAGCTGGTCATTCGGCGACAAATCCTGGGGGCGGGGTGCGGGTGATGAAATGGCCTTTGACGCCTTCGGGCCAAAGCGAAAAGGGGACGCGGCCATGCTCGCTCGCGGCATAATGGACCGCATAGTCGAGGATGGCGCGCGCCGATTCTTCATTGCCGCCGAACCGGCCGAGCACATAACCCACCTTGTCGGGCGCGCGCAGGTGGACGGTGCAATGGTCCTGGCACGCAAAAAGGCACGCCATTTCCTGCACCGCGATGCCGGCGTAGCGCGGCTCGCCTTCCTTGAGACGCTTCATCGCCTCGGCGAGCCGCGCGCCGCCGCGCACGCCTGCCGCGTCGTCCCGCGCCGCGCGGCTGTGGCGGCAGGTGTTGCACACCACCACTGCGGACCCGGGGTCGACGCGCGTCAGCATCAGGCGGCCGTTGTCGTTTGCGGCGCCGCCGGGACGCCGAGTGCGACGAGCGCGCGATAGAGGGCGTAGAGTCCGATCAGGATAACGCCGTTGCGCACGAACTGCTCGGCGATGAGATCGGGCGCCATGAGCGAATGCAGCCCGCCGAGGACGAGCGCCCAGCCGAGGATGATCGCCTTGAACGCGGTAAAACCCGCCGCATAGGCGAGACTGAGCCGCGCCGCGACCGATCGGTATTGGAGCGCGCCGAGCGCGGCATAGCTCGCGAACGCCGATCCGAGCGCCGCGGTGCCGAGCCCGGCGGCCCAGCCGAGCGTGCTCCCGTCGCGTGCATAGCCGAGCAGGAAAAGGCCGACGAACTGGCTCGCCGCCCACGCCAGAAGCATGAGCGCGATGCCGTCGAGGCGGCGCATATGCACCGCCGCGAGCGCCGCGAGGGCGGGAAAGGGCGTCGCGCAGCCCAGCGCGAGCGTCGTCACGCTGCTCGCCGCGGTAAGCAACGCGACCCACAGCGCCGACGCGCGGCTCGGGCGGGGCGCCGCCATCAGAAGCGCCCCCTGATGCCGGCATAGATGCTGCGGCCGAGCGAGCCGTAGCGGTAGGCGGTCATATACTCCTCGTCGAAGATATTCTCGGCGCGTGCGAACAGCTTCACTTCGTCCGACAGCGCATATTCGGCGCGCAGGTCGACGAGCGTATAATCGTCGAGCCGCTGCGCATTGCTCGCATTGTCATAGCTTTTGCCCGACCAGCGCAGCGCCGCGCCGAGTTCGAGCCCGAAGCCGAAGGCATAGCTTGCCGAGGCATTGGCGCTGTGGCGCGGACGGCGCGGCAGCCAGTTGCCGGAATTGTCGCTGTCCTCGGAGCGGTCTTCGGCGACGATCCAGCTATAGTTGCCGTCGAGCGTCAGCCCGCCGAGCGTCAGCGCCGCCGCCGCCTCGACGCCATGCGCCTCGCTGCGCGCGACGTTGAGATAATAGCCGAAGCGCGGGGTTGGCGGGTTGCTGCCGGGGACAAAGCACATCGGGTCTGCCGGGGGTGCGTCAGGGTCGTCGGAGGGCGGCGAACAGGGGTTGTAGATGATCTGGTTCTTCGTCGTGCGGTCGAACCAGGTCGCGCCGACGACCAGCTTGTCGCCGAACAGATGCTGCTCGACCCCCGCTTCCCAGCCATGCGCTTCCTCGGGATCGAGCCCGACATTCCCGTATTCGCTGAACAACTGGTAAAGCCCCGGCGCCTTGAACCCCTCGCCATAGCTCGCGCGCAGGACCGTTCCCGTCGGCAGCCGCCACACGCCGCCCGCGGCGAACAAGGTCTGCCCGCCATAGCGACTATGATCGTCATAGCGGACCCCGCCGTTCAGCGTCAGCCCATCCACTGGTTCGACGCTGAGCTGGCCGTAAGCGCTGGTGATTTCGGCCTTGCCGCGCACGAAATCGGGAAGCGGGGTGGCGAGCGACGCCGAAGGCGAGCGGCTGCGGAAGTTCGACCGCTCATTCTCGATCCCGAAGATGGCGGTGATCCGGTCGCTGACGTCGAAGCTGCCCTGATATTCCCAGCGCTTGTTCTTGCCATCGGCTTCGAAGCTGCGCGGCCGCGCGCGATCGGGGTTGAAATTGTCGCGGTTGGTGTCGGTATAGGCATAGGCGACGCGATTGCGGAACCGCCCGCCGACGAGGTCGAAATTGAGCCCCGCATAGCCGACGAATTCCTTGTTCTGCCCATAGTCGTTGCTGTCGGTGTTGAAGCCGTCGAACTCGACGCGGCCGCTCGAATAATAACCGCGCACCTCGGCGCTGACATTGTCGGCGAGCGCCAGCCCGGCGCGGCCCGACAGATTGGTGTTGCGATAGCCGTCGCGCTCGACCCCGCCGAATGCCCTGGCGTGCGACGAAATGCCGTCGGTCGAGAATCGCTGGCCGCCGAGGCGCCAGCTCAGCGGCCCGGTGCGGCCGCCGACTGCGGCGCGCGCGCTGACGGTCTGGCGCGATCCGGCCTCGAGGTCGAAGCTGCCTTCGAGTTCCTTTTCGGGCGAAGCGGTGACGATATTGATCACGCCGCCGATCGCCTGGCTGCCCCACAGGATCGACTGCGGTCCGCGCAGCACCTCGATCCGGTCGATGTCGCCGGTGAGCAGGTTCGCGAAGTTGAAGCCGCCGCCGGTCGACGAGGGGTCGTTGAGCTTGACCCCGTCGATCACCGTTACCGTATGTTCGGACTCGGCGCCGCGAATGCGCAGCGAGGTCGAAGTGCCGTAGCCGCCGTTGCGCGAGATGCTGATGCCCGGCGTGCGGAGCAGCAATTCGGTGACGCCGATATCCTGCGCGCGGTCGATCGCCTCCTTGTCGAGCACCGCGACCGACGAGGGAATCTCGTCGAGCGCCAGCGGCGCGCGCGTCGCGGTGACGACGATGCTGTCGCCGTCGGCGGCGACGGCGTGCGCGGTGGACGCTTCTTCGGCGGCCGCGGTGGAGGATGCCGCGACGGCGGCAAGGCAGATCGAACTTCGGATAATGACTTTGAACATCGGGTACCCCATCGACAAGGCCGCCCACGCGCACGGTCGATGGGTTGTCCGGGGACGCACGCCATCGCCCGCGCACCTGCGCAGCCAACTTTGTCGTCATGCGGGTTCACCCCCGTCCGCCCGGCACACCCTGTCCGCGCGAA
>JALDYH010000041.1:0-28126 GCA_032154175.1 Sphingopyxis sp. | reverse complement strand
TGCGAGGTCGAGCCGGTATCGTCCTCCTGATAGAGGCCGGTCAGCACGATGTCGGTGTCGGGGGTGGGTTGCCAGCGGATCGAGGGCGCAAACATCACGCGGTCGTCGGGGACATGGTCGACATAGGTGTCGGCGTCGCGCGCGCGGCCGACGAAACGGACCGCAAGATTGTCGGCGAGCGCGAGATTGACGTCGCCCAGCACTTCCTTGCGGTCATCGCTGCCATAGACGAGGTTGATTTCGCCGCGCGTGTCGAAATCGGGCGTCTTGCTGACGAGGTTGACGATACCGCCGATCGAGCCCTGACCGAACAGCACCGAGGCGGGGCCGCGCACGATCTCGACGCGCGAGAAATTATACGGGTCGGACGTGATGGAGGCATAATAGGAGAAGATGTCGCGCATGCCGTCGCGGAACTGCAGCGCATCGAGACCGCGGATGTTGAAGCCGTCGACGCGGGTGTCGCGGCCGTAGGGATTGGCGAGGACGCCGGCGGCATATTTCACCGTGTCGCTGATGCTGATCGCGCCCTGCGCTTCATATTGCTCGGCCGTGATGACCTTGACCGGCTGCGGCAATTCCACCAGCGCGGTGTCGGTCTTGGTCCCCGCATAGCCGGTGACGACGATGGCGTCCGCGCCGTCGCCCGTTTCGGCTTCGGCGGTGGCGGCTTCGGCGGTGGCGGCTTCGGCACCCTCGCCCGCCCAGGCCGGATTGGCGACAAAAGCCAGCGTGGCTGCTCCGCAGAGCGCGATCATTCGGACGGTCATGGCGTTTCCCTTTTTGCGACTCAATCTCAATTAGGGGTGGCGGCTAGAGCGAATGGCCCGCAATGGCAAGCTAGTAATAATCGTTTGCAATAAGAAGCGCGCGGGGTCACACAGCCTTTTTGTGCAGCTCGCGCACCGTCGGCCGGACATATTCGGGAAAGAGGGACGTCCTTATGAAAAAGACTTTCGCCGCGCTGATGGCCTTCAGCTTTCTTGCTTCACCCGCAACCGCGCACGAAGTGTGGATCGAACGCGACGGCAACGCGCCCGCGCGCATCTATCTCGGCGAGCCGGCGGAAGCCGTGCCCGAAAGCGGCGACCCCGAATTTCCCAAGCTGAAGACGCCCGCCCTCTTCACCGAGAGCCGCGACCGCCCCGCTCCGCTCGTGCGCCGCGCCAATCATATCGAAGCGACGGTGAGCGCCCCCGGCGACGTCCGGCTGGTCGACGAGAATGTCTTCGAACCCTGGGCGGGCGAAGACGGCAAGCTGCAGGGCGTCATCTATCATGCGCGCGCCGGCCGGACCGAAACGCGTCACGCGCTGGAGCTGGAAATTGTCCCGCTGACCGCGAACGGTGATCGCTTTGCGGTCCTCTGGCAGGGCAAACCCCTTCCCGGCGCCAAGCTTACCGTGATCGATCCCGATCGCTGGGCGAAGTCCTATGCCGCCGACGACAAGGGCATAGTCGTGGCCCCGGAACGCGGGAAAGGCCGATATCTGCTATCCACGAGCAACGAGGTCGCAGCCGAGCGCGTCCTTGCGGGCAAGACGGTTGCGAGCACGGTGCATGTGTCGACTTTGACATATGTCACGCCCTAGGCCGTAGCCCGATCCATCCGGGATAAGGGGATATGCTATGACATGCGGGCGAGTTCGCGCGCATATCCCTTGAATCCCAGCGTCAATATGATCGCCGCCAAGGGCAGTGCGACGGCGGTGACGGTCGCAATCGAATAGCGCAGCAACGCGTCGTTCTGGAACAGATTATCAGTCAGGAGCGCGATCAGCATCGGCCCGAAGCCAAGGCCCACCAGGTTCACCACGAAGAAATAAAGCGCGGTCATGCGGGCGCGATATTCGTTCGGCGTGATCAGCTGCAACGCGACCCCGCCGACGCCGTGCATCGTCATGCACGGAAAGGCGATCGCCAGCATGACGAGCGCCGACGCGGGGTCGGGCATCAATGCGGTCGCCAGCAGCGGCGGACCGCCGAACAGGATCGACAGCCGCATGACGCGCAGATGCGCATCGCCAACGCCTTTGCCGAAGAGGCGGTCGGCGAGTGCGCCGCCCGCAATCAGCCCGACCGCGCCGCCGACCGCCATGATGATGCCGAACCACAATCCCGCATGGGCGATGTCCATGCCATAGGTCCGCGCAAAAAAGGTCGGGATCCAGGCAATCACGCCGTACATGACCAAACCGATCAGCGACATGCCGCCGAACAGTGCGCCGAGCGCGGCGCGCTGTGCACCGAGGTGCGCAAGTAGCCCGGGAGCCTGCACGGCGGGTGCGCCGGCCGCCGCGATGGCGACCTGTCGTCCGCGGCGAAAGGGCTCCCGGACGGTCAGCATCAACAGCGCGATGAACAGTCCCGGCGCCGCGACCCAGACGAAGATCAGCCGCCACGCCTCCATCGGGCCATGGAAGGGCACATCGACCATCGGTGCGGTCAGCACCGCCTGCACGACGAAGGACCCGAGGATGAGCGCGACACCCGATCCCAGCGGCACGCCGATCGAGTAGACCGCCATCGCACGCGCCAGCTTGTCGCGCGGAAAATAGTCGCTGAGCATCGAATAGGCGGCGGGCGACAGGGTCGCTTCGCCAACGCCCACCCCCATGCGGGCGGCGAACAGCGACGCATAGCTTCCGGCAAAACCGCAACCGGCGGTCATGAAGCTCCACACCACGATACCGGCCACGATCAGGTTACGGCGGTTGAAACGGTCGGCGATCCACGCGAGCGGCAATCCCAGCAGCGTATAGAAAAGCGCGAACGCGAGACCGATGAGCAGGCTGACCTGCGTATCCGAGATATCGAGCGCAGCGCGGATCGGCGCGACCAGCAGGCTGAGGATCATCCGGTCGATGAACGACAGCGTATAGGCGAGCAACAGGACCGCCACCACATACCAGCTATAGGCGGGACGCGGCCACGGCGGGTCGGCCGGAGACCGGTTTTCGACCCGCTCGATCGTCCCGCCATCCGCGCCTTGCATCGCCATCTGCTCTCCCGGTCTTCTCTCTGGCCACCACCCTCTTGCACGGAGCGGCATGCTGCGATATGAAGTATATACTTAGATTACTAAGTAATAGGCGCCAAAGTCAAGCGGGATCGAACGCGCGCCACAACGAAAACGGATTGGGAGAGCGAGACATGGCCAGGAAGATACCGAACCCCTCGTCGCGGCTGCTGGCCGGAATCGCCATGCTGGCGATGCCGGCGGCCGCGGCCGCGCAGGAAGCGTCGGCGGACAATGGCGGCGATATCATCGTCACCGCGCAGCGGCAGGAACAAAGGCTGCAGGATGTGCCTGTGTCGGTCACGGCCTTCGGTTCCGAACAGCTGCGCGACAGCAATATCGAAACGGTCCAGGACATCGCCATCCGGACCCCCGGCCTCAGCGTCAGCTCGGTCGATCCGATCAACACCAACTTCGCGATGCGCGGCATCGGCAGCCCGCCCGGTATCAGCCAGAATGCCGGCGGCGATCCGTCGGTCGTCGTGTTCGTCGATGGCGTCTATGCCGGCCGCGGCGGTACCCCGGATCTCGACGCGCTCGACCTCGAACGCGTCGAGGTGCTGCGCGGACCGCAGGGAACGCTGTTCGGCAAGAATGCGATCGGCGGGCTCGTCCAGTTCGTCAGCCGCAAACCGTCCGCCGACAATAGTTTCTATTTCGAGGGCACTTACGGAAATTACGACAAGGTCGGCGTGATCGCGCGCGGCAATATGGCGCTGACCGACAAGGTCTATCTGTCGGCCGGCTTCTCGCACAAGCAGCGCGACGGTTATGAGTTTAACGAGACGACCGGGAACGACGTCAACGACCAGAATCTGACCACGGGCCGCGTCGCACTGCGCTTCCTGCCCACCGACACGCTCGACATCATCCTGCGCGCCGACATTTCGCATCAGGACCAGAAAGGCAATCCGCGTCACAATAATTGCGACGCGAGCTTCAATGGCGGCATCCACTGCGTCGGCATCAATCCCGATCCGCGCGTCGTCAACGCCTATACTGACGGGCTGATCAAGCGGACGATCGAGGCCTATTCGGCCGAGATCAATCTCGATCTGCCGTTCGGTACGCTCACCTCGCTGACCGCGCTGCGCAAGGTCGATTTCGAGTTCGAGACCGCCTTCTTCAGCAATCCGGTCAACCCGCCGAACCAGATCGAATCGACCGATTTCGGCGAAGAGGACAACAGCCAGTTCAGCCAGGAACTGCGCCTGTCCTTCGAAGGCCTCGGCGGGCGCCTGAGCGGCCAGACGGGCGTGTATTACCTGAAGGAAAACAACGACCGGGTGCAGGGCCAGATCCAGCAGTTCCCGACACCGGCGGGATCGGGCACCGGCCTGTACCCGCAAACGGTCAACGCGCGCAGCTTTGCCATATTTGGCCAGCTTGATTACGAAATCATACCGTCGCTGACCGCCACTGTCGGCGCGCGCATGACGTGGGAGCGCAAGAGCGGACGGTTCGCGGGTTTCAAGATCGACGATGGTCCGGGCCTGCCGCCCCCGCTGGGGTCGGCCGCGGGTTATGACGTGACGGGTGCGAAGAGCTGGAAGGCGTTCACCCCGCGCTTTGCGCTCAACTGGAAAGCGACCGACGATGTGCTCCTCTATGCCTCGGTCGCGCGCGGGTACAAGAGCGGCGGCTTCCAGGGATTGTCGGGAACGGCGGCGGGCGCATCGACGCCCTATGATCCCGAATTCGCCTGGGGCTATGAAGTCGGCGCGAAGACCGACTGGTTCGACCGCAAGCTGCGGCTGAACGTCGCGGCATTCCAGACCGATTATTCGGACCTCCAGATTTCGCAGCTCGTCCCCCTGTGCTGCGTCGTCGTCAGCAATGCGGCAAAGGCCCGGATCCGCGGCGCCGAGGTCGAGTTTGTCGCCCGCCCGGTCGAGGGGCTGCAGATCGACGGCAGCTATGCCTGGCTGGACGCGAAGTTCACCGAATATGCGATCCCGGGACAGGCCTATACGGGCAACCGCCTGCCGCGATCGCCGAAAAACAAGTTCAACATCGGCGGGCAGTTCGAAACGCCGGTCGGCGATTTGTCGGCGAAGCTGCGCGTCGACTACAGCTGGGTCGACGATGCCTATTTCGAGGCGTCGAACATCCCCCAGCAACTCTGGCCGAGCCACGACAATCTCGACGCGCGCCTGTCGATTACCGGGCCTGACGAACAATGGGAATTGTCGTTGTGGGGCAAGAATCTGACCGACGAACTTGTTCCGACCTATGTCACCTATTTCGGTCCGTTCCGGCAGGTCCTGACGCCCTATGCCCCGCCGCGCACCTATGGCGTGACGCTGGCATTCAAGATCTGACCGGGCAGCGCGGCGGGGGGTCCCTGCCCCGCCGCGTCACCCCTTTTTGAAGAGGAAGACCGATGATCGAGCCCCAGTTTCGCTATCTCTGTTCGTACCGCGCCACCTTCACCGAACCGCAGCAGATGATCGGAAAAGCGCATTTCGGGCGGCGCATGATCGCGGCGCTGACCGGCGGCGAAGTCGAGGGCGAGCGGCTGCACGGCCGCGTGATGCCGAGCGGCGGCGACTGGGCCACGATCGACGACAGGGACACGCTGCGGCTCGACGCGCGCATCACGATCGAAACGCACGACGGCGCGCTGATCTATGTCTCCTATCGTGGCGTATTGCGCCCGCTGTCGGCAGCGCACAAACATGCGCGTAATGGCGGACCGCAAACGCCCGGGGAAAGGGCCGAGGTCTATTTCCGCACGACCCCCATGTTCGAAACCGGCGACGAGCGCTATCTGTGGCTCAACGACATCGTCGCCGTCGGGCTCGGCGCCAGTGTCGGCGGCGCGGTGCGTTACGACGTGTTCGAATTGCTGTAGCCGCGCCGGACCGCACCGAATATCCTGCGGGTCGGCATGACGGGGCTTGGCAAGCTTGCCCGAACTGGTCCATCGCCTGCTCTTTCCCGAAAAGAGGGCCGCCCGCGCCGATGAAGCAAGCACCCAGCTATCCGATGACCATGATCCACCTGTTGCGGGCGGTTTACTGGTATGACGAAGCGCTCCAGTCCAATCTGCGCCGCGACGGCTGGCCGACCCCGACGCGCACCCAGTCGATGCTGTTCGCAAATATCGCGATGGGCGAAACGCGGCCCGCACGCCTCGCGGCGAACCTCGGGATCACACGCCAGTCGATGAGCCAGCTGATCACCGCGCTGGTCGAACGCAACATCCTCGTGGCCGAGCCCGATCCGCAGGACAGGCGCGCCCAGAAGATCACCTTCCATCCCGACTCGGCCCCGCTTCGCCATGCCGCCGAAACGGTGATGAGGGGGCTGCACCAACATCTGGACACCCGGCTGGGCAAGGATCGCCTGCGCGCGCTCGACGACGCAATCTCGCTGGATTGGGGGCCGATTCCCGATTTGCGGCCGTCCGGCGGAAAATAGTTAGAATACTATTGACTTTGTCAGTCTACCTGACAAACTCTTCTCCAGAACAGGAGAGGAGAAAGTGGCCGTGGCCGACATGGAATTGCCCCCGACCGTACAGCCGGCGATCCCGGCCGGAGATGATTTCCTGTCGCGCGCCGAACTGGGCGCGCTCACGCCCGCGGAGCTGGTCCGGCGGACGACGGCGCTCAAGCCGCTGCTCCGGCGGCACGCGGCGGAATGCGAACGGATCCGCCGCCCCGTCACCGACGTCTGGAACGCGATCCGCGCAACGGGCTGTTTCTACCACTTCATGCCACGTAAATATGGCGGGCTCGAATTCGACGTCGACAGCTTCCTCGACGCCATGCTTCCGCTCGCCGAGGGGTGCGCCTCGACCGGCTGGGTCGCTGCCTTTTGCGTCGAACATGTCTGGATGCTTTCGCAATTCCCCGAACGGTTCCAGGACGAGATATTCGGCGGCGGCGCGGACCATGTCCCCTATGTGATCGCCCCCGGCGTGACGGCCCCGCCCGGCAAGGCGATCCCGGTCGACGGAGGCTATCGCATTTCGGGCCGCTGGAAATGGGGCACCGGGATCATGAACTCCGACTGGGCGATGGTCGCCTGCGCCATTCCCGACGATCCCGAACGCCGCGCATTATTCTGTGCGCTGCCGACGAAGGACGTCACGGTGCTCGACACCTGGCACATCGACGGCATGGAGGGCACGGGCAGCCACGACCTGTTCATCGCCGACGCCTTCATTCCCGAATACCGGACGATGAACATGAACGACATGCGCGCCGGGACCAGCCATGGCGCGCGGCTCTATGACAACCCGATCTATCGCCAGCCGATGACGCCGTTTCTGGGGGTCACGGCCGCGATCGGTGCGGTGGGGATCGGGCGGGCGGCGGTCGCCGCCTTCGGCGAGCAGCTCGGGCAGCGAGTCATCCCCGGCAGTACAAGCAAGCAGTCGGACAAGCCCGCGGCGCAGATGCGCCTCGGCCATGCGAACGTCCGGATCGCGACGGCCGAAATGCTGCTGCGCGCCGCGGTCAACCGCAACGTCGAACTGGCCGGCGGCCCCGTACCCGCCAATTTCGAACAGCGCAGCTTCATGCGGCTGCAGATCGCCGGCGCGGTGGAAATCTGCCGGGGCGCGATCCGCTCGCTGGTCGAGGCGGCGGGCGCCGGGGCGCATATGCGCGGCAATCCGCTGCAACGGCACCTGCGCGATATCAACGTCATGTCCAACCACGTCATCTACGACATCGACGCGGCGTCCGAACTGCACGGCCGCGCCCTGCTCGGGATGGAACCCAATTCGCTGATCTACTGACCGACGGGGGCGCGATCCAACGCGCACGCCCCGAAAAGAAGAGTGCGGCGCTAACGACAGGGCGTTCCCGGAAACCCGTCAGGATGCCGGGGCGAGGAACGCCTGAACATGGGAGGGAAGAATGAACCGGATTACGCTTTTCCGTTCGATGCTGCTTGCCGGTCTGACCGTGCCGGCGTCCGCCTATGCCCAGACCGATGCCCCATCGGCTGACCGCGATGCCGAGATCGTCGTGACCGCGACGAAACGCGAACAGACGCTGCTCGATGTCCCGCTGTCGGTGGCCGCGGTCAGCGGCGAAGGCATGGAGGCGATGGGGATTCGCCAGTTCAACGACCTCCAGTCGACCGTTCCCAATCTCCAGATCGACCAGACCAACGGCAATTTCGTCGTGTCGATGCGCGGACTCGGTTCGGGCGGCGGCAACCTCGCCTTCGAACAGTCGGTCGGCTTCTTCATCGACGGCGTCTATTCGGGCCGCTCGCGATCGATGCAGACCGCAATGATGGACGTTGCGCGGGTCGAGGTCGTCCGCGGCCCGCAAGGCGCGCTGTTCGGCAAGAATACCAACGCCGGCGCGATCAGCGTGATCAGCCGGGCGCCGACGCGGCAGTTCGAGGGACAGTTGCGCGGCCGCTACGAGTTCGAGAATGGCGGCTATGGCGGCGGCGGCTTCGTGTCGGGCCCGCTGACCGAAAGCCTCAGCGCCCGGCTCAGCTTCCAGGCGGGACATGAGGGCGGTTATATGTACAACCGCGTCACCGGACGCGACGACAACAGCAACAACAATATGGGCGTCCGCGGCCAGTTGCTGTTCGAACCCGCCGCTGGCGGGGGCTCGATCCTGTTCAAGGCCGAATATGCCGAGAACAACTACAAGGGCGGCAACCTCGCCTACAACGGCCTCGGCAACTGCACTTTCTGCAACCAGATCCGCGCCGCATCGGCCGACGTTGGCGGGCCGCCCGAACGCCCCTCGTTCGAACGCGCGCAAGACTCGATCTATCCCGAATTCTCGCGGACCAACAATCTGAACCTGACGCTGACCGCCAAACTCGACCTCGGCGGGGATTTCGAACTCTCGTCGATCTCGGGCTATCAGCGGCTGCGCGCGCGGACGCAGAACGACATCGACCTCAGCCCGATCCGCTTTTCGGATTCGATCCACACCGAAAAAAGCGCGCAGATGTCGCAGGAAATCCGCGTTTCGGGCGCGATCGGGCCGGTCGATCTGATCGTCGGCGGCTCCTATTTCTATGCGCGCTCGGACATCTTGCAGGAAATCTACTGGAACGGCGCCGACAAGATACTGACACCGCCGATCGGCCCCCTGCTGCAGGGAACCGCCCGCTTGCCCTTTCACCAGACGAGCGAGGCGCTGTCCCCCTTCGCCGCGATCGACTGGCACCTGACGGACGCGCTGACCTTCAGCGGCAGCCTGCGCTACAATCGCGAATCGAAGCAGGCCCGCATCGCCGGCGAAATGGGCGTGCTCGCTTACCCCAGCTACGTCTTCGTCCGCTCGCGCAGCGAGGCGCTCTGGGACTATTCGGCGAAGCTCAGCTATAAATTCGGCCCTGCCGCACAGCTCTATGTCAGCTACGCCACCGGATCGAAGGGCGGCGGCTATGTGTCGAACGACAGCCGCCTTGGCCTCACCGGCCGGGTCGAGTTCGAACCCGAGCGCGCAAAATCGTGGGAAGTCGGCGCCAAGCTGCGACTGCTCGACAACCGCCTCCAGCTCAACATGGCGGCGTTCACGACCGATTTCACCAATCTTCAGGTCTCGTCCTTCACGGGCTCGTCCTTCACCACGGGCAACGCCGCCGAGGCGCGGTCGCGCGGCATCGAGGGCGACATGACGGTGCGGCTCGGCGACATGCTGACCCTCGGCGGATCGCTCGCGTATCTCGACGCCTATTACACCGACTATCCGGGCGCGGCCTGCGTGTACGACGCGCCGGCGGGCTGCACGACGATGAACCTCGCCGGATACCGGCTGACCCGCGCGCCGGAATGGAAATGGAACAGCTATGCCGAATTGCGCGTGCCGGTTTCCGCCGACTGGGCGCTGACCGGGCGCGTCGCCGCCGACTATACCGGCGCGTCCATCTATCAGGACGACCGCAATCCCAACAACATCATGCCGGGCTATACCAAGCTCGACGCCCGGCTGGCGCTCGCATCGGAGGCGAACGACCTCGAAATCGCGCTGATCGGCCGCAACCTGACCAACAAGATATCGTTCAGCCAGTCGTTCGGCGTGCCGCTCGTCGCGCAGACCTGGGCGGTGTTCGTCAATCCCTCGCGAACCATCGCGCTGGAAATCACCAAGGGCTTCTGACGCAGCGGTGGCGGGCCAGCGGGAGGACGGGACGGACGAGGCGCTGCACGACCTCGCCCGCCTCGCCTTCCAGTCCTTCCGGCGGCGGCTGGAACGGGAGACGGTCGCGCACGGCGTTTCGCCCGGTCAATGGCGTTTCCTGCGGCAATTGTGGCACTACAACGGGGTCTGCCAGCGCCGTCTGGCCGGACGGCTTGCGATTTCCGAGGCGACCGCCGCCGTAACCTTGCGCGAACTGGAGAAAAAGGGGCTGGTCGACCGGCGCCGCAACGCGGCCAATCGCCGTGAAGTCCTGATTTTTCTGACGCCGCGTGGACGCACGCTCGAAAGCGCGCTGCTCCCCGTGACGCGCGACATTCATATCCTCGCGACGCGCGGCATCCCCGCGGCCGACGTGGCAGTGCTCGAACTGCTGCTGCGCCGCGTCATCGCCAATCTCGACCGCGGATAATCAACCAGACCGAACCGACAGGAGACGATGCCATGAATATCCTGCATATTTCGGGAAGCCCGAAGGGCGACCGATCCGACTCGCAGAAACTCGCAGCCCGCTTTCTCGAACGGTACCGCAACCTCCATCCCGATCACATGATCCGCCATGTCGACGTGTTCGATGACCGGGCGAACCCCGATTTCGGCGCGGTCCATGCCTTCCACAAGCTGGCCCCGCTATTTCGCGAACCGCAAACCGACGAGGGAAGGCGGGCGTGGGTCGCCACCGACCGGCTGATCGAGGATTTCGAGCGCGCCGACAAGATTCTCCTGTCCTGCCCGATGTGGAATTATTCGGTTCCCTGGGCGATGAAACGCTATCTGGACCATCTGATGCAGCCCGGCCGCACCTTCGGCTTCGACCCCGCCACGCGGCGCCATATGGGGCTGCTGCGCGATCGCCCGGTCCAGTTCATTCTCACCCGCTCGTCGACGGCGAGCGGCGACGAGCAGGATTTCCAGCTGCCCTATCTGCTGCATGTGTTCGGGTCGATGGGCGTACGCGATGTTCGCATCGTCAGCGCCGGCGCCACGACAAAACCCTCCACCCCGGCGCGCCAAGCCTATCTGGAATCCTTTTCCTCGCAGCTGGAAAATGCGGCTGCCGCTTTTTAATGCCGCGTGATGCGGCGTCGAATGACGCGATTCCGACAAAAAGATGCTGAAAACCCTTGGCGGACACCATAATAGATCAACAGAAGGCAAAGCTGCTGGCGGTTTCTTGCGCCTCCTCGTAAAGGCGCGGTCATGAGGATCGCGATCATCGATACCAGCTCGACGCGCGC
Organism: Sphingopyxis sp.; assembly: GCA_032154175.1. GTDB lineage: Bacteria > Pseudomonadota > Alphaproteobacteria > Sphingomonadales > Sphingomonadaceae > Sphingopyxis. The sequence continues at coordinate 16,737 of JALDYH010000041.1, read as the reverse complement.
TGCCATTATTTCGGACGGTTTGCGCGACGCCGGGCTCGACGATCTCGTCCTGATCGATCCGGCGGGACCGCTGATGGCGCAGATCGAAACCGCGCAGCCCCAGGTCGTCCTCATAAATCTTGAAAATCCGAGCCGCGACCAGCTTGAGGATTTCTTTGCGGTATCTCGCGCCTTGGCGCGCCCGATCGCGATGTTCGTCGATCAGAGCGATGCGGAATCGACGGGCGCCGCGATCGACGCGGGGGTATCGGCCTATGTCGTCGACGGGCTGTCAAAGCAGCGGATAAAGCCGGTGATCGATCTTGCCGTTCGCCGCTTTCAAGCCTTTTCGCGGTTGCAGCGCGAACTCGACGAAGCGAAAAACGCGCTCGCCGAGCGCGCGACTATCGACCGCGCCAAAGCGATCTTGATGAAGCGCCGCGCGATCGACGAGCCCGCCGCCTATGCATTGCTGCGCGGCCAGGCGATGCGGACGAACCGCCGCATTTCCGAAATTGCGGAAGCGATCGTCACCAGCGAAGCGCTGATGGGAGATATGGAATGACCGCCGAGACGTTCCGCATCGGCTTCCTGCCGCTCGTCGATGCGGCGCTGCCGATCCTGGCACAGGAACTGGGCTTCGCCGCACGCGAAGGCGTGAGAATCGAACCGGTGCGCGACATGACCTGGGCGACGGTGCGGGATCGGCTGCTTTACGGCCATACCGACGCCGCGCACATGATCGCGCCGCTGGCGATCGCCACCGCGCTTGGCCGCGACCGGCCGGCAGCATCGCTGGCCGTGCCGTTCGTTCTGGGCCTCAACGGCAACGCCGTGACCTTTTCGACCGCGCTCGCGAAAGAGGTCGGGCTTGGCGGCACGCTCGGCGAGCCCGCAGCGATCGGCGCCATACTGAAAACCGTCGCCGCGGCGCGCAAGGCTGCGGGCAGGCCGCTGCGTTTCGGCGTCGTGCACCGCTATTCGAGCCACAATTACATGCTCCGCTATTGGCTCGCCGGGGTCGGCGTCCGGCCCGACGCCGATGTAGAGATCGTCGTGACCAGCCCGCCTTTCGCCGCCGACGCGCTTGCGGCGGGCGAAGTCGACGGCATTTGCGTGGGCGAGCCGTGGAACTCGATCGCGGTCGACCGCGGGGTCGGCCATATTGCGCTCGCCACCGCGCAAATCTGGCGCCGCGGGGTCGAGAAGGTCCTCGCGATGCGCGGCGATATCGTGGACGGACGGCGCGGTGCCGTCGAAGCCCTGCTGCGCGCGCTGCACAGCGCCGCCGCCCATTTCGTCGCACCGGGCACGGCCGAGGAAAGCGCGGACATATTGGCGCGATCCGAATATCTCGATGCGCCTCGCGACGCAGTGCTTCGCGCGATCACCGACCGCATCCGGGTCGAACCCGGCGGCGAGCCGGTCCACTACGCCGATTTCATGTTCCAGCATCGCGAGGCCGCCAATTTCCCATGGCGCAGCCAGGCGGCCTGGCTCTATTCGCAAATGCTACGCTGGGACGATGTTTCTTTCTCGCCGGGCGATGCGGCGGCCGCCTCCGCTGTATTTCGGCCCGACATCTATCGCGCCGCGCTTGCCGGCTCCGAAGCCCCGCTCCCGGGCGCCAGCTCGAAGCTGGAGGGAGGTATCGAGACGCCGCTCGGCGCCGGGTCGGTGCAGGGCCGCTTGTTGCTCGGCAGCGACCGGTTTTTCGATGGTCGCGCCTTCGATCCCGACGATATTCAAGGCTATCTTGCTGAACTTCCCTAGCTTTATCTCGACCGGGCTTTTATGCTGCACCTGCGAAATAACCGGTTGCGTGCGCAAGGCGAATCGGGCAGTTTAATCGAACCCGGCAGGGCTGCCGGGACGGAATAAAGCGGCTACGTCTCCAACGAAGGGGCCGGTCCGCGCGGCAGGCGGGGAGCCTTTTCCCCGCACTCCAACAGGCAATGAAGCCGTCAGGATGCGCCCGTGTGGCCGCCGTCCTGGCGGCTTTTTTATTGCCCGTCGCACAAGGGGACGGACGATGACGACAGCAAATGGAGGCACCGGGACGGCGCCCCAATCGAATTTCTGGAGCAGCGGGCACTGGCCGACGCTGGTCGCCGCCTTTCTCTATTTCGACCTCGCCTTCATGGTGTGGGTCATTCTCGGCCCGCTCGCGCCGACCATCGCGCAGGACCTCGGCCTGACCCCCGCGCAAAAGGGGTTGATGGTCGCGGTACCGACCCTTGCCGGCGCGCTGCTCCGGATCACCAACGGGATCCTCGTCGACGACATCGGGCCCAAGCGCGCCGGCGCGATCAGCCAGATCGTCGTCATCGGCGGCCTTTTCTATTCCTGGTTCAACGGGATCGACAGTTTCGAAGGCATTCTCGCGCTGGGTCTGATCCTGGGGTTTGCCGGGGCGAGCTTCGCGATCGCGCTCCCACTGGCGAGCCGCTGGTATCCGCCCGAGCATCAGGGCAAGGCGATGGGGCTTGCCGGCATGGGCAATTCGGGAACTGTGCTCGCCGCCCTCCTCGCCCCTGCCCTTGCCAGGGCTTTTGGCTGGAACGCGGTGCTCGGACTCGCGTGCATCCCGCTCTCGATCGTCTTCATCATCTATATGGCGATGGCAAAGGATGCCCCGACGGCATCGGCGCCGAAGAAACAGACGCGCTATTTCGCGCCGCTCAAAACCGCCGACGCCTGGTGGCTGATGGGCTTTTACGCAGTGACCTTCGGCGGCTTCGTCGGGCTGGCGGCTTCGCTGCCGATCTATTTCACCGACCAGTTTCACCTCACCCCGATCGTTGCGGGCTATTGCACCGCGGCGTGCGTATTCGCCGGCTCGCTCGTGCGTCCGCTGGGCGGTGCACTCGCCGACCGGATCGGCGGGATCAAGGCGCTGATGATCGTCTTCGTCGTCGCGGCGCTAGCCCTCGCCGGTATTCCGCAAGCCGTCAGCCTTCCCGCCGCGCTCGGTCTGTTCGTGATCGCGATGCTCGCCTTCGGTATCGGCAATGGCTCGGTGTTCCAGCTGGTGCCGCAGCGCTTCGCGGCCGAAATCGGCGTGATGACCGGGCTCGTCGGCATGGCCGGCGGTATGGGCGGCTTCTACCTCGCCTCCTCGCTCGGCTTTGCAAGGCAATGGTCGGGCAGCTTTGCGCCGGGCTTCTACATCTTTGCGGGGCTCGCGGTGGCGGCGCTGCTCGGCCTGATCTTCGTCAAGGGCCAGTGGCGCAAAGCCTGGGCCGCTGCCGAAGGCGTGCGGATTTGATGACTGCGAACGGATTGGATGCCTTGATGAAACTGAGCCCCCTGAAGCCCGAGGCGGATACCCGCGACCATCTGGTCGTGATCGGCAACGGCATGGCCGGATGCCGCGCGGTCGAGGAACTGATCGCGCGCGATCCCACGCGCTACCGCGTCACGATCTTCGGCGCCGAGCCGCGGGTGAACTATAACCGCATCATGCTCTCTCCCGTGCTTGCGGGCGAGAAATGCTTCGACGACATCGTGATCAACGACGCCGGCTGGTATGCCGACAACGGCATCGCGCTGGTCGCGGGCGATCCGGTGGTCGCGATCGATCGCGCGGCACGGACCGTGACAACGCGCGGCGGCATCATCGAGGGCTACGACCGGCTGCTGATCGCGACGGGGTCCGATCCCTTCATCATCCCGGTGCCCGGCAAGGATTTGCCCGGTGTCATCGCCTTTCGCGACATGGACGATGTCGACACGATGCTCGCCGCCGCCGATGCGGGCGGGGATGCGGTGGTCATCGGCGGCGGGCTGCTCGGGCTCGAAGCCGCGCATGGGCTTTCGCTGCGCGGGATGAAGGTCACCGTCATCCACCTGATGCCGACCTTGATGGAACGCCAGCTCGACGAAGCCGCGGGATGGTTGCTCAAGCAGGAATTGAAAGCCCGCGGCCAGACCGTCCTGACCGGCGCCGACACCGCCGAAATTGTCGGCGACGGCAAGGTCGAGGGGGTGAAGCTCAAGGACGGGACGCTGATCCCCGCCAGCCTCGTCGTGATGGCGGTCGGCATCCGCCCCTCGACGACCCTCGCCCGCGACGCGGGCCTCGCGGTGGGACGCGGCATCCAGGTCGACGACCATATGGTGACGAGCGATCCCGCCGTGCTCGCGGTGGGTGAATGCGTCGAGCATGACGGGCAGGTCTACGGCCTTGTCGCGCCGCTGTGGGACATGTGCCGCAGCCTCGCCGACGGGCTGGTCGAAAAGCCGAGCGGCTACCGCGGATCGGTGACCTCGACCAAGCTCAAGGTATCGGGGATCGACGTCTTTTCGGCGGGCGATTTTTCGGGCGGCGACGGGTGCGAGGATATCGTGCTGCGCGACGCGAGCCGCGGCGTCTACAAGCGCGTGATCGTCAAGGACGACCGCATCGTCGGCGCGGTGCTCTACGGCGATACCGTCGACGGCGGGTGGTATTTCGACCTGCTCAAGAAACAGGAAAATGTCGCCGACCTCCGCGACCTGCTGATCTTCGGCCAGGCCTTCGCCGCGGGAGGCGGCGCGGCGGACCCTAAGGCGGCCGTTGCGGCGCTTTCCGACGATGCGGAAATCTGCGGCTGCAACGGCGTCACCAAGGGCCAGGTCGTCTCGTGCATCGCCAAGGGCGCACACAGCCTCGACGCGGTGCGCGGCAGCTGCAAGGCGTCGGCGAGCTGCGGCAGCTGCACCGGTCTCGTCGAAACCCTGCTCGCGCTGACATTGGGCGACGATGTGCAATCAGGCCCGAAGACGATGTGCAAATGCACCAGTTTCGGCCACGACGACGTCCGGCGCGAGATCGTGACGCAAGCCATGCGCTCGATCCCCGAGGTGATGCAGAAGCTGCACTGGACCACCCCCGACGGCTGTTCGTCGTGCCGCCCGGCGCTCAACTATTATCTGCTCTGCGCGCTCCCCGGCGACTATGTCGACGATCAGCAGAGCCGCTTCGTCAACGAGCGGCTGCACGCCAATATCCAGAAGGACGGCACTTATTCGGTCGTCCCGCGCATGTGGGGCGGGCTCACCAACCCGACCGAGCTGCGCGCAATCGCCGACGTCGTCGAAAAGTACAACGCGCCGATGGTCAAGGTCACCGGCGGCCAGCGGCTCGACATCTTCGGGATTAAAAAGGAGGACCTGCCTGCGGTGTGGGCCGACCTCAATGCCGCGGGGATGGTGTCGGGCCACGCCTATGGCAAGGCGCTGCGCACGGTAAAGACCTGCGTCGGATCCGAATGGTGCCGCTTCGGCACGCAGGATTCGACCGGGCTCGGCGTCAGGATCGAGCGGATGAGCTGGGGCAGCTGGATGCCGCACAAGTTCAAGATCGCGGTGTCGGGCTGCCCGCGCAACTGCGCCGAGGCGACGATCAAGGATTTCGGCATCGTCTGCGTCGACAGCGGCTACGAGCTCCATGTCGGCGGCAATGGCGGCATCCACGTCCGCGCCACCGACCTCCTCTGCAAGGTCGCGACCGAGCAGGAGGCGATGGATTATTGCGCCGCCTTCATCCAGCTCTACCGTGAGGAGGCGCGCTACCTCGAGCGCACCGCCCCGTGGATCGAGCGTGTCGGGGTCGATTATGTGAAGGCGCGCATCGCCGACGATCCGGCCGGCCGCGAGGCGCTCCGCGCACGATTCCTCTACGCCCAGAGCTTTTCGCAGGACGACCCCTGGGCGCAGCGCGCCGAGGGCGCCGAGCGCGAACATCATGCGCCGATGGCGCGCTTCACCCCGCAGGAGGAACTCGCATGACCGCAGATTGGCTCGACATCGGATGGGTCGACGAGATCCCCGTGCGCGGCAGCCGTACCGTGCAGGTTGCGGGAGGCGACGATATCGCGCTCTTCCGCACCGCCGACGGCAAGGTCTTTGCATTACTCGACCGGTGCCCGCACAAGCATGGGCGTCTCAGCCAGGGCATCGTCCACGGCGGCGCCGTCGCCTGCCCGCTTCACAACTGGCGTATAAGCCTTTCGACCGGCGAGGCGCTGGGCGACGACAAGGGCTGCACCCCGACGGTGCCGGTAAAGATCGACAGCGGACGCGTGCTCATCTGCCGCGCGGGCACCTTAAAGGCCGCAGCCTGATGAGCGAAGCGGTCCGCACCACCTGCGCCTATTGCGGCGTCGGCTGCGGCATCCGCGCGACGGTGACCGGCGAGCGCACGGTCGAGATCGCGGGCGACCCCGACCACCCTGCGAACCGCGGTCGCCTTTGCTCGAAGGGCACGCATCTGGGCGAGACGGTCGGGCTCGAAGGGCGCCTCCTCGCGCCCATGATCGGCGCGAAGCGCACGAGCTGGGACAAGGCGCTCGACCTCGTCGCCAAGCGGTTCAAGGAGACGATCGCGCGCCACGGACCGAACAGCGTGGCCTTCTATGTTTCGGGCCAGCTCCTCACCGAGGATTATTATGTCGCGAACAAGCTGATGAAGGGCTTCATCGGCACCGCGAACATCGACACCAATTCGCGGCTCTGCATGTCGAGCGCGGTCGCGGGCCATATGCGGGCGTTCGGCGAGGATATCGTCCCCGCGACCTACGAGGACCTCGACGTCGCCGACCTGATCGTCCTCGTCGGATCGAACACCGCCTGGTGCCATCCGATCGTCTATCAGCGCATCCGCGCGCGTTGCGAGGCGGGCGCGAAGCTGGTCGTCATCGACCCGCGCCGCACCGAGACCGCCGAAGAAGGCGACCTCCACCTCGCGATCCGGCCCGGCAGCGACGTCGCGCTGATGAACGGGCTGCTTCAATATTGCCGCGAAGCGGGCGCGGTCGACGAGGATTATCTGGCCGCGCATGTCGCGGTTCCGCATGAATTCTGGGATCAGCTTGGAGAGGGGAGCGATCTGTGGTCGGTAGCGCGCACCTGTGACGTGCCTGCCGCCGACCTCAGGCGCTTCTATGAGCTGTTCGCGGCGACGCCGCGCACCGTCACCCTGTTCAGTCAGGGGATCAATCAGGCGACCGCAGGCACCGACCAGGTCAACGCCATCACTAACCTCCACCTCGCCACGGGCCGCATCGGCAAGCCGGGCGCCGCGCCCTTTTCGATCACCGGCCAGCCCAACGCGATGGGTGGGCGCGAGGTCGGCGGCCTCGCCTCCACCCTCGCTGCGCATATGGATTTCGCACCCGAAAACCGCGCGCGCGTCCAGCGTTTCTGGGCCGCGCCGCATATGGCGGAGAAACCGGGACTGAAAGCCGTCGACCTGTTCCGCGGCGTCGGCGAGGGGCGGATCAAGGCGCTGTGGGTGATGGCGACCAACCCCGCGGTGTCGATGCCCGACGCGAACCGCGTGCGCGAAGCCCTCGCCACCTGCCCGTTCGTCGTCGTCAGCGACGTCATCGAGACCACCGACACCGGCGCCTTCGCACATGTCCGCCTGCCCGCCGCCGCGTGGGGCGAAAAGGACGGCACCGTCACCAACAGCGACCGGACGATCAGCCGCCAGCGCGCTCTCTTTCCCTTGCCGGGCGAGGCAATGCCCGACTGGTGGATCGTGAAGGAGGTGGCGCGGCGCATGGGGTGGAAAAACGCCTTTGCCTACGACCGGCCCGCCGATATCTGGCGCGAGCATTGCCGCCTGTCGACCTATGACAACGACGGCACACGGCTGTTCGCCCTGGCCGGCGCCTCGCTCGGCGGCAACACCGCCTATGACGATATGGAGCCGTTTCGCTGGGGCGGCAAACACCCCTTCGCCGACGGCCGTTTTTCGACCGGAGACGGGCGGGCGAAGCTGGTTCCCGTCGTGCAGAAGCCCTTGCCCGAACCGCTCGCCAAATGGCCGCTCACGCTCAACACCGGCCGCTATCGCGACCAGTGGCATACGATGACCCGCACCGGCCTCGCGCCCAAACTCGCGCGCCACCGCGAAGAACCGCTCGTCGAAATACATCCCGCCGATGCCGACCGGCTCGGCCTCGCCGACGGAGGCCTCGCACGCGTTGGAACGCCGCAGGGCGACAGCCTCTACCGCATCGCCTTTTCGGAGGCTCAGCGCCCGGGGGAATTGTTCGTGCCGATCCACTGGACCGACCGCACCGGCAGCGGGGGCCGCACCGGCCTCCTGCCGCGTCCGCTCGTCGATCCCGTGTCGGGCCAGCCCGGCTTCAAGCGCACCCCCGCCAGGATCGAAGCGGTGTCGGCGCGCTGGCGCGGCTTCCTGCTGCTGGCAAAGGAACCCGGCGATCGTCCATCGTGCCTGTGGGCGACGCGCGTCGCAGTGCCCTCGGGCGTGCTGTGGGAACTCGCCGGCAATGGCGACCTGCGCTCCATCGAAGCGCTGCTGCCAAAGGGCGAGCGCATCGAGGCACAGGACGCCGCGCGCGGCACGCGCCGTGTCGCCATCCTCGCCGACGGTCGCCTCGCGGGCGCGTTCTTCGTCACGACAAGCGGCGAACTGCCGCCACGCGACTGGCTGATCGCGCAGCTTTCGGCTCCCGCGGTTGCTCCAACCTTGCTCGCCGGCCGCGCGCCGGGCGTGCAGGCCGACCGCGGCCCGGTCATCTGCGTCTGCTTCGATATCGGGCTCAAGACGATCGCCGCCGCGATCCGCGATCACGGCCTCGCCGACGTCGCGGCGATCGGCGCCGCCATCGGCGCCGGGACCAACTGCGGTTCGTGCCGCCCCGCGCTTGCGCGCATCCTGACCGAGGAGACCAGCAATGCAGCCTGACGATTTCGCCCCCGGCACGGCCTGGCTCGTCGGCGCGGGTCCCGGCGACCCCGATCTGCTGACCATGAAAGCGATGCGGTTGATCGAGCGGGCCGATATCGTTTTTTACGATGCGCTGGTCGGCAAGGACATCGTCGCGCTGATCCCGCAGCGTACCGAACGCGTCAGCGTCGGCAAGAGATCGGGCCGCCATTCGAAAGACCAGAGGACGATCGATTCGCTCCTCGTCGCTGCTGCACGCGCGGGCAAGCGCGTTGTGCGCCTGAAGGGAGGCGATCCAACGATATTCGGCAGGGCGACCGAGGAAATCCAGGCGGTCCGCGACGCCGGCTTCGTCGTACGGATCTGCCCCGGCATCACGGCCGCAAGCGCGGCCGCGGCGTCGGCCGCCATATCGCTCTCGCTGCGCGACGTCGCTCGCGATGTTCGCTTCGTGACCGCCCACAGCCGGCGGGGAGCGGGGCTCGACGTCGACTGGACCTCGCTCGCCAAGGGCGGATCGACGCTTGCCTTCTATATGGGACGCGTCGCCGCCGGCGAGATCATGCGCGAACTCATGGCCGCAGGCATGCCCGCATCGACGCCGGTGATGATCTGCTGCGACGTCAGCCTGCCGGGCGAACGACGGCTGGCCACGCGCCTCGACTTGCTCGATCTCGCGACGCGGGCGCTGTCGGGCGACGCGCCGACGCTGATCCTCGTCGGCGAAGCGGTGGCGCTCGCCGAACGCAGCGAATATCCGCTCGTCGCGTCGGCTGGCGAATATCGCGGGTAACCCCGCCGCTTTTTCCGCCGCGTCGAGCAAGACTTTCGCCCGCGGACAAAGATCATATGAGGCGTTGCGCCCGGCCCTTCGCCTCGCCGGACTGAAACGGCGATTTCAGATGATCGACGAAGCGAATGACATCGGGGAAGGATTGAGTCGCATGGCTGCGCATGCCGGTTGCCAGTCGCGGGCACGGGTCCGCATCCGAAAATCCGGCACCGCCGCGCTGCCCGACAATATCACCTGCTCCGTGCGAGCCGCATCGCTGCACCGCCGCCGGGCGCGAGCCATATCCTGTAGGTGTCCCCCTTCTTCACCTTGATCGTTTCATAGGCGATCCGGTGTCGCGCTTCGGTCAGATAGGTGGCGCCCTCGCCATCCTTCCAGATCGTCGCGGTGTAGGTTTTACCCGGTTCGAGGAAATCGAAGTTCAGCGTCAGCGTCCGCTCGGTCGCGTCGTTCACCCCGCCGACGTACCAGTCGGCGCTGTTGCGGTCCTTGCGCGCGAAGATCGCATAGTCGCCGACCTCACCCGCGATCAGATGGCTTTCGGACCAATCGGCGGGGACCTGCTTGATTAACTCCAGCTCGCGCGGATGCGCTTCCAGATTCTCGACGAAATCGGCGGCCATCTGGATCGGCGAATAGATGGCGAGATAGAGCCCGAGCTGCTTTGCGAGCGTCGAGGCGAGCGGCGCCTTGTTCGCGCCCTCGAGGCTCAGCACACCCGGGGTGAAGTCCATCGGTCCCGACAGCATGCGCGTATAGACAAGCGTCGGTTCATGGTCCGGGCCGTTCGCGAAGGCCCCCCACGCGTTATATTCCATGCCGCGCGCGCCTTCGCGCGCAACCCAGTTCGGGTAGGTACGGCGGAGACCCGTATCCTTGATCGGTTCGTGCGGGTTGACCGCGACATGATATTTCGCTGCAGTTTCGACGACCTTCAGATGATGCTGCACCTGCCGCTGGCCGTCGTGCCATTCCATTGCGGTCGTGTCCGGCGTCGCGCCCGGCGCGATGATCCCGCCGGCGTCAGCGACATATCCCGTCTTGACTGTCCCGACGCCGAGTTGGCCATAGAGCTTCATCGCATCGTCGAGCTGTGCTTCATAGACCGCGATATTGCCGCCGGTTTCATGGTGGCCGATCAACTGGACGCCCTTTTTGCGCGCATAGTCGGTGACCGCTTTCAGGTCGAAATCGGGGGTCGCCTGCGTAAAGCTGAATTCGTCGCCATGGCCGAACCAGTTGCCGTTCCAGCCCTTGTTCCAGCCTTCGACGAGCACGCCGCCGAAACCGTGTTTCGCGGCAAAGTCGATATATTGCTTCGTCCGCTCGGTCGTCGCGCCATGCTTCGGACCCTCGGCCCAGCTCCAGTCGCCGCGGATCATGCCCCACCAGATACCGATATATTTCATCGGCTTGAACCAGCCGACGTCGCCAAGCTTGTTCGGTTCGTTGAGGTTGAGTTCGAGGTCGCTTTCGACCAGCCCCGCCGCATTGTCGGCGATGCGGATCGTGCGCCACGGCGTCGCGAACGGCAGGTCGCGGATGACGCGCGGCCCCTTCGACGACGGCGACAGCGTGGCGCGGAACTTCTGCCCCTCGGCGCGCTTGAACCACATGCCGGCATAGTCGACGAGCGCGGCTTCGTGGAACGCAAGGTGCGTCCCGTCGTCGAGGCGCATCGTGATCGGCGTGTGCGCGGTTGCGACTGCGTCGATCGGCGTCTTTTGATAGATTTGCTCGTAACGGTTCCACTCGCCGCCGGTGATCCACCAGGCGGTGCCCTTGGGCGCGATGTCGAATTCGGTGATTTCGTCGACGATCTTCGCGGTCGGGAGCCCCGGCTGCTCGGGCAGTTCGTAGCGGAAGCCGATCCCGTCATCGAACAAACGGAAGCGCACGTTCATCATATGGCCGCCCCAGCTCTTGTCCTGACGGAAGCGGACGAGAAGTTCATTGTGCCGGTCACGCACGAAGCGGCGTTCGCCCCATGGCTGTTCCCAGCGTGTATCGCCGCTGGCGCGCTCCACGCTTTCGATCGCAAAGCCGCGCTGCAGACCGATGCGGTCGGCGAGGATGAAGCCAAGCTTCGACGGCGCGATCAGCAGCTTGCCCTTGCGTGATAGCGACCAGATCGGGCGCTGGTCATTGTCGGTCGAAACGGCGAGCGTGATGGCGCCGTCCGGCGACGATGCCGTTTGCTCGGGTCGCGCGTCCTGCGCGAAGGCGGGCGCCGCTGCCACGGCGAGCAGCGGGAGGGCGGCGAACAGGCTACGCATCAATTTGTTCCTTCGAGTTTCAGCCAGAGAGCGCCGCAAGGCGGCAAATGCGCCGGATCGGCGCCATTCAGCGCGGCAATCGGCACGCCGCTCGCGCCATGCGCGGCGACGTCGATCGTGTTGCCGCCGAGATTGAAGAGGCAGCGGACATGCTCGCCGTCCGCGATCCGGTCGAAACCGAGCAGGTCGCCCTCGGCGATCCAGCGCGCGTCGCGGCCGAGGCGCAGCGCGGGATGCGCGGCGCGCAGCGCGACCAAATGGCGCGTGAGGTTGAGCAGCGACGCGGGGTCGGCCTGTTGCCGGTCGACCGCCAGCGCACCATGCTCAGCGCCCAGCGGCAGCCACGGATCGGCGCTCGAAAAGCCCGCGTGCGTTTCGCCCGCGGCCCATGGCAGCGGCGTGCGCGCACCGTCGCGCGACAGCGTCAGCGGCCAGTTCTTGAGCGCCTCGGGGTCCTTCACCAGCTCGAACGGGATCTCGACCTGATCGAGTCCCAGCTCCTCGCCGTTATAGAGGATGATATTGCCGCGCAGCGCGCAGAGCAGCGCCATCTTCATCCGCGCATAGGCTTGCCCGTCGACGCCTTCGGGCGTCCAGCGCGACACCGCGCGCGGCGCATCGTGATTTTCGAACGCCCAGCTCGGCCAGCCGATTCCGGGCGCATCGGGCCATTGTTCGGCCGCTTCGCGCACCAGTTGCGGGGTCAGCCGGTCGGCATAGAGAAAGTCGAAGCCATAGGCGCTGTTCAGCCTGCGCTCGCCCGCGGTGAACAGCTTCATCTCGCGCACCGCATCGTCGCCGCCGACCTCGGCCACGGTGAAGCTGCCCGGATATTGATCGGTCAGCGCGCGGATGCGCTCGAGGAACAGGGGAATGTCGGGGTGCGACTGGTTGTGGATTTTCTGCTGGAAATCGAATGGCCGCGTGCGGACCTTGTTCGACGGCGGCGCGGGCGGATTGTCGCGGAGTTCGGGGTCGTGCATCGAGAAGTTGATCGCATCGATGCGGAATCCGTCGACGCCGCGGTCGAGCCAGAAACGAACGACGCCGAGCAGCGCATCCTGCACCTCCGGGTTATGGACATTGAGCTGCGGCTGCGACCCCAGGAAATTATGCATATAATATTGGCCGCGCCGCGCGTCCCACGTCCACGCCGGACCGCCGAACACCGACTGCCAGTTGGTCGGCGGCGCCCCGTCGGGCTTCGCATCGGCCCAGACATACCAGTCGGCCCTGTCGTTATCGCGGCTCGCGCGGCTCTCCGCGAACCATGCGTGCTGGTCCGACGTGTGCGCGAAGACAAGGTCGGTCGTGACCTTCAGCCCCAGCGCATGCGCGCGCGCCACCAGCGCATCGAAATCGGCGAGCGTCCCGAAGATCGGGTCGACGCCTTCATAATCGGCGATGTCATAGCCGAAATCGTCCATCGGCGAGGGGTAGAAGGGCGACAGCCAGATCGCGTCGACGCCGAGCGAGGCGACATAGTCGAGCCGCGCGGTGATGCCGGCGAGGTCGCCGATCCCGTCGCCGTTCGAATCGGCGAAGCTGCGCGGGTAGATCTGATAGATGGTCGCGCCCTTCCACCATGGCGTCGCCGTGGTGGCCGGGATCGGATCCTGAACGAGGGGCTGGTTCGTCGTCACGCGTGCTTTCGCTTATTCGCTGGCCTGGCAGATGATCGTACCGAAGGCGGGGAGGGAAAGATGAAGGCTGCCCGGCGCGGCAGGCTTTGCCGGGCAGGTGCCATGGAGCGCGGTAAAGCCCGCGCTTTTCATATCGATGGCAATATTCGCCGACAATGGCTCCGCAGACGTATTGTAGGCGAGCACGACCTCGCGCCCGGTGTCGGGATCGAAGCGCGAAACAGCGAGCAGGCCGGGCTTTTCAGAGAAAGCGCGGACCCTCGTGGCGCCGTGCGTCAATGCGGGGGTCCTGCGGCGGATTTCGGCCAGCGCCGCGATATGGCGATAGAGCGGGTGCGCGGGGTCGAAATTGGCGGTCGCGGTCGTCGCATCGCTGCCGATCAGATCATTGTCGTTATAAGCCGCGACCTGCGAGGCGAACATATCCTCGCGCGCGAGCTGGTCCTTGTCGTCGGAGACGAAACCCTGCTCGTCGCCATAATAGATCGTCGGCACCCCGCGCAGCGTCAGCAGCATCGAATGACCCAGCATCACGCGCTGGAGCAGCTCACCCTCGCTCGCCGTGGGGTTTGCGGCCTTCACGAACATCGCAAAACGGCCCATGTCATGATTCCCGAGGAAGGTCGGCAGTTCTTGCGCCGCGCCTGCCCCGCCCTTGTAGAGCGCGTCGCCGTCGAACAGCCGCGCGAACTCGCCGGTGCCCTTGGTGCCGCTCACCGCATCGATCGCCGCGCGCGCGAAACCGAAGTCGAGCACCGCCGGCAGCCCCGCCGCGTGCGTGTACCAGGCGAGCGCGCCCGGATCGACGGCGTCGACATAGACCTCACCGAAGATGTGGAAATTCGGGATGCCGCGCGCCTTCGCCCGCGCCTGCATCGCGGGCACGAACGCCTGCCAGAATTCGGGGTTCACATGCTTCGCGGTATCGATGCGGAAGCCGTCGATGCCGAATTCGTCGATCCAGCGGCCGAAGATATCGATGAAGCCGTCGACGACGCGCGGATTCTCGGTCGCGAGATCGTCGAGTCCGGCGAAATCGCCGTAAAGCGCGGACTCGCCGACCCAGTCACTGTTGCCGCGGTTGTGGTAATAGATCGGGTCGTTGAGCCACGCCGGGACCTTCACCCGCTCCTCGCCCTTCGGGACGACCGGGGTGTAGGCGAAGGACGGATCGGTCAGCTTTTTCCAGTTTTCGGGATCGGCGATATGATCGCCCGCGAAGCCCGGATTGATCGGCGCGCCATTCACTCCGCCGCGCCGCGAATAGGGATAGTCGGCTAGACTGCGGTAGTGGAAGCCTCCAGCCGCATCTTCGCTGTAGGTAATGACATCGGCGGTGTGGTTGGCGATGATGTCCATATAGACCTTCATCCCGCGCGTATGCGCGGCATCGACGAAGGCCCTGAATTCGGCGTTGGTGCCGAAATGCGGGTCGACCTGCGTGAAGTCGGTGACCCAATAGCCGTGATAGCCTGCGCTCTCGTCGCCCTTCGGCCCCTGTACGGGCTTGTTCTTGAAGATCGGCGCGAACCAGATCGCGGTCGTTCCCATGCCCTGGATATAGTCGAGCCGCTTCGTCAGGCCCGCGAGATCACCGCCGTGGAAAAAGCCCTTGGCGGTCGGGTCGTAACCGGTCGAGAGCCGGTCGCCCTTCAGCCCGCCCTTGTCGTTCTTCGGATCGCCATTTTCGAAACGGTCGGGAAGGACGAAATAGATGATCTCATCGCCGGGCGGCCGCTGGCGATAATCGTCGGCGGGCTCGACAGCCGGCGCGGCGCCGGCGAGGCTCAGTGCAACGATCGATGCGAACAGGCTCATGCGGGCACTCCTGCCGCGCAATGCTGCACGATGAAATCTTCGTGGGCGGGCAGATGCGCGGCGGTGCGCGCGACGATCGTTTCGATGTCGGCGAAAAAACCCGCCAGTTCGTCGCGCGTGAGCTGGTTGGCCATCGGATGATAGGACCGCGGTGCGATATTCTGCCCGGTCAGCACCTGGAACCAGCCGATTTCGACGAACAGCTCGTCGCCCTCGCGAACGATCTGGCCCTGGCTCCGGAACAGCTCGATCTTATGCGCGAGCGTTTCGGGAATGCCCATCTCGCGACAGCGGATCCAGAAGGGCGAGTCGGTGCGCTCGTTGGCATGATAGTGGAGGATGATGAAGTCGCGGATGCGTTCGTAATCGAAACGGACGCGGCGGTTGTAGGCGTCGATATTGGCGGCATCGAAATCGCGCCCCGGAAAATGCGCGAGCAGTTTGGCGATGCCGTTCTGGATCAGGTGGATGCTCGTCGATTCGAGCGGTTCGAGGAATCCCGAAGCGAGCCCGAGCGCAACGACATTGCCGTTCCACGCCTGCTTGCGCATGCCGGTCCGGAAGCGGAGCGTTCGCGGATCGGCGAGCGGGCGACCCTCGACATTGGCGAGCAGGGTCGCGGTCGCCTCATCCTCGCTGATGAAGTCGCTGCAAAAGACATGACCGTTGCCCGTCCGGTGCTGGAGCGGGATGCGCCATTGCCAGCCGGCCTTGTGCGCGATCGCCTGCGTATAGGGCCGCGCGGGGCGGGCATTTTCGCTCGGCACCGCAATCGCGCGATCGCACGGAAGCCAGTGCGTCCAGTCCTCGAAGCCGGTTTCGAGCGCCTCTCCGATCAGCAGCGCGCGAAAGCCCGAGCAGTCGATGAAGAGCTCACCGCCGATTTCCTCGCCATGTTCCAGCACGACCGCTTCGACATGGCCGCTTTCGCCATTGCGCCGGACGCGGGCGATCTTGCCTTCGGTCCTTTCGACCCCGGCACCTTCGGCAATCTTGCGCAGCCAGGCCGCATAAAGCGCAGCGTCGAAATGAAAGGCATAGGCGATGCCGTCGAGGCCCGTGTCGGGTATCCGCGGCAACCGCGCGAAACGGTTTGCTCGTGCCGCGGTCTCGTTCAACGAATAATCGCCGAGCCGGCCCGCAACGCCCTCGGTTCGGCCGCGAAGCCAATATTGCTGGAACGGCAGCATGCCGAGGCTGCGCCCGACCTGCCCGAAGGCGTGCATATAGACATCGCCGATCCGGCCCCAGTCGTGGAACTGGATGCCGAGCTTGAACGTCCCCCGCGTTTCGCGGACGAATTCATCCTCGTCGATGCCGATCAGCGCATTGAACAGGCGGATCGCGGGAATGGTCGCCTCGCCGACCCCGACGGTGCCGATCTCGTCGCTTTCGACCAGCCGGATCGACAGATTGTCCATCGTCCGCGACAGCGCCGCGGCGGCCATCCAGCCCGCGGTTCCGCCGCCGACGATGACGACCTTCGTGATGCGACTGTCGCCCACCCTGCTCTTTTCCTCCCGTCCGGAAGCGGGCCGGACT
>JALDYH010000234.1:0-5647 GCA_032154175.1 Sphingopyxis sp. | reverse complement strand
CAGTGCTGGCTCGTCAACACCGGCTGGACCGGCGGCATGGCGACGATGGACGGCATCAAGCGCATGCCGATCAAGGCGACGCGCGCGCTGCTCAACGCCGCGCTCGATGGCAGCCTGAACGATGCCGAATTCCGCAAGGATCCGAATTTCGGTTTCATGGTCCCCGTCGCGGTGCCGGGCGTCGACAGCGGGCTGCTCGATCCGCGCGAAGCGTGGGCCGACAAACAAGCCTATGACCGCACCGCGCAAACGCTCGTCGGCCAATTCATCGACAATTTCGCCCAATTTGCGGACCATGTCGACGAAGGCGTCCGCCAGGCCGCGCCGCGGGCAGCCGTCGCGGCATAATTGACCCGGATCGCTTCCGGGTGGCAGATCACCCGGAAGGACCGGACAATGACCACCGAGCATAAACCGCGCCTGTTCGCAGGCGACCATGAAATCCGCGCGCTTGGCGAAGGCTTGCTCGCGCGCACGCTGCCGCGTGAGGCGTGGACACACGAAGCGCATCTGGGCGCGTGCCTGTGGCTGCTCAGCGAGCGCCCCGACGTCGATGTCGATGACCGGATCGCAACGATCATCAGCCGTTTCAACGAAAGCGTCGGCGGGGTGAACGACGATACGCAGGGCTATCACGACAGCATCACCCGCACTTATGTCGCGGGCGTGCGGTGGTTCCTGTCGGACACGACCGAGACCGGGCTGACGGCGCGCGTCAACGCGATGCTGCGCTCCGAGGTCGGCCGCCGCGACTGGCCGCTGCGCTTCTACAGCCGCGAGTTGCTCTTTTCGGTACCGGCGCGGCGCGGTTTCGTCGAACCCGACCTCGCGCCGTTTCCCATGCCTAAAGTCTGATCCCCGGCGTCCAGCCGCTTTCCGCGAGGAAGGCGGCGGGGTCCCGCATCTCGATGATCGCCTTGATCGCCGCCGCCTTGTCGGGCGCGCGGTCGTAGTAGCTTTTGGCGACGCGATAGCCGACCCAATAGCCAAGGTCGCCCGGCCAGCCCTCGGTGCCCTTCTGGTTGTACAGCCAGCGCGAGCCGATCGCCCTTTGGTCCTTTTCGGCAAGGAAGGCCGTCTCCAGTTCCTTCTCGCGCCCCCTGGCCCATTGGTGGAGCAGCGGATAACCGACCGAGCCGGTCATCCGCTCGGCGACAAATTCAGCGGCGCCCTCGACAAGCGCGGCGCGCAGAACCGATTCTTCGCGATCCTCGACCTGCGCCAGCGGTTGCTGCGCGTGGACATATTCATGGCCGATGATGTGGACGAAGCGGTCCTCGTCGTCGGCTTCGATGAATTTGGCGGCGCACAAGGCTTCGAGGCCGATGTAGAGACCGTTCGCATTAGCGGTCCCCGCGGTGGTCGCGCGGCCGATGGCGATGGTGATCGGCGGGAATTTCGCGGCGGGATAAATATCTGCGAGGCGGTCGGTCGCGGCAATGAGGCGCGTGCGAACATTGGAAAGCTTCGTCGCGCAACCGCGCGCGTCGTCAAAGACCTGGCGTTTGTCACGCAGCGCGACCGCGAGCTTTTCCGGCGTGATGCGGCGCATCACCATGAATTCCGCGAGCCCCGGCGAGGGGGCGGCAAGATAGCGCGTCGCCACTGTCTCGGGCTGCGCTGCGAGTGCGGGATCATCAAATAGCGCGTAGAAGCGGTCGACATCGGTGGTCACAATGGTGACGTGCGTTGCGCCGTGCGGCTCGGCCGCTTCCCGGGCGTGACCCGGCATCGCGGCGAGCAGCGCCATGCCGGACAGGGTTTGCATCATGCTGCGCAATCTCACGCCTTTGCGCCCGCTACATAGGCCGCGACATTCTGCGCAAGCACGTCGAGCGGGACGTTGCCGCCCTCGACGACGACATTGTCGAAGTCGCGCAGGTCATATTTCGCCCCGAGCGCCTTTTGCGCGAGCCCGCGCTGGCGGACGATCTCGCTGTGCCCGACCTTGTATCCGCATGCCTGTCCGGCCCAGCTACAATAACGGTCGACCTCGCTCGCGACCTCGAGCGGGTTCGAGCCGTTTTCCTTGACGAAGAAATCGACGCCCTGCTCGCGTGTCCAGCGCTTGGCGTGGATGCCGGTATCGACGACGAGGCGGCAGGCGCGGAACGCCAGCGACTGGAGATAACCGAGCCGTCCGACCTCGAAATCGTCGTACAGGCCCAGCTCGTCGGCAAGCTGCTCGGCGTACAATGCCCATCCTTCCGAATAGGCGTTGAATGCCAGCATCGTGCGGATCAGCGGCATCTGGTTCGCATATTCGCCCTGCCACACATGTCCCGGGATCGCTTCGTGCATCGCCAGATCGGGAAGCGAATATTTGCTATGCAACTCGGTGGTGCGCAGGTTGATCCAGAATTTGCCCGGAACGCTCCCGTCGATCGATCCCGCGCCGCCATAGGCCGCGGGCGCGCCGGGTTCCTCGGCGAGCGGCAGGCGCTTCACCTCGACATTGCCCTTCACCAGCGTGCGGAACGCGCGCGGCAATTGCGCACGGATCTTGCCGAGCCAGGTCTGGATGTAGGCGGTAATCTCGGCGCGGCCCGCGTCATTATCGGGGAATTTATATTTGGGATCCTTGGCGAGCGCGTTCATCCGGTCGCCGACCGAGCCTTGCGTGTAGCCCAGTTTCTTGAGGATCGGATCCATCCGGCCGTGGAGCTCCGCGAGCTCTTCGCGGCCCATCGCGTGGATTTCGTCGGGCGTCATGCGAGTGGTGGTCGAGGCTCGGAGGCCCCACGCATACCATTCGTCGCCGCCCGGTCGTGCCCACATGCCGGCGTCCATCGTCGCTTTGGACCGCTGCGCCTTCATCTCGGCAAGCTGGCGTTCGAGCGCGGCGGCGACCGGCCCCTGCACGATCTTCGCCGAGCGCGCGCTCCAGTCGCCCGCGATTTTCCCCTCGCGCGTGCGCCGGACGAGGCTTTCGACCATCGAGCCGCCCGCCCTGGCGTCGGCGAGGCTCGCTTCCATCTGCTTGACCGCCTTGTCGATCAGGAAAGTAGGGGCGACCAGCCCCTGTGCGCCTGCGGCTTTCAGTCGGTCGGTCTCGCCGTCGAGTGCGCCGGGGAATGCATTCAGGCGCGACAGATAGGCTTCGGCGTCGGCGGCGTTCTTCACCGGATGGTCGCTATCGAGGAATTTGGGCACGTCGAGATAGGCACCGACATTCTGGATCACGACATAGGGCGTGTTGCGCCAGCCGCCGACCGCAACATCGCCATAGGGCAGGGCAAAGCCGTCGAGCGCGACGCCATAGGCGCTCTCGACCACCGCGAGGCTCGTCCGCGTCTTGTGATCGAGGCCCGTCTTGTCGAAGGCGCGAACGCGCGCGACATCGGCCTTGAGCGTGTCGGCGACGGCCTTTTGTCCCGCCGCCGACCGGTCGCCAAGCTTGCCGCGCTCGGCGGCGCGGGTGCCGGTGTCGATACCGAGCGACGTTGCGCCCTCCGGAGAGAGAGCGAGCAGATTATCGGCGATCGAGTCGAGCAGCTTCTGCGCGTCGGTCTTCGGCGGCGACTGCAAGGCGGCCGCGGGGCCGGCGATAGCGAGGCCCGCGGTGCCCGCACCGAGCGTGGCAAGCGTCTGGCGGCGGCTGACGGGGGTGGAAAGCGGATTGGACACGGGCGGCTCCCTGAGACTTGTTTCTTGTGAAACCTGTCTAGGCGCGGCGGCGCGGCGGTCAACGAAAAGGGGCCGGGAAAGCCTGCGCGTTCCCGGCCCCTGTCGAAATTTATCGGCCGTTTGTCAGACCGGTGGCGTCAGTCGGTGAGGTCGGCGGGAACCTTGCCGCCGTTCGCCGCGAGCTCGCGCATCACGGCCTTGTGCAGCCAGATGTTCATTTCGGCGCTGCCGTCGAGCGCGCCGGTGTAGCCGAGTTCCTGCGCCAGCTCCTTGCGGTTGGCGAGGCTCGAATCGATGCCGAGCAGCTTCATCAGGTCGACGATCGACGTGCGCCAGTTGAGGTCCTGGCCGGCGGTTGCCGCTTCGGCGGTCAGGATCGCGTCGACATCGACCGGAGCGGCGGCCGCAGCAGCCATCGCACTTGTTGCGGCGTCGAGCGCGGAGCCGACGGGGTTGGGGGCTGCCGGCGCGGCGGGTTCCGCCGCCTGAGCCTTCTTGCCGAAGATGGCGTCTTTGATCTTACCGAAAATGCTCATTGTGTAGCTCCCACTTCAAAACGCGTCCCATCCCGGAAAGGGCGAGTCGTACAGTCGCAGGCTAGGACTATGCATTTGAGAATGACAGTCAAATGAACGACTCGTCCTTCGCCCGCGCGCTGCTATACTCCGTTGTATCGGCGCGGTGTTCGATCCGCGCTGAAGCGGGAGTATGACGACATGAATCTCACCGACATTTTGGCGCAGGCCGGCGGCATCGAATCGATGGCTAAGGAGCTGGGCATTCCGCCCGCGATGGCCAAGCAGGGTGCCGACGCGCTGCTTCCCGCGATCCTTGGCGGTTTCAAGAAACAGGCCCAATCGGGCGGCGGAGTCGAAGGTCTCGGTGGTCTTCTCGGCCAGCTCGGTGGCGGCGGCCTGCTCGACTCGGTGCTCGGATCGCAGCCGACGCAGGTCAGTCAGGGCAATGACGTGCTGGGTCAGATCTTCGGATCGAAGGACGTCAGCCGCACCGTCGCGGGTGAGGCCGCGACGCAGACCGGAATCGACTCGGGCATCCTCAAGCAGATGCTCCCGATGCTCGCGATGATGGCGGCGGGCTATATGGCGAAGCAGGGCGGCCAGCCCGGCGAGAGCGGCGGGCTCGGCGGCATCCTCGGTAATGTACTCGGCGGCGCGATGGGCGGCGGAGCCGCGCCGTCGGCGGGCGGGCTTGGCGGAAGCCTGGGCGGTCTGGGCAAGATGCTCGACATGGACGGCGACGGCAATCCGCTCGACGATATCATGGGTATGGTCAACAAGATGCGTGGATAAGTGGCATCCCCTCCCGCATGCGGGAGGGGGAGCACTCACGCGGCCATCAGGCGCAATTCCTCACGGAAATCTTCATCCACCCCGATGCGGCTTCGCATCGGGGTGACGGTGCCATCCGAGGCGGCGTCGCCTTCCTCGAACAGTGCGACTGCGGCCTCGCCGCCACGCGCGATGCTATAGCGCTGCGCGACCTTGCCCGTCGGGCGGAAGCCGAGCTTGCGCAGCACCGCGCCCGACGCAGGATTGTCGAGGAAGTGGCCCGCCGACAGCTTCGGCAGGTTCATCGCGCGCGCAATATGGAGCAATTGGCGTCCGGCCTCGGTCGCGAAGCCGAGACCCCAATAGGGGCGCGCGATCCAATAGCCCATTTCCAGACCGTCTTCGGGGCTCGGCGAAATGCCGCAGCCGCCGACGAGGCGCGGCGCGCCGCCGGTGCGGGCAAAGATCAGGAAACGCGGCTGGTCGGGATTGACCGGCAGGCTCAGGAACTTCTGCGCTTCCTCTTCGCCATAGGGCCAGGGGGCGGTCGCGAGATTGCGGACCACCGCTTCCTCGCCAATCGCTTGGGCCAGCGCCGGGGCATCTTCCTGCCAGCCGGGCCGCAGCAACAGTCTTTCGGTACGCGCGAACATGTCTTCTAACTCCCAATGCCTGTCGCCTTGGCGCCAGATGGTGACGCTTTGACGACATTCGATATGGAGGGAGATGGA
>JALDYH010000040.1:0-28437 GCA_032154175.1 Sphingopyxis sp. | reverse complement strand
ATACGATATGGTCCGTTTGAGTGATGTCGGGCCCGCGCGGGCTGCCTAGGAGGAGGGCGATACCGAAACAAGAGTGGAGTGGACAGCGTGCAGCCCAATCTGGATTTGCGATATGTCGTCATCGGCGCGGGCATGTCGGGGATATTGGCAAGCATAAGCCTGCGCGAGGCGGGCCATCGCAACGTCACGCTGCTCGAAAAGGCGCACACGGTCGGCGGCACCTGGCGCGAGAACCGCTATCCGGGACTCAATTGCGACGTTCCCGCGCACGCCTATACCTATAGCTTCGCGCCGAACGCCGAATGGAGCAGCTATCTGGCACCGGGGCGTGAAATCCAGGACTATTTCGAAGATGTGACCGCCCGTCACGCGCTGCGCGAGATCGCGCATTTCGGGCAGGAGGTCGATGGCTGCACTTACAAGGATGGCGTCTGGACCGTCACAACGAAGGCGGGGATGGTCTGCGAGGCCGATGTCGTGATCACCGCGACGGGCGTGCTCCACCATCCGCGCATGCCCGAGATCGAGGGGCTCGACAGTTTCGCCGGCACCGTCGCGCACAGCGCGCGGTGGGATGACAGCATTCCGCTCGACGGGCAGCGCATCGGTGTTGTCGGCAGCGGGTCGACGGGGGTCCAGCTCGTCTCGGCGCTCGCCGGCCGCGCGGGCAAGCTCGGCCATTTCCAGCGCTCGCCGCAATGGATCATGCCGATGCCGAACACGCCCTATACCGAGGAGCAGCGCGCGGCCTTTCGCGAGGACCCGGCGCTGATCGACGCGGTTCGCTACGACCCGGACTATCAGGCGAATGTGCTGCGCTTTACCGCGGGCATCATCAAGCCCGACAGCGAAGAGATGCACATCATCGAGACGATCGTGCGCGACAATCTGGAACAGGGCGTCGCCGACCCGGTGCTGCGCGAAAAGCTGCGCCCCGATTACCGCGCGGCGTGCAAGCGGCTGATCTTCTCGCCCGACTATTATCAGGTCGTGCAGCGGCATGACGTCGACATCGTGATCGAGGGGATCGAGCGGATCGAGCCCGCGGGTATCCGCACCCGTGACGGCGTGCTCCACGAACTCGACCTCATCATCCTCGCGACGGGTTTCCACGCCGACCGTTTCATTCGCCCGGCGGTTGTCACGGGGCGCGGCGGCGCATCGCTCGACGATATGTGGGCGAAGCACGCGACCGCCTATAATGCGATCTCGCTTCCCGACTTTCCGAACTTCTTCTTCCTCAACGGGCCGACGGGGCCGGTCGGCAATTTTTCGCTGATCGACGTCGCCGAGCGCCAGTGGGGTTATATCGAGCAGCTTCTGGGCAAGGTGACGAGCGGCGAGTGCGCTGAAATCTGCGTCACGGCGGATGCGATGGCGGGTTATGACGAAGCGCGCACCGAGGCCGCGAAGGGCACGATCTTCGCCTCGGGCTGTTCAAGCTGGTATCTCGGCAAGGACGGCGTGCCGATGACCTGGCCGTGGAGCTATGGCCGTTTCGCCGAAGTGATGGCGGCGCCCGATTTTGCCGATTTCGAGATGGTGAGCGCGAAGCTTGCGGCCTGACGGCGCCGTTCATTCGGGGAGAGAATTATGACGAATCCGGCAATCGCCGTCGTGACGGGCGCCAGCCGCGGCGCGGGCAAGGGCATCGCGATCGGGCTCGGCGAAAAGGGCATGACCGTTTTCGTCACCGGGCGCAGCGTCGATCATAGCGATGCCACCGGTTGGGACGGCAAGCCGCTGGCAGGCACGATCCACGAAACCGCGGCGGCGGTTACCGCGGCGGGGGGCAAGGGGATTGCGGTCGCGTGCGACCATGGCGACGATACGCAGATTGCCGCGCTGTTCGATCGCGTGCGCGCCGAGGCCGGGCGGATCGACATCCTCGTCAACAATGCGACGCATATCCACCACCAGCTCATCGAGCAGGCGCCTTTCTGGGAAAAGGAGCTCGCGGCGGTCGGGATCATCGATGTCGGGTTGCGGTCGGCCTATGTCGCGAGCTGGCACGCGGCGAAGATGATGGTCGGGCAGGGCTCCGGGCTGATCGCTTTCACCTCCTCCTTCGGCGCGAGCTGCTATATGCACGGGCCCGCCTATGGCGCACAGAAGGCGGGGGTCGACAAGCTGGCGCACGACATGGCGGTCGATTTCCGGCCGCACGGGGTGCGCGCGGTGTCGATCTGGCTGGGACCGCAGATCACCGAACGCGCGCTGAACGCCGCCGAGGTCCACAAGGAGCAATATGAAGGCTTTATGGCGATGGCGGAGATGCCGCAGTTCACCGGGCATATCATCCACGCGATCGCCGGCGACGCGCAAGGCGACGAGCTTTCGGGACGGACGCTGATCGGGGCGGAGATCGCGGGCCGCTATGGCATTACCGACCGCGGCGAGACGCCGCCGTCGCACCGCGAGATGCTCGGTAGCCCTCGCGAGCCCAATCCTGCGGTGGTCTATTAGGCAGCTTTCCCCGCCGCGCTGCGCCCCGCCATGCGGCCAAAGAAGGTGCAGTCGGCAAGGCTGAGGCCGGAGCTGTAGCCATGGCCCCAGCGCGGCAGGCCCGACGTGGCCCGGCCCGCGGCGTAGAGACCGGGAATTGCCGTACCCATGCGGTCCAGCACTTCGCCCGATGGGCGCGTGTTGAGGCCGCCGAGTGTGAAGAAAGAGAAGAAGCTCGTCGCGACGTTGAGTTCGAGCGCGGCAAATGGGCCTTCGTCCAGAACCTTCAGCCACTCGGGTGCTTTGCGATAGACCGGGTCATGTCCCTCGGCCGCATAGCGGTTGAAGGTACGGACGGTGGCCGCGAGCGTATCTTCGGGCATCCCGAGTTCACGCTCGACCTCTTCCCAGCTATCGCCGACCGCCGCGATCTCGATCCGCGCGATGTCGAGCGGGCGCGCGAAAATCGCATTGTCGACGAGCAGGTAGACGCGCTCCCCCGGCTGGTCGAGCATCGTCCGGCTGACGCGCCCGTGATAGCAATCCTCGTTGATGAAGCGCTGGCCGCGCTCGTTGACGAAAATGCCCTTCACCAGACTTTCGGGCATGATCCACGGACAGGTCGTGAAAAACTCGTCCATGTGGATCGCGTCGCCGCCGGCGCCCATGCCCATCAAGATGCCCGAGCCATTGTCATTCTCCCCGATCGGTTCGCTCAGGCGCAGCGTCTGCGGAACATAGCGGCGGAGCATGTCCTGATTCATGCAGAAGCCGCCGGTCGCGAGGATCACGCCCTTGCGCGCGCGAATATATTGCGGCGTGCCGTCGATGCGCACGACGAGCCCGGTGACGCGGCCGCCGGCATCGGCGATCAGCGACAGCACGCGCGCATCGCACCGGACGTCGACGCCGAGCGCGCGGGCGCGGGCTTCAAGAATGTCGACGAGCTTGCGCCCACCCCCCCAGCCCATGAACGCGATCGTGTGTCCGCGGGGGGCAGGCGTCGCGGCCTCCGAAAAGGGCCATGCGGCCTCGCTCCCCGACCAGATCAGCGTGTCGTCCTCGGCGGGTTCGATGATCTTGCCCGGAAGGAACGTTCCCTTGTAGGGAATCCCCTGATCCTTGAGCCATTGATAATGATCGAGGCTCTCGCGCGCATAGAGCGTAACCTTCGCGGCATCGGCATCGGGCCCCCCCGCCATCGTCAGATAGGTTTCGAGCGCTTCGGTTGCATCCTCGAACCCCGCCGCGCGCTGGGCATCGGTGCCGCCGCCGCCGCCGAGATAGATTTCGCCGCCCGACAATGCCGATGCGCCGCCGCTGCCCGACGCTGCCTCGAACAAGATCACCGCGGCGCCTGCCTCCGCCGCCTCGATCGCCGCGCAGGCACCCGCGGCACCGAAGCCGACGATCGCGACGTCGGTCTCGGCGTCCCAGCGCTCGACCTGTTTGTGGGCGAAGGGGCGAGCGGCGGTGAAATCGCTCATGCGGCGGTCTCGCGCGCCTTCAACATGTCGAGCGCAACGTCCACGATCATGTCCTCCTGTCCGCCGACCATCTTGCGGCGGCCGAGTTCGACAAGGATCGTGCGCGTGTCGAGGCCATAGGTTTCGGCCGCTTTCTCGGCATGGCGCAGGAAGCTGGAGTAGACGCCGGCATAGCCCAGCGCGAGCGTTTCGCGGTCGACGCGCACCGGGCGATCCTGCAGCGGGCGCACCAGATCCTCCGCAGCGTCCATCAGCTTGTTGACGTCGCAGCCATGGTTCCAGCCCTTGCGGTCGGCGGCGGCGATGAAGACTTCGAGCGGGGCGTTGCCCGCGCCCGCGCCCATGCCGGTGAGGCTGGCGTCGATGCGCACCGCGCCCGCCTGCGCCGCGACGATGCTGTTCGCGGTGCCGAGCGACAGATTGTGGTGCGCGTGCATGCCGCGCTGCGTTTCGGGTTTGAGCACGCGGTCATAGGCCTCGAGCCGTGCCTTGACGCCGTCCATGTCGAGCGCGCCGCCGCTGTCGGTGACATAGACGCACTCGGCGCCATAGCTTTCCATCAGCAAGGCCTGCTGCGCGAGGGCCTCGGGCTCGATCATGTGGCTCATCATCAGGAAGCCCGCGACGTCCATGCCAAGGTCGCGCGCGATGCCGATATGCTGCTTCGACACATCGGCCTCGGTGCAATGCGTCGCGACGCGCACCGAACGCACGCCGAGGTCATAGGCACGGCGAAGTTCCTCGACCGTGCCGACGCCGGGCAGGATCAGCGTGGTGAGCACCGACCTCGTCAGCACCGATGCGACCGCTTCCAGCCATTCCCAGTCGGTGTGCGCGCCGAAGCCATAGTTGAAGCTGGCGCCACTGAGGCCATCGCCATGCGCGACCTCGATCGCGTCGATCCCCGCCGCGTCGAGCGCCTTGGCGATCGCCTTCACTTCGTCGATGCCGTACATATGGCGGATCGCGTGCATCCCGTCGCGCAGCGTGACGTCCTGGATATAGAGCTTGTCGCCCGCCTCGACGTTGAACTTGGCGCTCATGCCGTCACCTTCTTTCCTTCGCGGATACGCTCGGCGAGCAGTTCTCCCGTCGCCTTCGCCGCCGCGGTCATGATGTCGAGATTGCCCGAATAGGGCGGGAGATAGTCGCCCGCGCCCTCGACCTCGAGCAGGATCATAGTCTTGATCCCGGTGAACTCGCCGCGGCCGGGGATCTTCAGCTTGTTGTTGTCGCCGAAGCGTTCGAACTGCACCTCCTGTTTCAGGCGGTAGCCGGGCACATAGGCCTGCACCTTCTTGACCATCGCCTCGACGCTCGCGCGGATCGTCTCCTCGTCGGCGCCCTCGGACAGGGTGAAGACCGTGTCGCGCATGATCATCGGCGGTTCGGCGGGATTGAGGATGATGATCGCCTTGCCCTGCGCGGCGCCGCCGACCTTTTCGATGGCTCCGGCGGTGGTGCGGGTGAATTCGTCGATATTTGCGCGCGTGCCGGGGCCCGCCGAGCGCGACGACACCGACGCGACGATCTCGGCATAATGGACCGTCGCGACCTGAGATACGGCGGCGACCATCGGGATCGTCGCTTGCCCGCCGCACGTCACCATATTGACGTTGCCGGCATCGAGATTGGCATCGCCGTTGACCGTCGGGATCGTATAGGGGCCGATCGCGGCGGGGGTCAGGTCGACGACCTGCTTGCCGTCGGCGCGCAGCGCGGCGTCATGCACCTTGTGCGCATAGGCGCTGGTCGCGTCGAAGACGATCCCGATTTCGGGATAGACGTCCATCGCCTTGAGCCCATCGAGCCCCTCATGCGTCGTCGCGACGCCGCGCTCGCGCGCCATCGCGAGGCCTTCGGATTTCTCGTCAATGCCGACGACCGCGACCAGTTCCATATTCTGCGGATATTTGATCATCTTAATCATCAGGTCGGTGCCGATATTGCCCGATCCGATGATCGCTGCCTTCACGCGGGTCATTGCCATTCCTTATACAAAGCGCGCGACGCAATGGCCGAGCGTGCGGCGGCCGTCGCCGAGGATCATTTCGAAGATGTCGCCCTTCACCGCGGGCGCGAGCGGAACGAGGCTGCCCGAGAGGATGATGTCGCCGGCATCGAGCGTCACGCCATGCGTGCCCAATGTATTGGCGAGCCATGCTACCGCCTGCGCCGGATCGCCCTGAACCGCATGGCCATAGCCTTCGGAGAGCGGCGATCCGTTCTTCGCCACCGCGACATGCAGGTTCGGAAGATCGAGCGCGCGCGGATCGATACGTTCCTTGCCGAGCACGAAGACCCCGCACGACGCATTGTCGGCGACGGTGTCGACGATGGCGATCTTCCAGTCGGTGATGCGACTGTCGACGATCTCGAAGCAAGGGGCGATCGCCTCGGTCGCCGCGATCACGTCGGCGGCGGTGACGCCGGGGCCGTTCAGGCTGTCCTTCAGGATGAAGGCGATCTCGGCTTCGGCGCGCGGCGCGATCAGCGCCTTCGCATCGATGTGGATATCGCCTTCGACATGCATCCAGTCGGTGAGGAAGCCGAAATCGGGCTGATGCACGCCGAGCATGTCCTGCACGGCCTTCGACGTGACGCCGATCTTCTTGCCCACGACGCGCTCGCCGTCCTTCAGCCGCCGCGACAGGAAGTCGAGGCTGATCGCATAGGCGTCGTCGATCGTCAGCGCCGGATCGCGCGCGATCAGCGGCGCGACCGTGCGCCGGTCGCGCAGCGCGTCGTAAAGCTCGCGGCCGTGGGTTTTAGCGATGCTCATCGAGGAACTCTATCGCATAGCGGTTGAACTCGCTCGCGCGCTCGACCTGCACCCAGTGACCGACCTTGTTGAAGGTCACGCAGCGCACATCGTCGCAGGCTTCGAAGAAATAGCCGATACCCGAGAGCGGCATGAAGCGTTCGTTAAAGCCCCAGAAGAGCAGGATCGGAACCTTGATCTCACCGAGCCGCGGGCGGACGTTATGTGTCCGCATCCGCGTGATCACCTCCTTGGGCTGCTTGCTCGCGACCGCGAAGCGTTCTTCGACCAGCGCGTCGGTGATGTGCTTCGGGTCATAGACCAGATTCTCGCCGAGGCGGCGCTGGTCGGCGAGGCTGAAATCGGGGCTACCGAAAGATGAGCGCATGTCGGCGATGCCGGGCATCGCGAAATAGACGTCGAGTTCCTCGATACAGCCGGGCGCCATCAGGATCAGCCGCTGGGCGAATTCGGGATGGTCCTGCGCCATCTGGATCGCGACACCGCCGCCGAGCGAATTGCCGATCAGCGTTGCGCGCTCGATGCCGTGCGCCTTCAGCGCCTCATAGAGCGTGTCGGTGAACAGCGTCAGCGTATAGTCGATATCGGCAGGCTGCGACGAGGCGCCATAGCCGATCATGTCGGGCAGGATGACGCGGTAGCCGGCCGCGACGAACGCGTCGACATTCTGCCGGAAGTTCGACAGTCCCGACGCGCCGGGGCCGCTGCCGTGGAGGAACACCAGCGCGGGGCCTTCGCCCGCTTCCTTGATGTGGATGTCGTAGCCGCCCGCGACGCGGTGCGTCGCTTCCTTCATCTCTCCCATTGGCCGTTTCCTTTTACATGAACGTGAAAGCAGGCGGTTCGCCGAGCATCGTCATCACGACGTCGGTGGTGCGATTGCCGGGGTCGTTCGCGACGTGCGCGCGCGCGGCGTTGAGGTCGAGCCACGGCTGGATGATCGCGCTCGACATATAGACGGCGCGGCCGCCGAGGAGCTGGACCATGCCGTCGACGAGCTCGGCGAGCCGCCGCACGACGGTCGAGCTTTGATAGGCATAGAGCGCGCGCTCCTCGAGCGTGATTGGCTCGCCGCTTTCGCTCTTCGCCATCAGCCGGTCGAAGGTCGTCTGGTGCGTGAGCTCCATCTCGAGGATCTGCGCATGCGCCTTGGCGATCGCGCCGTGGAGCAGCGGATCGGCCTTCGACGCCTTGCCGGTGTTGGTCGAAATACGGCCTTGCATGATCTCCATCGCGGCATTCACCGCTGCGCGCGCGCCGCCGAACGCCGCGGTCGATACCGAGCGGACGAAGACCTGCGCCCAAGGCAGACGATAGAGCGGGCCGTCATTCTCGGCCTGACCGGGGTTGGAGCAGGCAAAACCGTCGCTCGCCTTGTGCGTGCGGTGCTCGGGGACGAAGACGCGTTCGACGAGGATGTCGAAGCTGCCGGTGCCCTGCAGCCCGAACACGTCCCACGTCCCCTCGATGACCTGATAGTCGGTGCGCGGGAGCAGGAAGGTGCGCATGTCGGGCGGGCCGCCGTCCGTATCGAAATTGAGCGCGCCGAGCAGCACCCAGCCGCAATGCGTCGATCCCGACGAAAAGCCCCAGCGCCCCGAAAGATAGAAGCCGCCGTCGACCTTCTCGACCTTGCCCACCGGCTGATAGGTCGACGAGACGAGCATTTCGCCGCCATTGTCGCCCCACACCTCGCGCTGCGCCTCGTCATGGAAGAGCGCGAGTTCATAGGGGTGGCAGCCGAGCACGCCGTAGATCCAGCCGGTCGACATGCAGCCCTCGGCGAGCGCCTTCTGCACCTCGAAAAAGACATTGGGGTGCATTTCATAGCCGCCCCAGCGCTTCGGTTGGAGGATGCGGAAAAATCCCGCCTCCTGCATCTCGGCGACAGTTTCCGCGGGGACATTGCCGTCGAGCGTCGTCTGGCGCGCGCGCGTCTTCAGCGCCGGGATCATCGCGCGGGCGCGCTCGATCAGCACTTCGGGGGTGGGTAGCGCGGTGTCGCCGGCTTGCTTCGGGGCCGTGGCCATATGCTCTCCTCGGGTATTTTGTGCGCTTGCGGTCGCCCGCGTTGTCATATTGCTTCTATATTCGTAGAGAATATTGCATTTTGCTACGCAAGCTGTCAATCCACTTTCTATGCAAAATGGGGCCGAGGGCAGTTCGGAGGTGCGGGCTGCGTAGCAGGCCTGCGTCCGCGATACGCAAAGCGCCGCGTGCCGTAGCGGCGCCTGGGCCTTGGGCCATCGCGCTGGACATGGATGGACGCACATCAATATACGGTTTGCGTAAATTTTAATGCATATTTCTACGTATTACACTTGATGTGAGCGATATTCACCTGTAGCTTGCGCTCAGCTCGGTGCGCCGGATGCGCATATGAATGTAGGGGATGAGTGAATGGCGATCAGGTCACTGGCCTATGTCGTGGTCGATACGGCCGATGTCGAAGCGTGGCGCGCCTATGGCGAGAATGTCTTGGGGATGCAGGCGACCGAGCATGACGGCGGGCTCCGCCTGCGCATGGACGAGCGCCCGTTCCGCATGCTGATTCGCAAGGGCAAGGGTGAAAGCTTCCACGCCGCGGGTCTCGTCTATCCCGACAAGGCCGCCTTCGATCGCGGCATTGCGGGGCTGCGCGATGCCGGCGTTGCGGCCGAGTCCGCGTCCGCGGAGGAAGCGAAGGATCGCCATGTCGTCGAGTTCGTCCGCTGCGCCGACCCGTCGGGCAACCGGCTCGAAATCGGCTGGGGCCGCGTCGTCGACGGCGACCCGTTCGTTTCGCCCGCGGGCGTGTCCGCATTCGTCACCGGCGAGATGGGGATGGGAC
Source organism: Sphingopyxis sp. (assembly GCA_032154175.1). Classification (GTDB taxonomy): domain Bacteria; phylum Pseudomonadota; class Alphaproteobacteria; order Sphingomonadales; family Sphingomonadaceae; genus Sphingopyxis. The sequence goes on along the minus strand of JALDYH010000040.1, from coordinate 18,893 downwards.
ATGTCGTGCTCCCCGCGGCGAAGCTCGCCGAGACGCGCGCCTTCTATATCGAACTGCTCGGTTTCGGTGACACCGACGAGATGCGCGTCTATATGAAGGGCGGTCCCGACGACCCGGGGCTCGGCCTTCATTTCCTCCACTGCGACAACCCGCGCCACCACTCGGTCGCGCTCGCCGAATTCCCGGTGCCGAGCGGGCTCGTTCACATGATGGTCGAAGTGCCGGGCCTCGACGATGTCGGCCGCGCGCTCGACCGCGCGAAGGCGGCGAATGTCCATATCTCGTCGAGCCTCGGCAAGCATATGAACGACAAGATGGTGAGCTTCTACATGCGCAGCCCCGGCGGATTCGACATCGAATATGGCTTTGGCGGCATCCAGCCCGACTGGAACAGCTTCACCCCGACGATCAGCATCAAGGAAGACGAATGGGGCCATCAGTGGGACTTTGGCGGCTGATACCGCACTGACCTCATTGCCCTGAAATCGGAGAAATATATCATGCCCAGTCACGAGGAAATGGTCCGCGCCGTCGAGCGCTATGTCGAAGCGTTCGACAAGGCCGATGCCACGATGGCATCGGATCTGTACGCAGATGATGCGACGGTCGAGGACCCGATCGGCACCCCGATTCATCAGGGCCGCGATGCGATCCACGCCTTCTACTCGATGTCGATGCAGGCAAAAGCGAAGCTGCGCCTCGACGGCCCGGTCCGCACCGGCGGCGACTATGCCGCCTTCGCTTTCACGGTGCTGGTCGATTTCGGCGGACCGAAAGAGATCGAGGTGATCGACACCTTCAAATTCGACGCCGAAGGCAAGGTGACCGAGATGCGCGCCTATTGGAGCCCCGCCAACATGCGCAGCACCGGGGCATAATGACCATGCGTGAAGCCGCTATCGTTTCGACCGCGCGCACGGGCGTCGGCAAGGCCTATCGCGGCGCGTTCAACGACACCGAGGCGCCCGTGCTCGCGGCGCATGTCGTCAACGCCGCGATCGAACGCGCCGGAATCGATCCCGCGCGCGTCGACGATGTCTATCTGGGCGTCGGCAATCACTGGAACACGCAAAGCTATAATCTCGGCCGGCTGGCGGTGCATGGATCGGTGCTGCCCGATTCAACCGGCGGCTTCACGCTCGACCGCAAATGCTCGTCGGGGCTCAATGCGCTTGCGCTCGCCGCGCGCGGCATCATGTGCGACGAGATCGACGTCGCGGTGGCGGGCGGGATGGAGAACATCTCGCTGACGCTCAACAAGCACACCCCGGCCTTTCGCAACCGGTCCGAGTTTATCCGCGCCGCCGATCCGCACGCCTATATGGCGATGATCGAGACCGCCGAAATCGTCGCCGATCGCTATGGCGTCAGCCGCGAGGCGCAGGATGAATTTTCGGCCGTAAGCCAGCAGCGCGCGGGCGCGGCACAGGCCGCGGGTCGCTTCGCCGACGAGATCGTCCCAATCACCGTTCAGAAGGCGCTTTTCGACAAGGACGGCAACGAGACCGGCAAGGAAACGTTGACGCTGGCGCATGACGAGGGCGTGCGCGGCGACACCACCGCCGAAAAACTCGCGGCGCTCAAACCCGTGTTCAGGGATGGGCTGGTCGTCAAGGAAGGTCGCCACATCACCGCGGGCAACGCCAGCCAGCTGTCCGACGGCGCCTCGGCGCAGATCGTCATGGACCGCGCAATGGCCGAGAAAGAAGGCCTCCCGATCCTTGGCATCTATCGCGGTTTTCAGGTGGCGGGTTGCAAGGCCGAGGAAATGGGCATCGGCCCCGTCTTCGCGATCCCCAAGCTGCTCGAACGCGCGGGCCTCAAGATCGACGATATCGGCCTCTGGGAAATCAACGAGGCGTTCGCCAGCCAGGCGCTCTATTGCCGCGACAAGCTCGGGATCGATCCGGGCAAGCTCAACGTCGACGGCGGCGGCATCGCGATCGGCCATCCCTTCGGGATGACGGGCTCGCGCCTCGTCGGCCATGCGCTGATCGAGGGCAAGCGCCGCGGCGTGAAATATGCCGTGGTGTCGATGTGCGTCGCGGGCGGCATGGGCGCCGCGGGTCTGTTCGAAATCGTCTGAAGCTGAAGGAGGCGGCGATGGCGCTGTTGTTCGAAGGAAAAACCGCATTCGTCACCGGCGCAGGCAGCGGCATCGGCCGCGCCGCCGCGCTCGCCTTTGCCGCCGAAGGCGCGAAGGTCGCGATCGGCGATCTCAACGCCGACGGCGCCGCCGAAACCGCCGCGCTGATCTGTGCCGAAGGGGGCGAGGCGCATCATGGCGCGCTCGACGTTACCGACGGCGAAGCGGTCGATGCTTTTGTCGACGATATCGTCCGACGCTGGGGGCGGCTCGATTGCGCCTTCAACAATGCCGGGGTGTCGCTCGAGGGCATGGAAACGCCGTGGGGCGACCTCACCGCCTATGACCGCAGCATCGCGGTGAACCAGCGCGGGCTGCTGCTCTGCATGACCGCCGAACTGCGCCATATGGAAAAGGCGGGGCGCGGCGCGATCGTCAACACCGCGTCGATCGCGGGCATGGCGGGCGCGGGGGGCGCCGGCTATTGCGGGTCGAAGCATGCGGTGATCGGGCTCACGCGTTCGGCGGCGATGCGCTACGCCGCGCAGGGCATCCGCATCAACGCGGTGTGCCCCGGCGCGATCCGCACCCCGATGGTCGATGCAGTGGTCAAGGAGGAGGCCGCGGCGCGCTTCGTCGCCGAAATGCACCCGATGAACCGTATCGGCGAAGCGCATGAGATCGCCGACGCGGTGATCTTCCTCTGCTCGGACAAGGCGAGCTTCATCACCGGCCACCCGCTCGCGGTCGACGGCGGCTATCTGGCGCGCTGACCTCTAGCTGTTCGCCCGCGTCGCATGGCGCGCGGCGAGCCAGCCGAAGGTCATCGCCGGACCCAGCGTCGCGCCCGCGCCCGGATAGGTCCGTCCCATCGCGGCCGCCGAGGCGTTGCCAATCGCGTAGAGCCCGCCGAGCGGCTTGCCGTCCTCGCCCAGCACCTGACCATTGTCGTTGGTGAGCAGCCCGCCGTTGGTGCCGAGGTCGCACGGATAGATCGGGATAGCATAGAAGGGCGCTTCGGCGATCGGCGCGAGCGTCGGATTCGGCGTCACCGAGGCATCGCCATAATGCCGGTCATAGGCCGAGGCGCCGCGGCCGAAATCGGGATCCTCGCCCTTGAGCGCGTTGGCGTTGAAGCGCGCGATTTCCTTCGACAGCACCGCGGCGTCGACGCCGATCTCCTTCGCGAGCCCGGCAATCGTTCCGGATTTCTTGAGGATCTTGCGCATCGCCGCGGGGATACGGCCGTCGGCCGACGGCTTGCCCGCCATCATCGGTCCCAGCATATATTTGCCGCGATAGCGCGCATCGAACACGAACCACGACGGCGCGGTGGGCGCTTCGGGGGTGTTACAGCGGTGCATCTCGCCCCCCGCGACATGATAGGATGCCGCCTCGTTCATGTAACGCTTGCCCGCCTGATTGACGATGATCGACGAGGGGAGCGCGCGCTCGACGAACAGGATCCGCGCACGGTCCTCGCCTTCGAGCAGGAAGCCGGGCCCCCACCAGGCCGAATCCATCAGCGCGGTCGCGGCTCCTACGGTCAGCCCGGCCTTCAGCCCGTCGCCGGTGTTGCTCGGCACCCCCGCGCTCCAGTCGGCCGAGGTCGGCTGCGGCAGATATTTTTCGCGCAGCGCGGCATCATGGTCGAAGCCGCCGCTCGCGATGATCACGCCGCGGCGCGCGCGGACCTCGATCTGCCGGCCGTCGCGCTCGACGATCGCGCCGTTGACACCCTTCTTGCCGCTGACAAGCTCGACCATCGGCGCATTCAGCCAGATCGGCACGCCTTTTTCGTCGATCGACAGCTTGAGCCGCCCGATCAGCGCATTGCCGCCGGTCAGCCGCCGCGAGCGCCTGGTCTTGAAGCGCCAGGGCAGGTCGAACATATATTTGAGCATCAGCTTGAACAGCAAAGGCTTGGCGCCCGGGCTCATGGTCAGGAGCAGCTTGGCCTCCGCCATCGTCCAGGTGAAGCGGCCAAAGGTCAGCGTCAGCGTGTGCGGCGGTTCCATCCGCTCGAAATCGGCACCGAGCCTGTCGGCCATCAGCGGGATCGGGTCGTGCGTCCGCCACCCGTCGCGCGCGCCATCGACGTCCATATGATAGTCGGAATAGGCATAAGCGGTGTAGTGGACGTGCGAGCGCTCCTCGAGATAGCTGAGCATCCGGTGCGCATTGTCGACATAGGCCGCGAGTTTGGTTTCGGGCACATCGTCGCCGATCAGCGTCTTGATATAGCCAAGCGCTTCTTCGGGATCGTCGGCATGGCCCTTGGCGCGCGCGTCGTCGCTGTTCGGAATCCAGATGCCGCCGCCCGAAGTCGCCGAGGTCCCGCCGTAACGCGCGCTTTTCTCGACGACCAGCACCTCGGCGCCGGCGTCGGCAGCGGTGAAGGCCGCAGTCAGCGCCCCTGCGCCCGATCCGATCACCAATATATCGACTTCGTGAACGGTCACCCCTGTTGCTCCTGCCTCGGAAAACTTGCCAATTCTGGTCTGTATGCCGTTCTACATAATGATTGCGTTTTTGAAAGAGGTAATTGCTACGCAAACCGTTATATATTTGGCATTGCAATCGATGAATGTTGACAGTGGCGTGGCGATGCGGTCTGTGGAGTCATATCGATGACGCCGGGGCGCCATCGTACAGTGCGCTGGTCAAGCCGGGGAGAAGAGTCGTTGCGTACCGCAACCAAGGCCGGGAAAAGAACGCGGGGCAAGGCCGCGAATGCGGGCCAGGCCGACGGGCTGCTCGCGCTCGACGATGTCGACGAGCAGATCATCGCGGCGCTTCGCAAGAACGGCCGGATCGCGAACCGCGACATCGCGCGCGAGATGGGGCTGAACGAAGCGACCGTGCGCACGCGCCTGCGCCGGCTGGAGGACGCCCGGATGGTGCGCGTCGTCGCGATGCGCGATCTGTCGGCGATGGGCTTTGGCTATCTGGCGCCCGTCGGCGTGCAGGTGAAGGGGCGGCCCGCGAGCGAGGTCGGCGCCGAAATCGCCGAACTCGAACGCGTCATCACGGTCAATGTCGCGATCGGAACGCATGACCTTGAAATCCAGGTGGTCGCCGAAACGCTGGAGGAGATGCAGCATCTCCTGACCGGCGTGATCGCCAAGATCGACGGGGTCGAACGGATATTTCCCAGCCTCGCGCTCAAGGTTTTCAAATATAATCCGGAATGGGCCCCGCTATGAGTACGAGGATCAGCCTCGACGACCTCGATCACAAGATCATCGAACGGCTTGGCCATGATGCGCGGGTCTCGAACCGCGAGATCGGCCGCGAATTCGACCTGACCGAAGGGACGATCCGTTCGCGGTTGAAGCGATTGCTCGACAACCGGGTGATCCGCGTCGCCGCGGTCACCAACGCGAACCGCCTCCGCAACCCGATCCTCGCCTATCTGTGGGTCGAGGCGGACAGCGCCTCGGATATCGAGACCGTGGCCGAAAGCCTCGCGCGGCTCCCCGAGATCGGTTTTGTCGCGACGACGCTCGGCCGCGCGGACGTGCTGGCGATGACGCTGGTGGAAAACGGCAACGAGCTGACCGATTTCCTCCACCAGACGATCGACAAGATTCCCGGCGTGCGGCGCGTTCGCTACAGCCTGGGGCAGAATTTCATCAAGCACGACTATCGTTGGTGCGCGCTCGTCGATTGAGCCGGTCTATCCCGCGACCCAGTTCGCCGTGATCCCGTCTTCGGCAAGCACGCCGTCGACGATCGCGCGCGGTTCGGACCGCGTGTAGCAAATCCGCCATCCGTCGGGGGTGCGGCGATAGCGGTCGTGATAGAAGTTCGCGAGCAGCCGGAAGCTGCCGGCGCGCGGGTCATAGGTCGCATAGCCGAGATTCCAGCGCGCGCTCGCCTCGTCGCCCTTCACCTCGATCTCGGCATTATGCCCCTGGTGTACGTCGGTGATCGGCGTCGTCGCCGCCATTTGCGTGAAGACGTCGATCAGCCCGTCGAGGCCGAATTCGCCGATCGGCGGGAAATCGATCACCGCATCTTCGGTGAAACACGCGCGGATTGCGTCCACATCCTTCGCATCGCAGGCGTTCAGATAACGCGCCTTCAGGCGGCGGATGTCGCTTTCGGCTTCGAGCCGCGCGATACGGGATTCAAGGTCGGTCATTGAGCGGGATTATCCTTGTTTCGGGAATGGGGTGGTCGGTGGCGCCGATCCAGCGCAGCAACATCGTGCCCTGATGATGCCCTGCGGTATCGATCCAGTTGCCGAAGCCCGGGTCACGCGGGCCGACGATCAGCGTCAGCGTGCCGTCGTCGTTGAGCCGTGCGCTCTGTCCGTTCACGTGGATGCGGTGGTGGCGATAATCGAGCGATTCCATCCAGACATTGTCGAGCTGGAAATTCCAGAAGCTGCATCGGGGCACGCGTGTATCGATGCGCAGCATCTCGCCGGGTTCGAGCTGCCACCAGCCGTGGAGGTAGAAGATCGTCGGATCGCCGCCCGCGCGGAAAAAGGGCGCCTGGTCGGTCGTCGCCAGCCGGTTCATCTGGTTCGCGCGGAAATCCTCGGTCCACTGGACGAAGGTCCGCGCCGTGCCGGCAACGAAGGCCGTGGTGCGTTCGAGCGCCGCGGCGAGCGCGTCGGCGGAGAGCGGGGCAGGGTAGGCGGGGCCGTCGATCGCCTCGATCGCCACCGTTGCGGGCACTTCGGTCGCGCGGTCGAGAAAGGTCTGGCGCACGATCACCATCGAGCTGTCGTCTGCCAGCGGCAGCCAGTTGCCGTCGGCCTTGTCGCGGCTGACGATGATCTCGAACGATCCGTCGTGGGCGATCGTCATGTCGGCCGAATCGAGCTCGCCGGTCGAGGCCATCGTTCCGTCGACGGCATAGCGATTGGCCTTGGTGCCGAAGCTCAGGATCGGGACGCTGCCGCGCCGGCCGCGAATGCGATAGCGCCGCGCGCCCGATACGGTCGCGTTCATATAGATATTGTCGGGATTGTCGGCGCCGATCTTCGCCGTCTCGTGCGACGCGGCATAAAAGCTCGGGAAATCGGGGTCGGCATGTTCGAGTTGCATGTCGAGCGCGATGCGCAGCAGCCGGGTCAGATAACGATAGCCCTCGGCGCGGTCGAGCGGGTTGGCGGCCGATTCCAGACCCGTCACGATATCGCCCGCGGCCTCCAGCCGACGGCAGAAATCGCGCCAGACGTCGGGCGACAGGATGCGGTCGCTGCCCATCGTCACGGCGCCATATATTGGCCGCCGTTGACGTCGAGCGTCGCGCCGGTGACCATTTTCGCATAGTCGGAGAGGAAGAAGAGGACGCTTTTCGCGCAATCCGCCTCGGGCGGAATGACGCCGAGCGGGATGCGTCCGGTGATCTCGCCGATCACGGCGTCGCGATCGGCGCCGTCCGCAGCGGCGCGGTCGATATAGTCATATACGGGCTTTCCGCCGATCCAGCCCATGCGCGTCGCATTAACCCGGATGTTAAAGCGGCCAAGATCCTTGGCCATATGCTTGGTCATGGTCGTGAGGCCACCCTTGCCGGTGGCATAGCCGCCCTCGCCGGGAAAGGGATTGACCTGCGACATGGTCGCGACATTGACCACCGCGCCGCCGCCCGCCGCCTTCATCGCGGGCAGCACCGCCTGCGTCATCCGCAGCGCGCCGAGGCAGTTGACGTCGAACACCTTCGCCCAATCCTCGGGATCGGCCTCGTCCACCGTCACCCACGCGCCGTGGACATAGGCGGTGTTGACCAGCCCGTCGATCCGCCCGAACGCGTTGGCGGCGGCTTTCGCCAGCGCCGCGCACTGGTCCGCATCGCCAACGTCGGTCGGCACCGCGACCGCCTCGCCGCCGCCCGCGCGGATCTCTTCGGCAACGGTTTCGATGAAATCCCTGTTGCGCGCGCCGAGCCCGACCTTGGCACCCTCGGCGGCGGCGATCCGCGCCATCGCCTGTCCCATGCCGGGGCCGACCCCGCTGATGACGACAACCTTCTTCTCAAGCAGGCCCGGCATATTCTTCTCCCGCAAATATGTTCTTGAGTCCGGGGTCGAGCGCGTTGCCGACCTCGGGGCAGTGCGTTCCCGACGGCCCATACATCGCGGCGACGCAGCGGTTGCATGCGGTGCAGCCCGACACATCGCTGGCCCCGCTCTGCCATTTCGCGATCAGTGCCGGATCGTGGATCAGCGCGCGCGCCAGCGCGATCGCGTCGAATCCTTCGGCCATCGCCTGATGCGCCCCGGCAAGCGACTGGACGCCGCCCAGATAGGCGAGCTTCATCGGTGTCGGACCCAGCGCCGCCTTCAGCTTGAGCGCGGACTCCATCAGATAATTTTCGCGAAACGGCGGCAGCTTGGGCACGCTGCGTTTCAGGATCGCGAATTGCAGTTTCGCCAGCAGCCCGCCCTGCATCGCGGCCAGATCGTCATAGGGCAGCGCGCTGCCGAACATCGCCCAGGTGCTTTCGATATTGCGCCCCGCCGACAGGACCAGCATGTCGGCGCCCGCCGCTTCGAGCGCACGTGCGGTCGCGATGGCGTCGTCGACCGTCGCCCCCTTGGGCACCGCATCGGTCAGGTTGATCTTGGCGAGGATCGCGAGCCGCCCGCCGGTCGCCTGTTTCACCGCCGCGAGCACCTCGGCGGGAAAGCGCGCGCGGTTCACGGCCGATCCGCCATAGCCATCCTTGCGGAAGTTCGAGAGCGGCGAGATGAACTGGTTGAGCAGATAGCCGTGCCCCATATGGATTTCGAGCGCGTCGAACCCCGCCGCTTCGGCAAGCTCGGCAGCACGGGCGAACTCGCGCGTCACCATTTCCATGTCGGCGCGCGTCATCGCGCGCTGGAGGAAGCGGCCCTTCAATACTCCCATCTTGTCGATCCCGCCCGACGCCGACATTGCGCGCGCGGTCGACAGGTCGTCGATCTGGCAAAAGCTGCCGCCATGGGTGATCTGCGCCGATGCCTTCGCGTCTTCGGCGTGGATCGCATCGGTGACCGCGCGGTAATGCGGCACACTCTCGATGCTCAGCATCCCCTGTCCGGGCAGCGTGCGCCCGTCGGGCGAGACCGCGAGATAGGCGAGCGTCGTCATCCCCACGCCGCCGCGCGCATAGGCACGGTGGAAATCGACGAGCGCGCGAGTGGGGAAGGTCGCCTTGCTCATCATCTCGTTCGCGCCCGAACGGATGAAGCGGTTGCGCAGCGTGATCGGACCGATCGTCACCGCGCTGAACGGATCGCCGCTCATGCCGCGGGCTCCGCAATGAGGTCGGTGGGCGCATCCTTGGCCCAGAAATCCTGCTCGACGCGCTTCGCAATCCGCCAGCCGTCGGCGGTGCGGACGAGGTCGTCGGCATAGGTGCAGCCGACGAAGAAGAGCTGGTCGCCCTGCGGCGCCATCATCCGCATCGGGTTGAACAGCATCGTGCGCGCGCTCGCCCGGTCGCCGTCGAGCCGGATCAGCGGCAGTCCGATCAGATGCTGGGTCAGCGGAAAGGCGGCGAGCGCGCCTTTCAGCCAGGCTTTCATCGTCGGCCACTCGCCCGCGGCGCCGCCCGCCGCGCGATAGTCGATCCTTGCACCCGGTACGAACACGGCGTCGAGTGCGTCATAGTCCTTGGCGTCGATCGCAAAGACATAGGCGGCGAGCAGCTGCTGGATCGCGATGATGTCGTCCGTCGTTTGCATCGCCGCCCGCGCCTCAGTTGAAAGGAGCCGTCACGGCCGGCCCAACAGGCTGGCCGGCGCGCCGGGGAGGAAGGTCTGATAATAGCCCGCCGACCAACCGCCATCGACCGCCAGCTCGGCGCCGCTGATATAGCTGGCGTCGTCGGAGGCGATGAACAGGCTGGCGCGCGCGATTTCCTCGGGCTCGCCGATGCGCTGGAGCGGGACGCGCTCGTATCCGACATTGACGGCGTCGCCGGTCAGCCCGGTCGGATTGCCCATCTGCGTGTTCACGCCGCCGGGGTGGACGGTGCAGACGCGGATGCCGCGCGGCCCCAGCTCGTAAGCGAGCGATTTCGACAGCCCGCGCACCGCCCATTTGCTCGCAGTATAGGCCGACAGGCCGTTGCAGCCGCGCAAGCCGTCGACCGACGAAATGTTGACGATCACGCCGCGCCCGGCCCTGGTCATTTCGCGCGCGGCATATTTGGCGCCGAGCATCGTGCCCATGACGTTGATTGCGAGCACGCGCTCGATGTCCTCGGCGGGCATCGCCTCGATCGGGCTGAAATGCACGATCGCGGCGTTGTTGATCAATATGTCGAGCTTGCCGAAACGTTCGACGGTCGCGGCGACGACGCGGTCCCAGTCTGCTTCGGATCGTACATCGAGCTTTTCGAAGACGGCACTCTCGCCGATTTCGGCGGCGGTTTCGCGGCCCTTGTCCTCAAGGACATCGCATACCGCCACCTTGGCGCCCTCGGCCGCGAAGAGCCGCGCGGTCGCGGCGCCCATTCCCTGTGCCGCGCCCGTTACGATCGCAACCTTACCTGCGAGTCTTGCCACGCAATTTCTCCTGTTTCTGTCTGTGATGCCGCCGGTCAGGCGACCTTTTGTTCGAACGGCGCGGACAAGGTACCGCGCGTGACGTGGGTGCCGTTGACGCGCTTCTGAAACTCTTCGGCGCGCGCGCGGGGATTGTAGAACTGGCGATACCAGATGCGCAGCTTGCCGATCGGGCCGTCGCCCTGAACCGCCATCGGGTTGACGCACGGCTTCTTGTTCGACCAGATCTCGAAATCCTGAGCGAAAGCGGCGCAGGCCGCGGCCTGATAGGCGCGCGCCATCGCGACGTCGTCGGCGTTGGGCTCGGCATTGGGCACCTTGACCAGCAGCGCGTGCCACACCTTCACCACGCCGTCGTCGACGGGGGTGTGCGCGATCATGATAATCGCGGGGAATTGTCCCGACATGCGCGATTGCAGGATGCCCGGCCCGGTATACCAGGTGTCGGTTTCGAGCGGCGCGTCGCCCTGCAGCGTGCGGTGCCCCGCGCGCAGCCGCTGGACGACGCGGTGGCCGTCGAAATCATTTTCGAAGACATCGACGGCGTCATTGCCGTGGACGGGCTCGAAATGCGCGCGATCGGCCATATTGTCGAGAATCTCGACCGGATGGCTCGCGAGTTCGCCCAGCCGGTCGAGCTCCCACTTCACCCAATGCGGCTGATAATATTCCTCGAACGGCGGCAGCTCATATTCGGGTTCGAGCCCTTCGGGATCGTGCCACATCCAGATACAGCCCGCGCGCTCGATCACCGGCCAGTTTTCGAGCCTGGCGGCCGCGGGAATCTTCTGCGGCGAATAGGGGATCTGGTTACACTTGCCGTCGGGGCCGAAGCGCCAGCCATGATAGGGGCAGCGGATCGATTCGCCCTGCACATGCTCCTTGTCGCGGATCACGAAGCTCGTCTCGTTCTTCGCCAGATGCGCCCCCATGTGCGGGCAATAGGCGTCGACGAGATAGGCCTGCCCCGACTCGCCGCGGTAGAGCACCCGGTCGCGGCCGAAAAAGCGGACGGCGAGCGGCGTCGTCCCTTCGAGTTCGGCGGCGGCGGCGATCATGAACCAGCCGCGCGGAAAGACCTGGTCGCCCAGTCCATAGTCTGCGGTTGTCGCCATTGAAAATCTCCCATGATGCCCGGTTATGGATCAGGCATTGTCACTATGCGTTTTGAAAACTTGCGATATCATCGCATTTCGATAACATATCTCACTATCATCGACATTATGCAATATTTTGTGGTTCAAGGAGGGTGAAGATGGGTGAAGGTTCGCAGTTTCCCGAGGGCGCGACGCTGATTTTCGGCGCTACCGGCGGCATTGGCGCCGCGGTTGCCGGCGAATTTGCCGCCGCGGGAAGCGACGTCGCGATCGCGTGGCGCTCGAAACAGGCGGAGGCCGAGGCGCTGGCCGCGCGCGTCGAGGCATCGGGCCGCAAGGCGAGCCTGCACCAGTGCGACGTCACCGATGACGCCGGGCTCGCGACCGCGATCGCCGATGCTGTCGCCGCGCACGGGCGCATCCACACTGTGCTTTGGGGTGCAGGCCCACTCGTCGCGCAGGTCCACCTCGCCGACACGACCCCCGAACAATGGCGCCGCGCGATCGATGTCGAGGTTCATGGTTTTTTCAACGCCGCGCATCATGTCATTCCGCACATGCGCGCGCAGGGCGGCGGCTCGTTCGTACATCTGGGATCGGCTGGCGACCTGCGCTGGCCCGACAAGGACGGCCTGTCGGTCGCGCCCAAGGCTGCGAACGAGGCGCTGGTCCGGGGCATCGCGCGCGAGGAGGGGAAGCATGGCATTCGCGCCAACTCCATCCTCGTCGGCGTGATCGAGGCGGGCATGTTTCTCGAGCTGTCGAAACAGGGTGTGTTCGACGACGCGTGGACCGCCGAGGTGCACAAGAACCTGGCGCTCAAGCGTTGGGGCCGTCCCGAGGAAATCGGTCATGCGGCTGTCTTCCTTGGCTCGTCCAAAGCCGCCTATGTCACCGGGCAGCAGATTGCGGTTGCGGGCGGTTACGGGGTCTGAACCGCCCGCGCGCATGTCATGCGGCCGCTTCGAGTGTGAAGGCGCGCCGCAACCCCTTCGCCGCAGTGCCCACGGCGATGTCGGCCTGCGGGAGCATCCCGAGCATCGAGGCAAAGCCGTGGATCACGCCGGGGACCTGGCTGTGGGTCACCTCGACCCCGTCGGCTGCGAGCCGCGCGGCATAGGCGTTGCCTTCGTCGCGCAGCGGGTCATATTCGGCTGTGATGATCGTCGCCGACGGCAGGCCGGCGAGGCTCGCGGCGCGGATCGGGGCCGCCAGAGGTTCGGGCGTTTGTTCCGCGTCGCCCAGATATTGCGCCCAGAACCATTGCATCATCGCGCTGCTGAGGAGGTAGCCGGAGGCATTTTCGCTGTACGACGCGCGGCTGAAATCATTGTCGATGACGGGGTAGAGGAGCAATTGATGCGCGATCGCGGGGCCGCCCTTGTCGCGCGCGGCGAGGCAGAGTGCGGCGGACAGATTGCCGCCGGCGCTGTCGCCGCCGACCGCAATCCGCGCGGAATCTATGTAGAGCGTTTCGGCCTGATCGACGGTGGCGGCAAGCGCCGCGCGCATCGTGTCGAGTGCGGTGGGATAGCGATGTTCGGGCGACAGCGGATATTCGAGCGAAAGGACGGCGACCTCGGCCGCCGACGCGAGCGCGCGGCACAGCGGGTCGTGCGTGTCGATCGTGCCGAACACCCAGCCGCCGCCGTGCATGAAGAAGAGCAATGGCAGAGCGCTGCCGGGAGCGGGATGGTAGAGACGCGCGCGGACCGGACCGGCGGCGGTATCGAGCGTCAGGTCGCGTACTTCGGCGACGTCTGCCTTGAACGCGGGCATCGGCTGTTCGTCGCCCAGCCGGAACGCCGCCGCGTCGAACGGCGGGTTCATGTGCGGCAGGTTGTTGATCATGTCGAGCAACGGGACGAGAACGGGATCAACGGGCATGGCAAAGCTCTCCTGTTTGTGGGATGAAATGGATGGAAATGAGGGAATGGCGGTGAAAACGGACGGGATGAACGCGGCGTTTTCCGGGCTGCTGTCCGACCTGTTCGGCGGCTTGCTGGCCGAGACGCCGTGGGAGGATTTCCTCCGCAGCCTCGCGCTCTGTCTCGACGCGAGCTATGCGACGCTGATCCTGACGATGCCGGGCGCGAGCCGGCCGGGGACGCTGGTGACGCCGGGGGGCGATCCGCAGACCGCCGAGGATTATATCGAAAGCTTTTTCGTCGACGATCCGTTCAAGGGGCTGCCCGAAGGCAAGGTGACCGCCTTCACCGACTTCGTCCAGGGCGACACGCGGATGAGCGATTTCTGGCGCGACTTCCTCGAGGCCGCAGGTGGCGACCAGATATTGGGTGTCGACCTGCGCTTCGACAGCGGCTTCGAGGCGCGGCTGCGCGTGACGCGCGACAGCAGCCGCAGCGATTTCGGAGAGGCCGAGCGCGACGCGCTCCAGGACATCGTGCCGCATCTGCGTAACGCGATCCGCCTGTTCGAACGGCTGCAGGCATCGGGCGCCGAGCATGGCATCTATCGCGGCGTCGTCGAGCAGATGGGGGTCGCGGCGATCATCCTCGACCATGACGGCAAGGTGATACGCGCCAACGCCGTCGCCGAACGGCTGCTCGCCGACGCCGATGGTTTCGTCCTGGCAGGCGGAAAGCTGCGGCTCGCAGCGGTCGACGCGCACCGGGCGCTCGAAAAGCTGCTCAAGATGCTCCGGTCCGAGGCCGATCCCGCTGCGTCGCCGCCGCAGCGCTTTCGCATCGAACGGCCGTCGGGCCAGCGTGATCTGGGCGTCGTCGCCAAGGCGGTGACGACACCGGCCTTCATGCGCGGCGGCAAGGGCGCGGCGCTCGCCCTGTTCATCAGCGATCCGGGACAGGATGCGGCGCCCGATCCCGAAGCGATCCGCGACCTGTTCCAGTTGACGCGGATGGAGGCGATGCTGGCGGCCGCGCTCGCCGGCGGCGGTTCGCTGGTCGAAGCTGCCGACCGGCTGGGTATCGCGCACAACACCGCGCGCTCGCACCTGCGATCGATTTTCGCCAAGACCGGCGCGCGGCGGCAATCGCAACTCGTCCATCTGATCCACGCCGGTATGACCGAATTGGGTGGTGCCGGGAACTAAGGGTATTGCTTCTTTCTGCGTAGATGATAGCGTATATGAATACGAATATCGTGCGATATATATAAAATTGCTATCATAATGCAGAGAGGATGGGATGTGAAAGAGGCAATTGGCCAAGTGCCGGATCGCGACGTGCTGGTGGCGCGTGCGCGCGAACAGACGGGGCTTTCGGATTTCGGCAATGAATGGTTTTTCGCCAATATCGACGCGCTGATCCCCGCGCTCAACACCGAAGCCCGGCTCGGCGAGGCGGGTGTTGCGAGTGCTTCGGCGATGATCGTGAACGGCCTCGTCAATCGTTTGCGCCATGTCGACCTGATCAAGCGTCATCCCGAAATCCTGGGCGAGAAGGTCGAGGTCGCAGCGGTGGTCGTCGGCCTGCCACGCACCGGCAGCACCATGCTGCATCGCATGCTCGCCTCGGCACCCGGGATGACCGGCACGCGCTGGTTCGAGACGCAGAACTATGCCCCCTTTCCGGGTGAGGAGCGCGGCAACCCCGAACCGCGGCGCGCGGCGGCGCGCGGGTTCCTCGACTATATGCTCGCGACGATCCCCGACCTGATGTCGATCCACCCGATGAGCATCGACCAGCCCGACGAGGAACTGATCATCCTCGGCCAGCTTTATTCGAGCACGATGATCGAGGGCACCTATCATGTGCCCGGCTATGCGCGCTGGCTGACCGAAAACGACCGCGTTCAGTGCTACCGCGACCTCAGGCAGATTCTCCAGTCGTTGCAATGGCAGGATCAAAGCCGGAAGGGCGCCAAATGGGTGCTGAAGACCCCCGGCCATCTGTTGGCGCTCGACGCGGTGATCGAGGTTTTTCCGGAGGCGAAGATCGTGATGACGCACCGCGACCCGGTGGCGACGGTACCCAGCTATTGCAGCATGGAGCACAGCCTCTACCAGATGGTGTCGGACGATGTGGACCGCGAAAGCGTCGCCGCCTTCTGGGTACCGCGCCTTGCCGAATTGCTCGACCGTTTCATGGCGGTGCGCGGCGCGGTTGGGGGGCAGAATTTCGTCGACGTCCGCTATGCCGACTTGCTCGGCGATCCGATCGGCGCAGGGACGCGCGTGCTCGAAGCCGCGGGGATCGCGGTCACCGATGACGTGCGCGCGGGCATGACCGAATGGATCGAAGCCAACAAGCGCGAGGATCGCGCGCCGCATAAATATGCGCTTGAAGATTTCGGTCTGGTCCGCTCCGATGTCGAACAGCGTTTCGCGGCCTATCGAGCCGCCTTCGTGGAGGGGAAGTAAATCATGACCGAAGCCGTCAATCTCGCCGCGATCGAGGAGATACGGTTGCTCAAGGCGCGCTACCTGCGGGCGCTCGATACCAAGGATTGGGCGCTGCTGCGCAGCCTGCTGAGCGACGACATGGTCGGCGACTTCCGCGAAATGCCGGGCGAGACGGATGAAGCTCTCCTGACCGCGGGCGCCGACGCCTTTGTGGCGGGGGTCACCGCGGCGCTCGAAGGGGCCACGACGGTTCATCATGTCCACAGCTTCGAGATCCGCTTCACCGGCGCGCGCGATGCCGAGGGCATCTGGGCGATGGACGATCATTTCTGGGCGGGCGAGGGAAGCGACCTTGCCGGTCGCTCGCGCCATGGCTTCGGGCATTATCATGATTGCTACCGCAAGGCGCGCGGGCGCTGGCTGATCGCGAAGACCCGGCTCAGCCGCATCCGCGTCGAGCGCGCCTGACGCCCCGTTTGCGTCATTCGGGCATCGGCGGATAGCTGGCGAGAAAGCCCGCATCGGCGATGATCTCCTGCCCGTTGATCCCGCCCGCGCGCGGGCTGGCGAGGAACAGCGCGATTTCGGCGATATGCTGGGGCAGCAGCACGCCGTCTGCGCCCGGCAGGGCCAGCGCGTCGGCGGACTGGATCGGTGCGGGCTCGCTCACGCCGAGGATCGCGGTCGCAACGGGGCCCGGGCAGATCGCGTTGACGCGCAGGCCGTGCCGCGCAAAACTCTGCGACGCCGAGCGCACCGCGCCGATCACGCCGTGCTTGGCGGCGCTGTAGGCCGCGGCGACGTTGAGGCCGATGACGCCCGAGGTCGAGGCGGTGACCACCGCAGCGCCGCCGCGTTCGAGCGCGGGCAGCACTGCCTGCAGGCCGAGAAATGCACCCTTCAGGTTGATCGCGATCATGCTGTCGAACGTCGCGGCGTCGGACTCGTCGAAGCCGGTCTGCACATAGGCGCCGGCATTGAGGAAGGCTGCGTCGAGCCGCCCGAAATCCTGCTTCGCTACGGCGACCATCGCGTCATTGTCGGCGGCGCTGGCGACGTCGCAGCGAATGGCGCGCGCGCGGCCGCCCTTGGCGCGGATCGCCTCGGCGATCGCTTCGGCGCCGGCCTCATTGACGTCGGCAACCACGACTGCGGCGCCCTCTTCGGCGAAGCGCAGCGCCGCCGCGACGCCGATTCCCGAAGCGCCGCCGGTTACCAGCGCGACCTTGCTCTCGAACATGCCCATTCCGATCCTCTCTCCATCCGTCGTTGCCCGGTTTCGTAGCACCGGCGGGGCGGAGCGAATTGATCCAATTGGACGAGGAACGGCCGCGAGATGGCCCCTTATGCTGCCGAAAAATGCCGAACAGCGGAGAGGATCGGACAGCCATGAAATTCTCGATCATTTACGAAGCGCAGATGGTCGACACCTCGCGCGAAAACGAAGCGCGCTGCTTTCACGAGATCGTCGAGCAATCGCTGCTCGCCGAGGAGATGGGCTTCGACACCGTCTGGGCGGTCGAACACACCGCGCTCACCCAGTATGCGCATATGTCGGCGCCCGAGACCTTTCTCGCGTTCCTGGCGGGCAAGACCACGCGCCTCGGCATCGGGCATGGCGTCGTCTGCCTGCCGCCAGCGATGAACCATCCGGTCAAGGTGGCCGAGCGCGTCGCGACACTCGACATCCTGTCCAAAGGCCGCGTCCATTTCGGCATGGGCAAGGGCGGGACGCAGCAGGAGGCGGGAACCTTCGGCTATGATCTGGGCGCGCTTCAGCCGATGATCGATGAGTCGATGTACCTGATCCCGAAGATCATGGTGCAGGATGAGGTCGAGCACGACGGCGAATATATCCGTATCCCGCGCCGCCCGATCCATCCCAAGCCGTATCAGGACCCGCACCCGCCGCTCTATATGGCGTGTACGCGCGCCGATGCGCTGACGACCGCGGGCGCGCGCGGTATCGGCGCGCTCGTGCTCGGCTTTGCCGGGCCCGACGATATCGCGAGCAAGAATGCGATCTATCGCGCGGCGTGGGCGAACCGGAAGGTCGAGGATCAGGTCGGTTTCCGCCCGACCGAGCATCTTGCCGCGCTTTGTCCGGCGCTGGTGCTGGACGATCGCGAAAAGGCGCGGCGCATCGGGCTACGCGGCCAGCGCTTCTTCGTCGAATCGCTCGGCTACTGGTATCAGGGCGGCCCCAAACCGACGGTCGAGGATCTGTCGGGCGACGAGCAGGCGGCGATCCTCCAGCAGGAAAAGGCGGCGGTCGTCGCCTATCTGTCCGAAGAGAAGATCATGATCGGGTCCGAGCATACCGGCGCCTATGAAGAAGTGCAGGACGCCTATGGCACCGCCGACGACTGCATCCGCTATGTCCAGCGCCTGTTCGACGCCGGCGCCGACGAGATCCTCTTCCTTTTCCAGATGGGCGCGGTGCCGCACGATGTGATTCTGGAGACGATCCGCAACATTGGAACTCATGTCATTCCGCATTTCCGGGCGCAGCAGGCTGCGGTGGCCGCGAAATGAATGGCCTTGGCAATGCCATGAGATGCGACACAAATTTTCCTCATTAAAACGCATATAGATGATAAACGTTATATTTGATGTTGAAATGCGTTAAAGTCGATGCCATTCGCGATGAATAAGAGACATATTTCCCGGCTTCGGTCCGGGTCGCAGGGGGCTATCATGAGACTTTTCAGGCATTTCGCGCACGCTTCGGTCGCACTGGGGGCGCTTGCCGCGGCGAATCCGCTTCTCGCACAGGAGTCGGCATCCGCCGCCGAGGTTGCGGCAAGCGACGCCGACTCCACCGAGATCGTCGTCACCGCGCGCCGGCGCGAGGAAAAGCTGCAGGACGTGGGG
>JALDYH010000039.1:0-28572 GCA_032154175.1 Sphingopyxis sp. | reverse complement strand
GCCGCGACCGCGACGAACAGCGCGCCGAACGTTACCAGGTCGGCCAGAAGTTCGACGCGATGGTCATCGGCTTCGACCGTTCGAAAAAGCCGAACTTCTCGGTTAAGGCGATGCAGATCGCCGAAGAGAAGCAGGCCGTTGCGCAGTACGGTTCGTCGGACTCGGGTGCCTCGCTCGGCGACATCCTCGGCGAAGCGCTGAAGGCCGGCAAGAAGGATTAATTCCTCCTTCCACCGTCAGGTGAAAGAAAAGGCCCGCAGAGTGTCCCTCTGCGGGCCTTTTTCTTTCGGTGATATATTTTGACCGGTCAGTGATTCATGATACCTTCTCCGCGCGTTGGGAGGGGTCTCACGCAAAATGGCCGGCAACGACCGGATGCCTGCTTCGGCGGGAAACGCGTGACTGTATATAATAGGGGAAGCTCATGATCCGGTCAGAACTGGTTCAAAAGATCGCGAACGAAAACAGCGATTTGCGGCTCGAGGAAGTCGAGCGCATCATTGACACTTTCTTCGATTCCATCGTCGACCAGCTCGCCGCGGGCGGACGTGTCGAGCTGCGCGGTTTCGGGGCCTTCTCGACCCGGTCGCGCGAATCGCGCACCGGCCGCAACCCCCGGACGGGTGCCGCGGTCGACGTGAAGGCAAAAAACGTGCCCTATTTCAAACCGGGCAAGGAAATGCGCGAACGTTTGAACGATTGAATTTGCCAACTTGGCTGTCATCCCGGCGAAGGCCGGGATGACGAAATAGCGCCCGCCGACCGCCGGCTCAGTTCTTGAGCCGGTATCCTGTCCGGAACATCCAGAAGATGACGCCCAGACACAGCGCCAGGAACAGCGTCACGGCGCCCATGCTGACTTCGATCCCGACGTCACCCTTGCCGAAGAAGGTCCAGCGAAACCCGCTGATCAGGTAAACGACAGGGTTGAAGAGCGTTACCGTCCGCCAGGCTGCAGGCAACATATCAAGCGAGTAAAAGGCGCCCCCCAGGAAGGTCAGCGGATAGATGACCAGCATCGGGATAACCTGCAGTTGTTCGAAACTCTGAGCCCAGATGCCGATGATGAAGCCAAACAGGCAAAATGTCACCGCCATCAGGATCATGAAGGCGACCATCAACAGCGGGTGCGCGACCTGCACATCGACAAAAAGATGCGCGGTCGCGAAGATGATCGATCCGATCACCACCGATTTGGTCGCGGCGGCACCGACATAGGCGATTACCGTTTCCAGCGGCGACAGCGGCGCCGACAGCATCTCGTAAATCGTCCCCGTCCATTTGGGCATATAGATACCGAACGACGCGTTGCTGATGCTTTCGGTGAACATCGTCAGCATCATCAGCCCCGGTACGATGAACGCGCCATAGGGGACATTGCTGACTTCGGTCATGCGGCTGCCGATCGCCGATCCGAAAACGACGAAATAAAGCGCCGTCGTGATCACCGGCAGCGCGAGGCTCGTCCACACGGTGCGGCCGAAGCGCGCCATTTCAAAGGCGTAGATCGCGCGCACGCCGCGCCAGTTCGCGGTCATGCGGCTTCTCCCTTTGCGCCGTTCGATTCGTGCACCAGCCCGACGAAAATATCCTCGAGCGAGCTTTGCCTTGTATGCAGATCCTTGAACTGGACCCCGATGTCGGTCATTCGCCGCAGCAGCGAGGGCACCCCGGTCGCCTCGGCGCGGCTGTCGAATTCATAGACCAGCTCATTGCCCTCGCCCGCCAGCGCCAGCTTCCACTGCGCCAGCTCGTCCGGGATCGCCGTCAGCGGATCGACCAGATTGAGCGTCAGCGTCTTGCGCCCCAGCTTCTTGATCAGCTCGTCCTTCTGCTCGACCAGGATCAGCCGCCCGCCGGTGATCACCCCGACGCGGTCGGCCATTTCCTCGGCCTCCTCGATATAATGGGTGGTGAGGATGATCGTGACGCCGCGCTCGCGAAGCCCGCGCACCATGTTCCACATGTCACGCCGCAGCTCGACATCGACCCCAGCCGTCGGCTCGTCGAGGAAGAGGATCTCGGGCTCGTGGCTGAGCGCCTTGGCGATCATCACGCGGCGCTTCATGCCGCCCGACAGCTCCATGATCTTCGATGTGCGCTTGTCCCATAGCGACAGGTCGCGGAGCAGCTGTTCGATGAAAGCGGGGTCGCGCGGCTTGCCGAACAGCCCGCGCGAGAAACTCACCGTCGCCATCACGGTCTCGAACGCGTCAGTGTGCAGTTCCTGCGGCACCAGCCCGATCATCGTCCGCGCGGCGCGATAATCGCGGGCATGGTCGTGCCCGGCGACCGTCACCGTTCCGGCGGTTGCCGTCACGATACCGCAGACGATGCTGATCAATGTGGTCTTGCCGGCACCATTCGGCCCCAGCAGCGCGAAAATCTCTCCCTTCGCGATGTCGAGGTCGACGCCGGAGAGCGCCTGATGTCCGCTTTTATAGGTTTTTCCGAGACCGGAAATGCTGAGAACTGTTTCCATGACGCCGGTGTCTAAACGACTGACGCGGCGCGGTGAAGCCTGCAATCGGATAGTCTCGCATGCGCTGCCGGATCAGGCCTTGAGCAGAACCTCGGCCGGACGGGCTTCCGGCTCTTCGCTCTTCGGAAAAAGGCCGAACGGCTGCAGCATTTCAAAGAGGAAACCGCCACTATGCCCGTCGACACCGGTTGGATCGCAGAAGGGTTCGGGCGAGGGCTGCCAGGTACCATGCATTCGGTCCCACAGCGTCAGGACGGTCGCGAAATTCTTTCCCGCCATCGCCTCGTCGCGCGCGTGATGCCAGCGATGCGCCGAGGGCGAGATGAAGAGTTTGCCCGCCGGTCCCAGCGTCCAACGCACATCGGCGTGGAGGAAATAGCCCCAACTGGTACGGACAAGTCCGTTCAGCGCGACCGCCCAGAGCGGAAAACCGGCGAGCCCGAGCATGGTCAGATCGATGGTGACCGTCGTCAGCCGGTTTACGGGATGCATCCGGTTCAGCGAAAACCAGTTCATTTCGCGATCCGAATGATGCGTCGCGTGGAATCGCCACAGGAGCGGGCAATGTTCGAACCGGTGGCGCCAATAGCCGATATAGTCGCCGACAACGACCGCCGCGATCCCGGTCAGCACCCATGGCGTCTGTGCCCATATGCCGGTGAGCGCTGCGGGCGCCCCCAACTGCGCGCCGATCCAGACACTCGGCAACGCGACATAGGGCAGGACGACGAGCGTATCGAAAAGGAAGATCAGCAGGTTGGTGCGCCATTCCCCGGCTGCGCGCCGCGTATCGGCGAGCACACCCGCGCCGCGCTTGGTGAGGAGCGCCAGCGTGCAGAAGAACAGCGCGAAGGGAATGACCGCTTCCCATGCATCCACGCTGTTGTGAAGCCAATCCATCATCAGATCTTCGCAATAAGAGGGCCGCCCATTGGCGGGCGCCTCACCAAAAACACAAAGTGGTGAAAATCTGGTTGCCGACAGGACAGGAACCATCGCTAACGGCAAGCACGGCGGCAAACATCGCTTGACCTCTTCCCGGCCATCCGCTTGACGGTCGATGATATGCGGACGTGGCGAAATCGGTAGACGCAGCAGACTTAAAATCTGCCGACCTAGTGTCATGCGGGTTCAAGTCCCGCCGTCCGCACCAGCTTGCAGGATATCGACATGCCCGGAACACGACCACCTGCGAATAGCGACATTGGGGCCCGGTGGCGGGCGGCGGCGCTGGCACTGGCGGCGCTGGGATTGGCCTTCCCGGCCGCGGCGACGGAGGGCGATTGCCCGCTCGGCGCCTATCGCCTGCAGAGCGGCGAGGTCGTCGATATCGCGACCTCGGTGGGCGATACGCTCCGCTGGCGCAAACTCGACGGAACAAGCGGAAAACTCGTCAAATCGGGGGATGTCTGGGTAAACAGTACCGGCTGGACCGATCGCGTCGACGGCCTGCAGGTCCGGTTCGGCGATTGTGCGTCAGGCACGATGCGGTTCGGCGACGGCATCGCACAACGAATCGCACTCGAGACGCGCGACACCAGTTTCACAAGCCACGATACCCGCCTGGTCGGCCGCCTCATCCTGCCGCCCGGCAACGGCCCTGTCCCGATTGTCGTGCTGCTGCACGGGTCCGAACCCGATTCGGCGCGCGATACCAACGCGCTGCAACGCATGCTCCCCGCCGCCGGGGTCGGCGCATTCGTCTATGACAAGCGCGGCACTGGCGCATCGGGCGCCAAATATACCCAGATCTTTTCGCTCCTCGCCGACGATGCGGTCGCCGCGCTGGCCGAGGCGCGCCGGATGGCGGGACCGCGCGGCGCACGCTTCGGCTTTCAGGGACCAAGCCAGGGCGGCTGGATCGCACCGCTCGCTGCGACCCGCACCAGCGTCGACTTCCTGATCGTCAGCTTCGGCCTTGCGGTGTCGGTCGCAGACGAGGATCGCGAGGCGATTGCCTTCCAGATGGGCCTCAAAGGCTATGGCCCCGAGGTGATCGCCAAGGCGCAGGAAATCGGTGCCGCAGCGACCCGCATCTTCGAAAGCGGGATGTCCGACGGGATCGAAGAGCTTGACGCGGTGCGCACCCGCTATCGCGGCGAACCGTGGTACAAGGACGTCTACGGCAACTACACCCACATCATCCTCGGCATGACCGCCGACGAAATACGGACCAAGGGCCAAGTCTATAACTTCGGCACGCCCGTCCGCTACGATCCGATGCCGACGCTCCGCGCTGTAACGGTGCCGCAACTCTGGGCGCTCGGCGGGCAGGATATCGATGCGCCGGTCGGTGAAACGGTGCGACGGATCACCGGCCTCATCGACGATGGTCGCCCGATCACCCTCGCCGTCTTTCCCAAGGCCGAGCACGGGATGACCGAGTTCGAGGCGGCATCCGACGGCAGCCGGGTCTCCACCCGTTACGCCCCGGGCTATTTCAAGCTGTTGATCGACTATGCGAAGGGCGACGCACTGACCGGCGCCTATGGCGATGCCAAAATCACCCTGCCCGCACCGGAGAATTGATGCCGCCCGGCACCGGGATGCCCACTTCCGGTTTTGCGCTGCATCACTATGATGCCCTGCCAATGCCACTGAAAACAGACATGTCGAAATCCGGAACCTTCATGCGCCTGCCGAGGATCGCTGCAAGCCTCGCGATTCTTTCACTCGCCAGTTGCGGGCTGTTCGGCGAACGCGGACCTGTAAAAATCGCTGCCATCGGCCCGATCAATACGGCCGCGAACCCGATCAATGGCGAACTGTCCGCAGCCAATGCGGCGCTGCTCGATGCGACCTCTCAAGGACTGGTCGGCTATGACGGCGAAGGGCAGATCGACACCGGCCTTGCCGATCGCTGGACCGTTACCACCGACGGGCGCAGCTATATCTTCCGCCTCCGCGAAGCCAAATGGACCAACGGCCGCAAAGTCACCGCCGAAAATGTTGCGGCAATCCTGCGCTCCTATCTCGCACCCTCGAGCCGCCACGTCCTGAAGGAGGATTTTCCTGAGATCGAGACGATCAAGGCGATGACCGACACCGTCATCGAGATTCGTCTGGCGGTGCCGCAACCCGCAATCCTCGAACTCCTCGCCCAGCCGTCGATGGCGATCGTCAACAAAGGCATGGGCTGGGGACCGATGCGCGTGCGCAAGATCGGCCGCGCCGTGCTGCTCTCGCCCGTTCCCGATCCGCTAGCCGAGGATCAGGAGGCGGCCGAAGCCGCGGCGAACGATCCCGCGGCCTCGATCGAGCTTGTCGGAACGTCGCCGCAAGGAGCGCTGGCACGGTTCAAGAACGGTTATGCCGATGGCGTCGTCGGCGGCCGTTTTTCGACCCTGCCCTATTTCGCGGCGTCGAATATTGGCCGATCGCGCCTTGTCGTCGATCCGGTTCCCGGCCTGTTTGGCCTGTCGTTCGTACGCGCCGAGGGCTTCCTTGCCATCGATGCGAACCGCGACGCGCTCGTGCGCGCGATCCGGCGCGAGCGGCTGATCGAGGCCTTCGGACTCACCGAATGGCAGCCACAGGTTACGCTCCGCCCCGCGCTCTACGCTCGCGACGGCGGCCCCGCGCCGCGCGCTCCTGCCTGGGCCGAATATGACGAGGCATCGCGGCTCGCGCAGGCGAAGCGTGTCGTCGATGCGTGGCGCGGTTCGGGACGCGAGATCGAACCGTTGCGCATCGCGGTCCCCGACACGCCGGGGGGTCGCATTCTCTTCGCTTATGTTTCGGCCGATTTCACCGCGGTGGGCGTGCCGAGCCAGCGCGTCGCGATGGATTCGACCGCCGACCTCCGTCTGATCGACGAAGTCGCCCCCAACGACGACGCGATATGGGCCCTGCGCCGCCTGTCGTGCCGGCGCGATACGCTGTGCAATCGCGAGGCGCAGGAACTGATCGATCAGGCGACGCGCAACATCGACGCCGGCCAGCGCAGGGTGCAGATTAGCGAGGCCGAAGCCGTTCTCGCGCGTTACGCCCCCTTCATCCCGCTCGCCACACCGCTGCGCTGGTCGGTCGCGTCGCAGCGTCTGACCGGCCTGCGCGCCAACGGCCGCGCGCAACACCCATTGAATCATCTGGTCGCCTTACCTAACTAATACAGTGGCGCTTCACCTTCGAGCGCTTTTGAAAGGACCCAAATGGCCCCTTCGACCCCGAATCCCGACGCGATTTTCGACGCGCTGATTTCCAATCGCAGCGATCCCGCCGCGCTGCGCAAGCGCGTCGAGACGCTCGAAATCCTGCTCGAACGCAGCTTCGTCATTCCCGGCATCAATCGCCCGGTCGGCCTCGACGCGATCGTCGGCCTCGTCCCCGTCGTCGGCGACGTGATCGCTGCGACGATGGGCGCCTACCTCATCTGGGAAGCGCGCAACCTCGGCATGCCGAAATGGAAGATCTGGCGCATGGTGGGCAACCTCGGCGTCGACACCGCGCTCGGCGCCGTACCGCTCGTCGGCGACGCGTTCGACTTTTTCTTCCGCTCGAACACGCGCAATCTCAGGATCATCAAGAAGCATCTCGACAAGCATCATCCGGGCACGATCATCATCGACCAATAGGCGCGTCGCCGTCTTCCCTTGGGGTGTCTGTTACTGCTAGCACGGCGCCTCCACACCCCAGGGGAGATTTTCCGAATGATCCGCGCCAGCCTTGCCGCGCTTGCCCTCAGCTGTTCCATCACCGCCGTCGCTACCGCCGCGCCGCAGGAC
This sequence comes from Sphingopyxis sp., assembly GCA_032154175.1. Lineage (GTDB taxonomy): Bacteria > Pseudomonadota > Alphaproteobacteria > Sphingomonadales > Sphingomonadaceae > Sphingopyxis. The sequence goes on along the minus strand of JALDYH010000039.1, from coordinate 21,366 downwards.
AAGGACCCCTGGCTCTGGCTCGAGGATATCGAGGGAACGAAGGCCCTCGACTGGGTCAAAAAGGAAAACGCGGCAACCGACAAGCTGATCACCGCTCGCCCCGGCTTCGAGGCGGACCGCAAGCGCGCACGCGAAATCCTCGACGACGACCGCCAGATAGCCGAACCTGGCGAAGTGATGGGCGACACCATCTCCAATTTCTGGCGCGACGCGAACAATCCGCGCGGCATCTGGCGCCAGAGCCCGCTCGACGCCTATCTTGCGGGCAAACCCGAATGGACGACGCTCATCGATGTCGACGCGCTCGGCAAGACCGAGAAGCAGAGCTGGGTCTGGCACGGCGCCGATTGCCTCGCCCCCGACTATAAACGCTGCCTCGTCTCGCTGAGCCCCGGCGGCACCGACGCCGACATTGTCCGCGAGTGGGATCGCACGACCAAAAGCTTCGTCGACGGCGGTTTCACGCTGCCACAGGCGAAAAGCAGCGTGACGTGGGAAGACGCCGATACGCTGCTCGTCGCGACCGATTATGGCGAAGGCAGCATGACCGCGTCGGGCTATCCGCGCATCGTCAAGCGCTGGAAGCGTGGCACGCCGCTGTCGGCCGCGACAACGGTCGCCGAAGGCGAAACCGAAGATGTCGGCATGAACGTGTTCGCGCTCGTCGACGGCGACAAGCGCTGGCCGATGATCAGCCGCGGCAAGACCTTCTACACCACCGACTATCTGATCCGCGTCGTCGGCGGCGAAACCTATCATCCAACGATCATTCCCGACACCGCGAGCCTCCGCGATGTGCTGGACGGTCAGGCGATCGTCTTCCTCAACAAGGGTCTCGGCGAGGGCTTTCCCGCCGGCTCGCTCATCTCGCTGTCGCTCGAGGACATGTCGGCCGACCGGCAGGTGCCGGTCATCCCGGTAATGGCCCCCACCAGGGCGCAGGCGATCGAGGATGTCTCGGCGACCGACAACATCCTGTGGGTCAAGGCGCTCGACGATGTCGAGGGCAAGCTCTTCGCGCTGCGCCGCGACCAGCCGAACGGCCGCTGGAGCCAGAAGGAAGTTCCCCTCGCCGCGAACGCGACCGTCCACATCGCCGGGACGATCGGCAAGCGCGACACCATCCTCGCCAGCGCCGAGACGATGCTGATGCCCCCCACGCTCTACGCCGTGTCGGAAACCGCGGCGCCACAAGCAGTGCAAAGCCTGCCCGCAACCTTCGATGCAAAGGATATGAGCGTCGAAAAGCGCTTCGCGACGTCGAGGGACGGAACGAAAATCCCCTATTTCATCGCGCGCAAAAAGGGCACGACTGGCCCCGTTGCCGCGCTCGTCCACGCCTATGGCGGTTTCCGTTCGGCGCAGACACCCGGCTACCTCACCGGCCAGCCGTATCGCGCGGGCCCCCTCGGCCTGTTCTGGGTCGAGGACGGCAATGCCTATGTCCTCGCCAATATCCGCGGAGGCGGCGAATATGGCCCCGCATGGCACGACGCGGCGCTGCGCGAAAAGCGCCAGAACAGCTTCGACGATCTCCATGCGGTCGCCGAGGATCTGGTGAAAACCGGGGTCAGCGCAAAGGGCAGAATCGCGATCTCGGGCCGCTCGAACGGCGGGGTACTCGTCGGCGCGGCGATGACGCAGCGCCCCGACCTCTATGGCGCGGTGATCTCGGGCTCGCCGATCAAGGATATGTGGCGCTACGACAAGATGCTGGCGGGAGCCTCGTGGGTTGCCGAATATGGCGACCCCGACGTGCCCGGAGATTGGGCGTTCCTGTCGAAATATTCGCCTTACCACAATATCCGCAAGGGCGTGACATATCCGCCGATCTTCCTCTATCTTTCGACCAAGGACGACCGCGTCCACCCCGGCCATGCGCGCAAATTTGCCGCGCGGCTGATGGAAAACGGCAATCGCGTCTATTATCACGAATATCTGGAGGGCGGCCATTCGGTCGGCGCCGACCATGCCGAAGATGCGGTGCGCGCCGCGATGCTCCACGGCTTCCTGCTGCGCGAACTGGTGGAGAAGAAATAGGGGGTTGGCTCAGCGTATCTGACGCTTCTCCAGCTTCCGCGCGAGCGTGCGCCGGTGCATTCCCAGCCGGCGCGCGGTCTCCGAAATGTTGAAGTCGGTCTCGACCAGCGTCTGGTGGATATGCTCCCATTCGACGGTCTTGATCGAAGACTGGCGACCATCCAGCGGCGTTTCGACATTACCCTCGGCGCGGTCGAACGCCGCCTCGATGTCGTCGGTGTTCGACGGCTTCGCGAGATAATAGGACGCACCGAGCTTGATCGCCTCGACCGCGGTCGCGATGCTCGCAAAGCCGGTGAGCACGACGATCCGCATCGTGGCGTCGGATGCGCGTAGCGCCTGCACGCACGCGAGCCCCGACGCGCTGCCCAGCTTCAGGTCGACGACTGCAAAACCGGGCCGGAAATTCTGCAAATGCGCGTCCATTTCCTCGGGGCTGTGCGCAACCTGTACCGTGTAACCGCGCCGCTCGAACGAGCGCTTCAGGGTCCGCGCGAACGCCTCGTCATCTTCGACGATCAGCAATTGCCGCCCATCGTTCACGGCGTCGCTCACGCCTTTTCTCCTTCAGGCCGTGCGACTGCCGAGATCGGCAGCATGATCCGCACCAGCGCGCCGCCCGCATCGCGGTTCGCCACCGTCGCGCCGCCGCCAAGCTTGCGCAGCACATTAACGAGCAGGAACAGGCCCAGCCCGCCGCCCGGGCGTCCCTTGGTCGAACGATAGGGCTGGCCGAAATTCGCGAGCATCTCGTCGCTGAACCCGGGGCCGCGATCGGCAATCTCGATCACCGCCATGTCCCCGTCGCGCGTCGCGCTGACGCCGACCCAGTCGGGCGACACTTCGGATGCATTGTCCATGACATTGTCGATCACCTGCCGCAGCGCGGGGTCCGACACGATCGCGACGTCGGCGCCAAAACGGTCGTTGAACTCGACGGTGCCAGGGCGGCGCAGCGCGCGCGATCCGGTGACGATGTCGGTCAGAAAGGCGCGCATCGTCGTCAATTGCGGCGCCTCGCCGCGCGCCTCGCCCGCCGACATCAAAATGCCGCTGACGATCGCCTTGCAGCGTTGCACCGCCGCATCCATGTCGGCAAGATCCTCCTGCATCTCGCGATCCTTCGCGAGCCGCGGCGCCGCCTTCCAGTCGCCGATCAGCACCGACAGCGTCGACAAGGGCGTTCCAAGCTCATGCGCCGCGCCCGATGCGAGCAGGCCCATGCGCACGATATGATCCTCCTCCGCCGCGCGCTGGCGGCTCGCCGCGAGCGCCGCGTCGCTGGCGCGCAGATTACGGCTGATACGCGTCACGAAAGCCACCAGCAGCACCGCAATGAGGAGGAAGCAAACGAAGCTGCCCTTCAGATACAGCCCCATCGGATCGTCTGCATAGGCCGGCGGCAGCACGAGCGGCGTCGGATCGACGCGCAATGTCGCCAGCGCGGCGAGCGCCGCGGCGACGATCGCCCACGACGAGCGCGGGGTGAGCAGGATAGCGCCGATCACGACCTGCAACAGGAACAGCGAGGCGAAGGGATTGGCAAGGCCGCCGCTGTGATGCAGCTGCCACCCGAGCGCGGCGACGTCGAACAGTAACACCGCGGTCAGTTCGGCGTTGGTCACCGCGCGGCCGCGGCGCAGCAGGGCGATGCTCGCGAAATTGATCGCGATCAGCACCATGATCGCGGCGAGCAAGGGCCCGCGTGGTAGCGATATGCCCATCGGCCCGCTGACGATACCGATCGTCGCGAGCTGCCCCCCGACCGCGAGCCAGCGCAGCTGGATCAACAGCGTCATGTTGCGGCGGCCGGCGGGGGCTCTGGCGGGTGTCGCTGGCAGGATCGTCGAGTGCGTCATCAATCGCGGATACGCCACAGCCGCCAGGCAAAAAAGAGGCAGAGCGCACAAAGCGCAAACCAGGTCAGTGCATAGACCAGATGATTGTCGGGAAAGCGCACCACCGTCAGCCCGCCGACAGGATAGCCGCCGGGGTTTGGTGCCGCGTCGGCATCGACGAAATAGGGTGCAGCCTTGTCCAGCCCCCTCGCCTTCGCGATCGCGTCTACGTCGCGCGAGAACCAGCGGTCCGCTGCCGGGTCGTTCGAGCGCAGAAAGGCTCCCTCGGGCTCGGTTACACGCAACAGGCCCGTCACCATGACGGCGCCCGCCAGATTGCCCGCCGCGCGCGCGTTCGGATCGCGCCGGTCTTTCGACACGAATCCGCGATTGACGAGCAGAGTGAAACCCCGCGTTTCGAGCGGCGTCAGCACCCAGAAGCCGGGACCATGATCGGTCACCGCCTGAACCAGCGTCTCGCGGTCGTGCCGAAAAGTACCGGTCGCGGTCACGCGGCGATAGGCGTCGTCCTTTGCGTTGACCCGCCCCCACCTATCGGGCCCGGGCGCCGCCACCGGCGCGGCATGAATGCGCGCATCGACCGCCGCGACCAGCTCATGCTTCCACACGCGCCGTTCGAGTTGCCAGACGCCGAGCGCCGCGAGGCCGATCGCCGCGATCAGCGCCGCAGCGGCAAAGGCCGCGCGGCGGGCGCTTGTCACGGAATCTGGCCCGTAACCTGACTGGTCGGTTCGTGCGGCATCGGCATCATGTTGGTGTTGAGGTGGTGCATCACCCACAGCGAACCCGCGAGCATGATCACGACGACGATCACGGTGAAGATCAGCGAGGTCAGCGACCAGCCACCCTCGGCCTTCGGCGTCATGTGGAGGAAAAAGACCATGTGCACGACGATCTGGACCACGGCGAAACCCATGATGATCGCCCCCGTCGCACCGGCGCTCAGCGGCATCGTCATCACCAGCCAGAAGGGGATCGCGGTCAGGATCACCGACAGGACGAAGCCGATGACATAGTCGCGCATCGACGCGTGCGGCATCTCGATCTCGTCGTGACCGTGCGCGGCGTGGGTATCGGCGCTCATCGCAGCACTCCCATCAGATAGACAAAGGTGAAGACGCCGATCCACACGACGTCGAGAAAGTGCCAGAACATGCTGAGGCACATCACGCGGCGCTTGTTCGCGGCGATAAGGCCATGCTTCGACAGCTGGAACATCAAGGTGACGAGCCAGATGATACCGAAGGTGACGTGCAGCCCGTGCGTCCCGACGAGCGTGAAGAAGCTTGACAGGAAGGCGCTGCGTTGCGGCCCCGCGCCGATCTCGATCAGGTGATGGAATTCGTAAAGCTCGATCCCGAGGAAGGCGAGACCGAAGAGCGCCGTGACCGCGAGCCAGATCTGCACACCCTTCACCTTGCCCTGCTGCATCTGCAGCACCGCGAAGCCATAGGTGATCGACGAGAAGAGCAGCATCGCGGTGTTGAGCGCGATCAGCTTCAGGTCGAACAGGTCTTTCGGCGCGGGCCCCGCGGCATAGCTGCCACCGAGCACGGCGTAACAGGCAAAGAGGATCGCAAAGATGAGGCAGTCGCTCATCAGGTAAATCCAGAAGCCCAGCATCGTGCTGTGCCCCTCGGGATGCGCATGCTCGTCGAGGTCGTAGAACTGGACGGGCTCGCCGGCGGTCATGGTCTTGGCACTCATCGGATCAGGCTCCGGCCAGCTGGCGGGTGCGCGCTTCCTCGACCGCGGTGACCGTCGCCGCCGGGATGTCGAAATCGCGCTTGTAGTTGAAGGTGTGATAGATCGCGCCGACGATCGTCGCGGCAAAGCTGAGCGCGACGAGCCACCAGATGTGCCAGACCAGCGCGAAACCCATGACGAGGCAGAAGCCCGACAGGATCATCCCCGTGCCGGTGTTGCTCGGCATATGGATGTCGCGAAAGCCACCGACCGGGCGCTGATGGCCGCGCGTCTTCATGTCGTGCCATGCGTCAAGATCGTGGATGACCGGCGTGAAGGCGAAATTATAGTCGGGCGGCGGCGAACTGGTCGCCCATTCGAGCGTGCGGCCGTTCCAAGGATCGCCGCCGGTGGTGTCGCGCAGTTCCTTGCGGCGCCAGATGCTGACGCCGAACTGGATCAGCATCGCGGCAATACCCGCGGCGACGATCAGCGCGCCGATTCCCGCGATCACGAACCAGATCTGCAGGCTCGGGTCGTCGAACACGCGCATGCGCCGCGTCACGCCCATCAGGCCGAGGATATAGAGCGGCGTGAAGGCGACCCAGAAGCCGACGACCCAGCACCAGAAGCTGATCTTGCCCCAGAACACGTCGAGCTTGTAGCCGAACGCCTTGGGCCACCAGTAATTGATCGCCGCGAACAGGCCGAACAGCACGCCGCCGATGATCACATTATGGAAATGCGCGATCAGGAACAGCGAGTTGTGCAGCACGAAGTCGGCGGGCGGCACCGCGAGCAGCACGCCGGTCATGCCGCCGATGACGAAGGTCAGCATGAAAGCGATCGTCCACATCATCGGCAATTCGAAGCGGATGCGGCCGCGGTACATGGTGAACAGCCAGTTGAAGAGCTTGGCTCCCGTCGGGATTGAAATCACCATCGTCGTGATACCGAAGAAGCTGTTGACGCTGGCGCCCGACCCCATGGTGAAGAAATGGTGCAGCCAGACGAGGTACGACAGGATCGTGATACAGATCGTCGCATAGACCATCGACGTATAGCCGAAGAGCCTCTTGCCCGAGAAGGTCGAGGTGACTTCGGAGAAGACACCGAACAGCGGCAGCACGAGGATATAGACCTCGGGGTGTCCCCAGATCCAGATCAGGTTCACATACATCATCGGCGATCCGCCGAGATCGTTGGTGAAGAAGTTCGTGCCGACATAACGGTCGAGCGTCAGCAGCACGAGCGTCGCGGTCAGGATCGGGAAGGACGCGACGATCAGGATGTTCGCGCAGAGCGACGTCCAGGTGAAGACCGGCATCTTCATCAGCCCCATGCCCGGCGCGCGCAGCTTCAGGATGGTGACGATCAGGTTGATCCCCGACAAGGTCGTGCCGATCCCGGCTATCTGCAGGCCCCAGATATAATAATCGACCCCGACGTTCGGACTGTAGGAAATGCCCGACAACGGCGGATAGGCAAGCCAGCCCGTCTGCGCATATTCGCCGATAAACAGCGAGATCATCGTCAGCACCGCGCCCGCGGTCGTCATCCAGAAGCTGAAATTGTTGAGGAAGGGAAAGCTGACGTCGCGCGCGCCGATCTGCAGCGGGACGACATAGTTCATCAGCCCGGTGATGAACGGCATCGCGACGAAGAAGATCATGATCACGCCGTGCGCGGTGAACACCTGGTCATAATGATGCGGGGTCAGATAACCTTCGGACCCGCCAAACGCCATCGCCTGCTGCAGACGCATCATGATCGCATCGGCAAAGCCGCGCAGGAACATGATGAGCCCCAGGATCATGTACATGATCCCGATGCGCTTGTGGTCGACAGTGGTGAACCATTCGGTCCACAAATAGCCCCAGAGGCGGAATTTGGTGATCAGGCCGAGCACGGCGATGCCGCCGAGGACGACACCGATGAAGGTTATGACGAGGATCGGCTCGTGCAGCGGCAGCGCCTCGAGCGACAACTTGCCGAGGATCGGACCGGTTTCGGGTGCGGGATGCGGGATGGTCATGGGGATCTCGGGCTCGTTCAGGACATCGGGCGTTCGGCGGCGGGTGCGCGCAGCGCCGTGCGTTCGGGCTTGGACGGGTGGGGAAGCCCCTCACCCCTCAGCTTTTCCGGTGCGACGGGTTTCGCGTCGGGTCGGTCGTTCGACATCACGGGTGCGCTGCAATAGGCCGCGACATATCGCATGCTCCACCGCGCCGCGTCGACGGTGCCGCGCGCGGCGAACTTGTCATAGGTGACCTGCCGGACATTGCCGATGCCCGCGATGCCCGCGCCGCCCGCGGCATCTAGCGACATCATGTCGTGCATGCACATCTTGCCGGGTTCGACGCACATATTGACGACGGCATCGAACAGTTGCGGATCGCTCGCGGCGAAGCGGCGGACAGGTTCCTTATGCGTCGGCTTTTCCAGCTTCAGATAGGTATCGCGGCTGAGGTCGCCTTCGGCCGACGCCTTGGCGGTCGCGACCCACTTGTCGAACTCGCCCGCGGGCAGGCTCTTCACCGCGAAGCGCATGTTCGAAAAGCCCCAGCCCGAATAATTGGCCGAAAAGCCTTCATAATTGCCGGTCTTGTCGAACACGCCGTGCAGCTTGGTTTCCATGCCCGGCATTGCGTAGATCTGCCCCGCGAGCGCGGGCACGTAAAAGCTGTTCATCACTGACGAGGAGGAGATGCGGAAACGGACCGGCCGGTTCACCGGCAATGCCAACTCGTTCACCGTCGCCACGCCCTGTTCGGGATAGATGAACAGCCATTTCCAGTCGAGCGCGACGACCTGGACGTCGAGCGGTTTGACCTCCGCCGCGACGGGTTGCCCCGGCCCCGTACGCGCCAGCGGACGATAGGGATCGAGCAAATGCGTCGCGACCCACGTCACCGCGCCAAGGCAGATGATGATCAGCAGCGGCGCCGACCAGATGACCAGCTCGAGCTGCGTCGAATGGTCCCAGTCGGGCTTGTACGTCGCCTCCTTGTTCGAAGCGCGATACTTCCACGCGAAGAATATCGTCAGCCCCATCACCGGCACGATGATCAGCAGCATCAGCACGGTCGACAGGACGATCAGGTCGCCCTGCTGGCGCGCGACGTCGCCGGCGGGATCAAGCACGACCAGCCCGCAACCCGACAGCAGGGGCAGCGCGGCGAGCAGCGGCAAGAGCCGCGATCGGGCAGAAAAATGGGGGAGATTGCTTGGCATGATGCGCGCCTAGGCCTCCTTTGTTGCAGTGCACATAGGACATTTTGTCCAATCCCGCGACCGTCCATCATCGCGCAGGGACATTTTCATTCCGGGCGATTTTGCCCTATGACCGACTCGTGCCGGCGCATCTTGTCTTGCGAACGGCGCCAGCTCAAGGATTGTTACCATGGCTGCCGATACCGTGCCCACCACCGAGGTCGAACGCGACGCCCGCGCCCTCCACGACGACGGCAGCCACCGCATCGACCCCGCCGAGATCGCGATCGGCGTCATCATCGGCCGGACCTCCGAATTCTTCGACTTCTTCGTTTACGCGATCGCATCGGTGCTGGTGTTCCCGAAGCTGGTGTTCCCGCACCTCGACCCCTTGAACGGAACGCTCTGGTCCTTCGCAATCTTCGCGCTCGCCTTCCTCGCGCGACCCGTCGGCACGATCATCTTCACCGCGATCGACCGCGCCTATGGCCGCGGCGCCAAGCTCACCATCGCACTCTTCCTGCTCGGCGGATCGACGGCCGCGATCGCCTTCCTGCCCGGCTATGAATCGATCGGTATCGGCGCCGCATTGCTCCTCGCGCTGTTCCGCATGGGTCAGGGCGTCGCGCTCGGCGGCTCGTGGGATGGCCTCGCCTCGCTGCTCGCGCTCAACGCGCCCGAAAACAGGCGCGGCTGGTACGCGATGATTCCGCAGCTCGGCGCGCCGCTCGGCCTCATCGTTGCCAGCCTGCTCTTCATGTTCCTGATCGCGGCACTGCCGGCCGAGGATTTCCTCGCATGGGGCTGGCGCTATCCCTTCTTCGTCGCCTTCGCGATCAACGTCGTCGCGCTGTTCGCACGGCTGCGCATCGTCGTGACACCCGAATATGCCGAACTGTTCGAAAACCGCGCGCTCCAGCCCGCGCCGCTGCTCGAAACGGTGCGCTCCGAATGGAAGACGATCCTCATCGGCACCTTCGCGCCGCTCGCGAGCTTCGCGATGTTCCACATGGTCACCGTCTATCCGCTGTCATGGGTGTTCCTGTTCACCGAAGAGACCCCGGTACGCTTCCTGATGATCGAGGCGATCGCTGCGGTCGTCGGTGTCGGTGCAATCATCGCGTCGGGCTACCTCGCCGACCGCGTCGGCCGCCGCACCGTGCTCGGTGCAACCGCCGCTGCGATCGCCGCATTCAGCGGCTTCGCCCCGCAGCTTCTCGACGCGGGCGAATTCGGAGAAGCGGCCTTCATGATCCTCGGCTTCGCGCTGCTCGGCCTGTCGTTCGGCCAGTCGTCGGGCGCGCTCTCGTCGAACTTCCAGCCGCGCCATCGCTACACCGGTTCGGCCTTCACCTCCGACCTTGCATGGCTGTTCGGCGCCGGCTTCGCGCCGATGATCGCACTGTGGCTGTCGAGCCAGTACGGGCTGATCGCCGCGGGCGGCTACCTGCTCTCGGGCGCGATCGTCACGCTCGTCGCGCTGTGGCTCAACCGCGAACTGGCGAGCACGATAGGCTGACCCAGCGACCCCCGGGAGCACGGCTGCGTCAGATGCGCCGCTGTGCCCCGGATTACTTCGCCGACTCTGCTGGCGGCCTCTGGCCTCTATTGGCCGTCCGCGTCCTTCGCCAGCGCAACAGCTTCGATCTCGATCCGAAACCCGAAGTGAAGCGGCCCGGTAGGCACCACGCTCCGTGCCGGCCGCGCGGCTCCAAAAAACCGGCCGTACACCTCGTCCAGCTCGTCCCAGTCGTCGATGTCACGGAGATAGACGGTCGTCTTGACCACCTTTGCAAGACTGGTGCCGGCATCCTCCAGAACGTTTTTCAGGTTATGGAGCGCCTGCTCGGCCTGCGCCTTGAACGGCGCATCTGTCAGGGAGGTATCGCGCCCCGGCCGCAACGGCAGCTGGCCGGACACGAAGATCAGACCGCCGCCTGAAGTATAAGGCGAATAGTGAGGAGCGCCGCTTTCTTGAGAATTCAATTCACCAATCTCCTGTCACATCCGATGCACCAAAATATCAGTCGGTGCGCGCAATTCGCATGGCGTATCCGGCATTTCCCAACAACCGAAAAGGGCGCATCGAGTCAGTCAGACGACCCCACCGGGATCGCCGCTCAGGCAGCCGGAAATCTCCGCCACCGGCTGATCCGCCTTCGGTAAACCCGCTACGAAAGCGGACCGAAACTTTGTGGCGTCCGAGCCGAACAATGGTCGGTCAAAGCACCGACATCGACGAGTTCATCAGTCGCGCTCGAACTCTGCGATCGAGTCAGAATTCCACGGCAGCCCATCGCAATTACCTCACCGATAGTCAGGATAATGCTGGTTTAACCATGATGCCGTGCACATGGCGACTTAATTGAGGTTAACTTGATAAAAGTTAATCTCGCTGCAACAGCAAGGGGTCGTCGCCATGCCAAGCCTGTACATCTCGCCCGCCGGATCCGGCGACAAAAGCGGCAGCGATATCAACAATGCAGCGTCGATCGGTTCGCTCAACACCCTGATCGGAAAGGCGGGCCCGGGCGGCGAGGTGCTGCTGCTGGCGGACCAGGGCGACTATAATGTCACCGGCATCCTCGGCATCACCCGCGGCGGTGCGGAAGGTCAGCCGGTCGTGGTACGCGGCATCGCCTCGGACGGCAATGCCATGGCCGCGCATTTCACCGGCTCGCGCCCGGCCGAATGGCAGGCTGGCGACGCCTCCGGCAACGAACTGTTCAAACTCGGCGCGGGCGCGGACAATCTCGAATTCCGCGACCTCCAGATCGACAATGTCGGCACTGCCTTCCGCGTCACCGCCGATCTTGCCAATCTCCATATCGAGGATGTCGACGCGAACAATGTCCGCCGTTTCTTCGAGGATTATTCCAGCGCGCCGTCGGGTACCGCAACGATCAGCGGACTAACGATCCGCAACGTCGACGTGGAGGGCTTCTCGAGGGCCGCGATCCGCCTCCAGTACGATACCAACAATGTGGTGATCGACAATGTGAGAGCGGACATGGCCGGGCAAACGGGCGACGACCTGCCCGCAGGCGTCCATCTCGACGGCACCGTCCACGACGTCACGCTCAGCGAGGTGGTGATGGAGAATGTCCAGAGCACCGCCGGCGCCTATTTCAACGGCGACGGCTTCGCGAGCGAGCGCGACGTCTATGACGTACGCTTCATCGATACGGTCGCGCGCGGCAACAGCGACGGCGGTTACGATCTCAAGTCGAGCGGCACTCTGATCGTCCGCGCGCTCAGCGAGGAGAACGGCCGCAACTACCGGCTCTGGGGCGAGGCGAAGCTGATCGACCCGGTCGGCCTGAACCCGGTGCTGCGCGGCGGCATCTCCGAACAGAACCAGCTCTGGCTCGACGACGACGCCGACGTCACCGTGATCGGCGGGCGTTTCGACGATGCCGGATCGCGCACCAAGGTGATCTCCTCGCAGGGACGGCTCACCTTGCGGGGCGTCGAGATCACCCGGTCCGAACTCTCGACGCTCGCCACGCGCGATTCACTCCCCGGCCTCAGCGGCATCGAAACGATCCGGGAAACGCTGACCGTCGATCAGGGCGACGCCTCGCCCGGCGCGACCGACTATATCGCGCTGCTGCCCCTGCCCGCCACCGCCACGGCGGATGCGCTGCAGGGCGGTGGAGGCGACGACATCTTCCTTGTCGACAACACCGGCGACCGGATCACGGAGGTGGCCGACGCCGGGTTCGACCGGGTCGAGACGACGCTCGACAGCTACACGCTCGCCGGCCATGTCGAGGCACTGATCCGCCGCGGCGCCGCCGATTTCATCGGCAATGGCAACGCGCTCGCCAACGCGATGATCGGCGGTGCGGGCAGCGACGCGCTGGCCGGGCTCGGTGGCAATGACGACATCGCGGGCAATTCGGGCGACGATACGCTCGCGGGCGGCAATGGAGAGGATTTGCTCGAGGGCCAGTCGGGTGCCGACATGCTGCTCGGCGGCTGGCAATCGGACACGCTCGCCGGCGGCGCTGGCGCGGACCGGTTGGTCGGCGACCAGGAATGGCTGAACAGTCAGGGCGCCAACGACCGGCTCGACGGCGGCGACGATGCCGATCTGCTGATCGGCGATGCGGCCAACATCTATGGCAGCGGCAGGGGCGGCAACGACCGGCTGACGGGTGGCGCAGGCAACGACGTCCTGATCGGCGACGGTGACGTGATGCGGGACAGTGCGAGGGGTGGCGCCGACACGCTGGAGGGCGGCGACGGCAATGACTGGCTCTATGGCGACGGCCAGGAATCCACCGCGACGGTCGCCGGCGGCGCCGACAGGCTCTATGGCGGCAACGGCGCCGATCACCTGATAGGCGGCGGCGGCAACGACCTGCTTGCGGGCGGTGCGGGCGCCGACTGGTTCGTCTTCGCGCCCGGCTCGGGCGCCGACGAGATCACCGACTTCGCCTCGGGCGCGGACCATATCGACCTCAGCGCCTTCGACCTCGCCTACGAACAACTCTGTTTCACCACGAGCGCGGACGGGGTCCGTATCACCATGGGCACGGACAGCATCTTCGTCCGGGGCGCGCAGGGGTTTACGCGCGACGACTTCGTCTTCGGCTCAGCCGAAGACGAAGTCCGTCTGATCGAGCGCGGTAGCGCCGCGCACGAAGATCGTGTCGGTGCCGCCCAACTGGATCGTCACCCCCGCGCTGCTCGTGGTGAAGCGTAACACCTCATATGCGATGTCGAAGGCGCTGAGGTCGATCCGGTCGGCCTCGGCGCCGCCGCGAGTGAAGTCGGTGATCTCGTCGGCGCCCGAGCCCCGCGCAAACACGAAGCGATCACTCCCGCCCCCGCCGGTCAGCTTGTCCGCCCCGCCGCGCGCGCCAGCCGCCATGTTCACAGCGTCGCCATACAGCACATCGTTGCCGAGCCCGCCGATCAGCGTATCGGCGCCGCCGACGCCATTCGCCGTCATGCTCATCCCGTCGCCGACCAATATGTCGTCGCCGTCGCCGCCATCGAGATTGTCCCTGGCGGCTAGCGAAGAGGTCCATTCGGTATCGCCGACGAGGAGATCGTTGCCCGCCCCGCCATAGAGCCGGTCGGTCTGCTGGCCGCCGTACAGCGTGTCGTCGCCATCATCGCCGTAGAGCGAATCCTCGTTCTTGCCGCCATCGAGCCGGTCGGCGCCGATGCCGCCCCGCAACATGTCGTTGCCGTCATCGCCGGAGAGCGCATCGTCGCCTTCGCCGCCGGTCAGCACGTTGGCCCCGGCGCTGCCTAGCAATACATCGGCGAACGCCGAGCCCTGCGCATTCTCGATACTCACCAGCCGGTCGCCCATGGCATCGCCCCCAGTCGCGGTCTGGGCGCGCAGGTTCACCAGCACACCGCCGAGCGAACCGGCATATTCCGCGGTGTCCGATCCCGCGCCGCCGTCGAGTATATCGCCGCCTGCGCCGCCGCGCAGCACATCCGCGCCGTCGCCGCCGCCCAGCCGATCCTCGCCGCCGCTGCCGACGATGAAATTGTCGAGCGCATTGCCCGTCATCGTCGCGCCGATCGTCCCGGTATAGACGAGCTCCTCGATATTGGCGCCGAGCGTGTAGCTGGTCGCGGCGGTACGGATGCGGTCGCGTCCCTCGCCCGCCGCCTCGATTACCTGGTCGCCGGCTTCATAGACGACATAGAGGTCGTTGCCCGTGCCGCCGCGCAGCACGTCATTGCCGCTGCCACCATCGAGCTGGTCGTCGCCAACTCCGCCGATCAGCACGTCATCGCCGCCGCGCCCATAGAGCATGTCGCCGACCAAGAGATCGTCGGTGCCCGTGATGCTGTCGGCATGGTTGGAGCCGATCACCGTCTCGATGCCGATCAGTCGGTCGCCCTCGGCTTCGCCGCCATGATTGACGTTGGTGACGAGGTTCACGGTGATCGCGGCGGACTTGGTGTAGTCGACCTGATCGCGGCCCGCCCCGCCGTCGAGCAGGTCGGCACCCGCGCCGCCGACCAGCTTGTCGTCGCCATCGAGCCCGTAAAGCGCGTCGTCCAGCGCCTTGCCGTAGAGGCTGTTGTCGAGCGCATTGCCCGTGCCGGAAAACGCGCCGCTGCCGGTGTAGCTCAGGTCTTCGACCCCATCGACGAGCGTCAGCGAGGACAGGCTCGTGCGCACGATATCGAGCCCGCCGCCGAGCGCTTCTGCAACCTGGTCGCCTGCATTGTCGACCACATAGCTGTCATCCCCCGCGCCGCCGATCATCACATCCGCGCCCGCGCCGCCATCGATCGCGTCGTTGCCACCGCCGCCCTCAAGCCTGTTAGCGTTGGCATCGCCGGTCAGCGTATCGGCAAGGTCGCTGCCGACCACCGCCTCAATACCGGAAATGCTGTCGCCCTGCGCGTCACCGCCCGACACGGCACCGGTGGCGAGGTTGATCTTCACCCCCGCGGCGCTGCCCGAATAGACCGCGGTATCGAACCCGCCCGCACCGTCGATCCGGTCGCCGCCCGCGCCGCCGACCAGAATCTGGTCGGCACCATCCCCGATCAGCGTGTCCGCAAAGCCCGTGCCGATGAAGCGCTCGACGCCATCGAACCGGTCGCCCTCGGCATCGCCGCCGCGGCTCGCGCCGGTCTGGAGGTTGATCGAGATCGCCACCGCGTTACCGCTGTAATCGACCGTATCGATCCCGTCGCCGCCGATCAGCGCGTCGGCTCCTGCGCCACCCTGAAGCAGGTCATCCCCGCCGCGGCCGTCGAGCCGGTCGGCGCCCGCGCCGCCATACAGCGCCTCGGCCGCAGCAGTGCCCGCGAGCGTATCGGCAAAGGCCGAGCCCGCGACCGCCTCGATACTCGTCAGCCGGTCGCCGCCCGCATCCCCGGTGCTGGCCTGCACCGACAGGGCAAGGTCGACCTGCACCGACGCCGCCGAACCCGAATAATCGGCGGTATCGAAGCCGTCGCGCCCATTGAGCAAGTCCGAGCCCGCGCCGCCCGTCAGCCGGTTGTTCCCGACATCGCCGTTCAGCACATCGTCGAACGCCGAGCCGATCAGATCCTCGATCGCGACCAGGCTGGCCCCGCCCGAGGCCGTGCCCGCGACCAGGTCGGCCGTCACCGCGCTCGCGCTGCTCGAAAAGTCCGCCGCATCGATGCCCGCACCGCCATCGAGCCGGTCCGCCCCGCCTTTGCCGACCAGCCGGTCGTCGCCCGCGCCGCCCGACAGCGCATTGGCCGCGCCATCGCCGACCAGCATATCGTCAAAGCCGCTACCGACGAGATTCTCGACCCCCGCCAGCACGTCGCCCCCGGCATCGCCGCCGGTGCCGGTCCCGCCCAGCACCGCGTTCACCGCTGCGCCGCTTGCCGCATAATCAGCGGTGTCGATCCCCGCACCGCCGGTCAGCCGATCCCCGCCGGCACCGCCGATCAGGACATTGTCGAATGCATCGCCGGTCAGCGCATCGTCGAAGCGCGAGCCGATCAGCCGTTCGATCCCCTGGAGCCGGTCGCCCTGGGCATCGCCGCCGGCACCGGTGCCCGCGACAAGGTCGACCATGACCGCCGCGCCGCCGCCCGAATAGTCGGCGCTGTCGAACCCGGCGCCGCCGATCAGCGTGTCGGCACCCGCGCCGCCGGCAAGCAGATCGTTGCCGCCACGCCCGTCGATCCGATCATCGCCCGCGCCACCGCCGAACGAGTCCGCGCCCTCCGCGCCGGAGAGCGTGTCGGCAAAGGCCGAGCCCTCCACCGCCTCGATCCCGATCAGCCGGTCACCCGCCGCTTCACCGCCGCTCGCCGCGCCATCGGCGAGATCGACGATCACGCCCGCGCCGCTGCTGCCATAGTCCACCCGGTCGATCCCGGCCCCGCCGTCGAGCAGGTCTGCGCCCGCGCCGCCATCGAGCAGGTCGTCCCCCGCACCGCCCGAAAGCGTATCGTCGCCATTCCCGCCGAACAGCCGGTTCGCGCCCGCGTCGCCCGCCAGCGTGTCGGCAAAGGCCGAGCCTTCGACATCCTCGAACCCGTCGAACAGATCGCCCGCGGCGTCGCCGCCGCTGGCGGAGAGCCGCATCAGGTCGACCTGCACCGCGGCACCGCTGCCTGCGTAACTGAGCAGATCGCGTCCGGCACCGCCGACCAGTATGTCCGCGCCCGAACCGCCGGCCAGCACATCGTCGCCAGCATTGCCGACCAGCATGTCATTGCCCGCGCCGCCGATCAGTGCATCGGCGCCCGCCGAGCCGCCGATCAGGTCGTCGCCCGCCGTCCC
This sequence comes from Sphingopyxis sp., assembly GCA_032154175.1. Classification (GTDB taxonomy): domain Bacteria; phylum Pseudomonadota; class Alphaproteobacteria; order Sphingomonadales; family Sphingomonadaceae; genus Sphingopyxis. The sequence continues at coordinate 4,311 of JALDYH010000039.1, read as the reverse complement.
CGCCGCGACCACTACGCGCTGCCCGTCCAGGGCCAGCACCGATCCCGTGCCCTTTTTCGAGGTCACCGTACCCGCGCCGGTGGCGAGGCCATAGTCGCGCACCGTCAGCGCGCCATTCCTCTCGGCGAGGTTGAACAGCGTCGGCGAGCCGGGATCGGAGAAGAACGCCCCGTCGATCGTCGCGCTCGCGCCTTCGGCCAGCCAGATATGCTCGCGGTTGCCGCCCGCCAGCGGCGCCCCGGCATCGAGGCTGACGATGTTGCTGAGCTGCGCGCCCGTGCCCCACAGCCGGACGTTGCGGCCATTGCCCGAGACGATTGCGCCATCGACCACGATGTTATCGCTCTTCAGGTCGAGCCCGCCATCGCTGTTGCCGGTGGCGATGATGTCGCGCAGCGTGATGTCATAGGTGCCGCGCTCGGTCGCAAAGCCGTCGCCGTTGCGATAATCATTCACCGTGTCGAGCGCGTTGCGCATGGCGACGCGATCGATCGTCACATCGTGCGCGGTGCCGGTGATATGGACGCCGATCGCGAAATTGTCGCCATCCTGGAACTGGCTGTCGCCGCGCACATTCTCGATCAGCACGTTATTGGTGTCGTACTGGATGCGGATCGCGCCCTTCGAATAGCCATCCACAGCGACGTCGCGGATCGTCAGCCCGGCGATCGTCGCACTGGCATTGGCGCCCGAGACCATATTGTCGAAAAAACGGGAGACGTTCGTGGCGTCGACATGCTCGATCGTCAAATTGTCCACATCCGCACCGACGCGAAAGGCCGTGCCGACATTCTCGAAGGCCAGATCGCTGAAGCGCAGATTGTCGGCGCCGCTCAGCAGGCGGAAGACTTCCTCTCCCGAAGGATTGGCCGGGTCGAAGGGTTCGGGCCGCGTCCCGGCGATCGTCGCCGCCATCGCATTGCCCGCGCCGTCGACCCCGCGGATCGTCACGGGCGCACTCGCCGTCCCTCCCCCGACGATCGCCTGCGCTCCGGTCGGCGCAGTATAGGTCCCTTGATCGGCGAGCAGCAGCACCTGCCCGCCCGGCCCGGCCGCCGCAATCAGCTGTGGCAAATCCTCCAGCGTCGCGGCATTCGCGGCGCTCGATCCGTCGCCCGAACCGCTGCCGGTCGGTGAGATGTAGAGGGTAGGCATCGCAGGGCTCCCGTCATAAGCCTGAAAACATACCCCCCACACAATCGCCACCAGACAGCCCGCGATGGCACCCGGGTCAACCATATGCTGCACCTGCGAAAGCCGAATTGCCCCTTTGCTCCGACGACCGGAGCCACGGCGCCTTCGCTCTCCGGACTTTGGCCGCTACCAAGGTTCGTGCCGGACGATTCACGTTGCCGCACCCCCGCAGATTATCAACGCCCCCAGAATCCGATCGGAGACCCACCGTGCAGCAGGACCTGTCCCTCGGGACGTCGGAGCCGCCCGTGGATAACGGGCTCGCCGCCTTCGCCCTGATCCTCGCCATGCACCGTATCGCGGCGGACCCGGCCGAATTGCGCCACAGCCTGGGCCATTCCGACCCCGTCGCGGCATCCGATCTGATCCGCCTGGCAAAGCGCATCGATGGTGTCCGCGCCCGCGCCACGACCGGCGATTTCGAGCGGTTGCGGCGTCTTCCCATGCCGGTGATGGCTGGCGGTGTCGACGGCTGGTTCGTGATAGGCCGCGTCGGCGAAGATGCCGTGGCAATCCAGCGCCCCGGTGCCGAGATCGAACGCTGGGACCGCGCCGCGCTGGAGGCCCGCTGGTCGGGAGAGCTGCTCCTCGTCGCGACCCGCGATTCCGCGCAGGTGGCTGCACCCGCCTTCGACATGACCTGGTTCGTTCCCCAGATCGTCAAATACCGGAAGCTGATCGGCGAAGTGTTGCTGATCACCCTCGCGCTCAACCTGCTCGGCCTCGCTGCGCCGCTCTTTTTCCAGAATGTCGTCGACAAGGTGCTGGCGCACAACAGCCTGGTAACGCTGCAGGTGCTCAGTATCGGACTGGTAATCGTGTCGCTCTGGGAAGTCGCATTCGGCTGGCTGCGTACCCGGCTCTATTCGGAAACTAGCCAGAAACTGGACGTCGAGCTGGGCAGCCGCCTCTTCCGCCATCTGATCCGCCTGCCACTCGCCTATTTCGAGAATCGCCGTGTCGGCGACACCGTCACCCGCGTCCGCGAGCTGGAGACGGTGCGCGAATTCATGACCAATGCCTCGCTCACCGTCCTGATCGATCCGCTGTTCACGATCGTCTTCATGGTGGCGATGTGGCTCTATTCGCCGCTCCTCTTCGTCATCGTCGCCCTCACCCTCCCCGCCTATGTGATCGTCTCGCTCGTCGTTACCGGCCCCTTGCGCCGCCGGCTCGACGAAAAGTTCGCGCGCGGTGCCGCGAACAACGCGCTGCTCGTCGAGAGCGTCTCGGGCATGCAGACGCTGAAGGCCGCGGCGGTCGAGCCGCAATGGCAGGACCGCTGGGAACGTCAGCTCGCCGCGTACAGCGCCGCCAACCAGCGCGTGATCAACCTCGGCAATTCGGGCAGCCAGGCAGTCCAGCTCATCTCCAAGCTCAGCCTCGCCGCAATCCTGTTCTTCGGCGCGCAGCAGGTGATCGCTGGCGCGCTGACGATCGGCGGGCTGGTCGCGTTCAACATGTTCGCCCAGCGCGTCTCCGGCCCGGTCATCCGCATGGCGCAGCTCTGGCAGGATTTCCAGCAGGTCCGCCTCTCGGTTCAGCGGATGGGCGACATCCTCAACGCCGGCGCCGAGCCTGGGGCCGGATCGCGCACCGCCTTGCCGGCGCTCCAGGGCCATGTCCGCTTCGAAGGCGTCCGTTTCCGCTATGCCGCCGAGGGCCCGTGGACGCTCGACGACATCGACCTCGACCTGCCCGCCGGCGCCACGCTCGGGATCGCCGGGGCCTCGGGCTCGGGCAAATCGACGCTCACCAAATTGCTCCAGCGCCTCTATCTGCCCGCAAGCGGCCGGGTGCTGGTTGACGGCGTCGACCTCGCCCAGATCGATCCCGCCTGGCTGCGCCGCCAAATCGGGGTGGTGTTGCAGGAGAATATCCTGTTCAACCGCTCGATCCGCGAGAATATCGCGCTGGCCGATCCCGTCACGCCGATCGAGCAGGTCATGACCGCCGCCCGCCTCGCCGGCGCGCACGACTTCATCCTCGCGCTGCCCCGGGGCTATGACACGATCGTCGAGGAGCGCGGTGTCAACTTCTCGGGCGGCCAGCGCCAGCGCCTCGCCATCGCCCGTGCGCTAATCACCAACCCGCGCATCCTGATCCTCGACGAGGCGACGTCGGCGCTTGATGCCGAGAGCGAGGAGATTGTTCAGCGCAATCTCAAGGCGATCGCCGCCGGCCGCACCGTGCTGATCATCGCGCACCGCCTCTCCGCGATCCGCCAGTGCGACCGCATCCTGACGCTCGACAACGGACGCATCGTCGAGAGCGGCACGCATGACGAGCTCCTCCGCCTCGGCGGCCGCTATGCCGCGCTCCATCACCGCCAGATCGGTGCTCAGGCGGGGGCCGCGGCATGAACGCCCTCACCCGTCACTGGACCGCGGTGCGCGACGCGCTCGACAATGAGCGCGCGCGGTCGCGCGGCGTGCTGCGCACCGAGGAGACCGACTTCCTTCCCGCGGCGCTCGAAGTGGTCGAACGTCCCGTGTCGCCGACCGCGCGGGTCACGTCCTGGCTCTTGCTCGGCCTGCTCGCAGCCGCGCTGCTCTGGCTGGTCCTCGGCCGGGTAGACGTCGTCGCCTCGGCGCCGGGCAAGCTGGTCCCAGCCGACGACGTCAAGCTGATCCAGCCCGGCGCAGCAGGGATCGTCCACGCCATATTGGTCCGTGACGGTCAGCGCGTCCGCGCCGGCCAGCCGCTGGTCGAGCTCGATCCCACCGTCTCGGATGCTGATACGGCGCAAGCCGGCAAGGCGCTGGAAGCGGCTGCGCTCGACGCCGCGCGCCTGCGCGCCGTGCTGTCCGCGCTCGATGGCCGGGGTCTGCGCTTCACCCCGCCCGCCGGAACCACGGCCGACGTCGCCGCCACCCAGTTCGCGCTCGCCCGCGCCCAGCTCGCCGAGATCCAGGCGGCCGGCCGCACGCACGCCGCCGACACCCAGGCCGCCCGCGCTGCCCGCGCCGAAGCGCAGATCCAGGCGGCCAAGCTCGGGGAGACCCTGCCCCTGCTCGACGAGCAGATCGCCGCCAACGAGACGCTGCTCGAGAAAGGCTATGTCTCGAAGCTGCGCGTGATCGAGATGCGCCGCCAGCGCCTCGTCGCCGCGCGCGA
>JALDYH010000233.1:0-5745 GCA_032154175.1 Sphingopyxis sp. | reverse complement strand
CCGGGCGGCCGAGCGCGGCGCAGTTGGCGGCGCGGTTCGGGTTGAGCCCGAGGTTGGTCTGGGCGCAGGGGTCGTTGACGTTGGTCGTCTGCCCCTCGCTCGGGCGGAAAGCCTCGAAGATGTTCGGTGCGCGGATCGCCCGGCTGATCGTCGCGCGCAGGCGCAGGCCGTCGGCAGGCTCCCAGATCGCACCGGCTTTCCACGACGTTGCCTGTCCGGCGTGGCTGTAATCGGCGTGACGGACGGCACCCTCGACCGACAGCAATTTGAAGAAGGACATGTCGGTCAGGATCGGGATGCTGAGCTCGCCGAAGAATTCGGTGACGTGATAGCCACCCTCATAATCCTGCGTCGCCGCCTGATTGGTCAGCCCCGCCTTGACGAGCGGATCGGTCGTGCGGCCATTGCGTTCCTTGCGATATTCGGCGCCAAGCGCGAAACCGACTGCGCCGCCGCCGGGCATCGTCAGGAATTTATCGGTATCGCCCGCGAGCGAGAAGCCCGCCGTCGTCTGCCGGATGAAGGCTTCGGACACCGTCGTCGCTTTCACGAAGTTCCGTGCGTCCTGCGAACTGGCGGTCGAGCCGAAGGGGTTGAACGGGGAGCAAGGCGCGGTGCCTTGAATATTCGGACGAACATATCCGGCGGGTTGCAACGCGGGAACGTCGGCCCGGCATCGAATCTGCCCGCTGGCGGGGTCGCGCACGGCGTCGAGCGCGGCTAGCAGGTTGGGCACGACGAGGCGGTTGTAGCCGATGAACTTCGCCTTGGTGCGGCCATAGGTGCCGTAAACGTCATAGCGAAGGTCGGCGAACCCCGTCTCGAACTCGCCCTTGAAGCCGCCGACGAACGACAGGCTGTTGCGGTCGACCTGGCTGAAGCGAAGGCCGACATCGGTATAGAGCCGGTCGAGGCGCAGGGTCGTTGCGCCCGCGGCGAGCAGGTCTTGCCTGAAATCCTCGTTCAGGAAGGCGTTCTGCGCGACGTCGATCGCGACGCCCGAGCGGATCACCGGCTGGCCGCGGCCATAGCTCGACGTATTATTGTAATCGACCCCGAAATAGCCGCGCACGCTGTCGCTGAAATCATAATGCGTGCTGAGGTTGAGGTTGTAGCGCTCGATGTCGGGAACGATCGAGATTGAATCGTCGAAGCGGAAACAGGCGGCGCCGCAATTATCGAAAATCCCGAACAGGCTGCCATCGGTCAGGCTGGGGGTCGGGAAGGGGCGCACGGTGCCGTCGTCGTTGAAGGCGAAGCGCCCGAGGCCGCCGGTGTCGTTGCTGAAGCCGACGACGCCATAGCCCGAAAAGCGCAACGCCTCGCCGCCGGGGACGACGATCATGTCGGGGATGCCGTCGTCGGGGCCCGTGTCGGCGGGATTGAGCATCGCGACATTGTTTCTCATGTCGGCCTGGCGCGGCGTGATTTCCTGCACCTTCGTGTAGTCGGCGGCGATGGTGATATTGCCGCGCCCTCCGCCGAAATTCTTGCCGGCGACGAGGCTGGCGCCATAGGTCAGCCCTTCGCCGCCGCGCGTGGGCTGCGATCCGTTGAACGACAGGCGGAAGCCGTCGAAATTATCCTTGAGGATGATGTTGACCACGCCCGACACGGCGTCGGAGCCATAGATCGCCGACGCGCCGCCGGTGATCACCTCGATGCGTTCGATCAGATTGGGGTTGATCGAATTGAGGTCGATCGCGGTGCTGTCGGTGGCGCCGGCAACCCGGCGCTTGCCGTTGACGAGGACGAGCGTGCGGTTCGATCCGAGGCTGCGCAGGTCGACCAGGGCCAGCCCGCCGCTATTTTCGCCGCGCGAGCCCGAGGCGCCGCTCTGCTGGCTTTGCTGCATGCTGCCCGAAAAGCCGATCGACGGCTGCTGCGCGAGCGCGCGGCCGATATCGAATTGGGCGTTGTTGTTGTCGAGCGCTTCGGAAGTGACGACGCCGACGGGTGTCGGCAGGTCGAGGACGGGGCGGCCGATGCGCGACCCTGTCACAACAATGTCGTCACCGCCCGCTATCGCCTGTTCATCGGCCGGTGCGACCGCATCTTGAGCGTGCGCGGTACCCGCGACGCTCGCCAGACCCGCGCAAAGCGAGATCGCGAAAAATGATGTCGAAATTTTGAGCTTGCCGCGCGCGGCTGCAGTTGCCGGTCCCTGGATCATATTTTTTCTCCGCCCTGAACCCTGCCAAAGCCGTCCGTTCGTCGGTTAGTGCAAGGGCCCAGCCTGTCTATGGACATGCGGACATCGTTCCCAATGCCGGTTCGACATAGAATCATTCGTGCGGTGTGGACCGCATCCGCGCATCATTATTACGCGGCATGGCTGGCCCCCCGACCGTCTCTTATGCGGTTTCGGCCTTCAGCCGGTTCTTCAGCATCGTCCAGAATGCCTCGACGCTCGGGCTGCGCCGCGCGATCGGCTTGTAGATGCGGATCTCGATCGGGACGTGCCAGCGGGCATCGCCTGCGGCGACGAGGCGGCCGCTCTCGAGATCGGCCGCGGCGACGCTCAGCGGCGCCCAGCACACGCCGCGGCCGTCGCGCGCCATCGACAGCAGCGCGGTCGCCATATGCGAGCGGAATACGGTACGAAGCGAGGCCGAGCCCGCGGAAATTACCTGCGCCGCTTGCAGGATTCGGCCCATGCCCGACTTCTCCTCGAACTCCAGATAGGGGAGCGGCTGGTCGCCGCTGCCCGGCAGGACGTGGGTGGGCACCCCGTCGCCGAGCGGCGCGGTCACCGGCATCAGCACATCCTCGCCGAGTGCGAGCGAAGCGAAGCCCGCCGGATCGAGGCGGTGCTGGGCGGCCGTATGGTGGTGACAAAGCAGGAAATCGGCCTTGCCCTCGAGCATGAAGCGTTCGCACGCGACCATATGGTCGGCGATTAGCGTGATCGTCCCGGCTTCATGGCCGTCGTGCAGGCTGCGGAGCCACGAAGGAAAAAAGGTGGTCGACAGCGCGTGCGTCGAGGCGAAGCGGATTTCGTTGCTCAGCGTGCCGCCGATTTCGCGGACATGATCGCGGCCCAGCGTCAGGCGCCGCATGATCTCTTCGGCGAGGACGCGGAACGCCTGTCCCGCTTCGGTCAGCGCGATCCGGTGCGTGTCGCGATCGACCAGCGTCGCGCCGACCCAGTCTTCCAGCGCGCGGATCCGGCGGCTGAACGCCGGCTGGGTCAGGTTGCGCGCTTCGGCTGCGCGGGAAAAATTGCCTTCATCAGCAAGCTTGATGAAGTCCTCGAGCCACATGATATCCATTTGAATCCACTCGTCGCATCAATTGATACTGTCCCGGCATTGGCTTCGTCCGAACCGCTGACGGTAATCCCTCCCCGCGAAACCGCAGGAAGGGTAAAGGAATGTCGGCGCCAAAAACGCTCTATGACAAGATCGTCGACGAACACCGCATATTATCTTTCGACGAATCCGGCGCCGCTGGCGAACGATTATTGCTCTATATCGATAGAACGGTGCTCAACGAATATACAAGCCCCCAAGCGTTCAGCGGCCTCCGCGCCGCGGGGCGGGCGCCCTGGCGCCCCGCCGCGTCGCTGGGGGTCGTCGATCATGTCAATTCGACCAACCCCGACCGCGATGCGGGCGAGCTCGACGACGGTGCGCGGCGGCAGATCGAATATCTGGGAGAGAATGGCCGCGATTTCGGGATCGAAATCTTCGATCTCTTCGATCCGCGACAGGGGATCGAACATGTCGTGATGCCCGAACTCGGCCTCGTCTTGCCGGGGATGGTCATTGCCGCCGGCGACAGCCATTCGACAACCTATGGCGCATTCGGCGTCGTCGGTTTCGGCATCGGCACGTCGGACATCGAACATCTGCTGGCGACACAAACCCTCGTCTATCGCCGCCTCAGGACGATGCGGATCAGGATCGACGGGACACTGGCGCCCGGCGTCACCGCGAAGGATCTGATCATGGAAGTGATCCGGCGGATCGGCGCAGACGGTGCGGCGGGCCATGCCGTCGAATTTGCGGGGGAAGCGATTGCCGCGCTCGGGGTCGAGGCGCGGATGACGATCTGCAATATGGCGGTCGAATGCGGCGCGCGGGTTGCGCTGATGGCGCCCGATAACAAGGTCATAGACTATATCGCCGGGTGCCCGCGCGCGCCGGCGCCGGCGTTGCTGGCGCAGGCGCGCGCCGAGTGGCAGGCGCTGTGCAGCGACCCCGGCGCGCGGTTCGACAAGGAGATCGCGCTCGATGCCGGCGATATTCCGCCGATGGTGAGCTGGGGGACCAGCCCCGACCAGTCGCTGGCGATTACCGGCGTCGTTCCCGATCCGGAAGACATCCCTGCCGATCGCCGCGCCGACGCGGTCCGCGCAATGGTTTATATGGACCTTGCGCCCCGTACACCGTTGCAGGAGATCGCGATCGACCGTGCCTTCATCGGTTCGTGTACCAACGCGCGCCTGACGGACCTGCGCGATGCCGCGCGGATATTGAAGGGGCGCAAGGTAGCGCCCGGGGTGCGCGCGATGATTTCGCCCGGCAGCAGCAATGTCCGCCGCGCCGCCGAGGAGGAGGGGATCGACCGCATCTTTATCGAAGCGGGCTTCGAATGGCGCCGTTCGGGCTGCTCGCTCTGCCTTGCGATGAACGACGACAGCCTCGCGCCGGGAGAACGTTGCGCATCGAGCACCAACCGCAATTTCGAGGGCAGGCAGGGGATTGGCGGCCGCACGCATCTGATGAGTCCGGCGATGGTCGCGGCCGCCGCCGTCACGGGAAGGCTTGCCGACGTGCGCATGCTCGCAGCGGAGGATATCGCCTGATGGAGCGCTTCATCCGCCTGGCGGGCCGCGTTGCCGCGATGCCTGCCGCCAATATCGACACCGACGTCATCATGCCGAAGGCGTATCTGAAAGGAATCGACCGCTCGGGGCTCGCTCTGGGCCTCTTTCACGACCTCCGCTTCGATGGAAGCGGCGCGGTGCGCGACGATTTCATCCTCAACCGCGCGGACATGGCGGAGACCCGTTTCCTGCTCGTCGGGCCCAATTTTGGCTGTGGCTCGTCGCGCGAACATGCGGTGTGGGGGATGCTCCAATATGGCATCCGCGGCATCATCGGCTCCTCCTATGGCGCGATCTTTGCGGACAATGCCGCGAACAACGGCCTGCTGCTCCTGTCGCTGCCGACGGCGGAAATCGCGGCGCTGATGGCGGAACTGAGCGACGGGGCCGGGGAGATGACGGTCGACCTCGATGCGCAGCGCATCGAGATGGGCGGCTATGCGGCCGGCTTCGACATCGATCCGGCGACGCGGCGCGCGCTGATGCTCGGACTCGACCGGATCGGCGAGACGCTGACCCACGCCGACCGCATCCGCGCGTTCGAGAAGGCCTATCTCGGCCGCAAGCCCTGGCTTATGGGTGCTGCCAGCGATGAGCAATAGCCCCGACTATCCCGAACTCATGCCGGGCTTCCACTGGCAGGACGTCGATGCAAACGGCGTGCGCATCCGCGCCGCGGTCGGCGGGTCGGGGCGGCCGCTGCTGCTCCTTCACGGCCATCCGCAGACGCATCTGACCTGGTTCAAGGTCGTGCCCGCGCTTGCGAAGCGCTTCACCGTCGTCGCGACCGACCTGCGTGGCTATGGCGACAGCGAAAAACTGCCGGGCGATCCGGCGCACGCGAATTATTCCAAGCGCGCGATGGCGGCCGATCAGGTCGCGGTGATGGCGGCGCTCGGTTTCGACCGCTTCGA
>JALDYH010000232.1:0-5799 GCA_032154175.1 Sphingopyxis sp. | reverse complement strand
ATGCGCGGCTCGACAAGAAATTCCTGCTGCTGATCATCCTCGCGGCGATGATCGCGACGCTCGGTCTTCTGCAAAGCTCGACCGCCGTCGTTATCGGCGCGATGCTCGTGTCGCCGCTGATGGGCCCGATCATGGGCGTGGGTTTCGGGCTCGCGACGCTCGAAAGCAACCTGATCCGCCGCTCTCTCGTGACGCTCGCCGCGGGGATGGCGGTCGCTGTGCTCGTCGCGATGCTGATCATCTGGCTGTCGCCGATCCGCGATGTGACCCCCGAGCTCCGCGCGCGGACAGAGCCGACGTTGCTCGACCTCGGCGTCGCGGTCGTCGGCGGCATCGCCGGCGTCTACGCAATCATGCGCAAGCTGTCGGGCGTGATGGTCGGCGTCGCGATCGCGACCGCACTGGTTCCGCCGCTCTCGACCGTCGGTTTCGGGCTTGCCACGGGGCGCTTCGATTTTGCCGTCGGCGCCGCGCTGCTGTTCCTCACCAATACGCTCGCGATCGCCTTTGCCGCGACGATCGTCGCGCGGCTCAATCATTTCGGGCCGTCGCTCACCCCGCAGCATACCGCGATGCAGGTCGCTGGCATCATCGCGACGCTCGGCATTCTCTCGATCCCGCTCGCGCTGACGCTCAACAGCCTTGCGGGCGAAGTTCGCGCGCGTTCGGTCGTGCAGACCGAACTCAGATCGCTGCTCGGCGAAAGCGACCGCGTCGACAGCCTCAATGTGCGGATGGAGCGCGATGCGATCACCGTCGACGGCGTTGTGCTCGTCGATCGCTACGCGGGGCGGCTCGACAAGCAGCTGGCCGCAAAGATCGGCGCCGAACTCGACCGCGAGGTGCGCGTCAATATCGTCCAGCTGCGTCAGCAGACCAACGCCGCGGTGCAGGTCGAGGAACAGCTCAATCGCCGCCTCGCCGCGCTCGAACAGCGCGAGGAGGATGCACGCGCAATCCTTTCGGGCCTCACTGTCGGCGAATTGCTGCCGCGCGACCGCGTGCTGATCGATGCGCAGGCGCGCCGCGTCGTCGTCCAGCGCGACCGCGAGGCCGAGGGTGAACAGGTCGCCGCCGCGATCGACCGGATCATGGCGTCGGTGCAGACAGGCTATCCGCAGTGGCTGATCCAGAATGGCAGCCTGACCGCAGCCGAAGCGCCCGCAGCGGAAACGACTGCGGGCGAATAGCCTCTCGCAGACCTGTTCGGGTTGACCTGTTGCGCGCGATCCCACGTGGTATGTCGCGATCGCGGCGAACGGCCGGGACTGGGGAGAGACGATATGCGCGGCAAGCGGCTGGCACTGGCGTTCATGATGGCATGTGCGGGGATGGTTGTGATCGGGCCGCCGCTGCATGCGCAGGCCGCGCCTGCCGAAGTGGTGAAAATCGACGGGGCGCGGATCGACGCTGCGCTCGAGGCGATGGTCGCCGACGGCCGCGCTGCCGGAACATCGGCGCTGATCTGGCAGGACGGCAGGGAAGTTTATTTCGGTACCGCCGGGCTCGCCGACCGCGCCGCCGGCAAGCCGATGCGCCGCGACACGATTGCGCAAATCTATTCGATGACCAAGCCGGTGACCGGCGTGGCGCTGATGCAGCTATGGGAGGCGGGCAAGTTCCACCTCGACGACCCGCTCGCCAGATATCTCCCCGAATATGCCGATATGCGCGTCTATGCGGGCAAGGATGCAGCGGGACAACCGCGCTACGTCGCGGCCGAACGGCCGATCACGGTGCGCGATATCCTGCGCCACACCGCGGGCTTCGCTTATGGTGCCGGGCCGACGCCCGCGCACGACGCCTATGTCGCCGCCGACCCGCTCGCGCTGACCATCCCGCTCGCCGAGGCGAGCCGCCGGCTTGCGGGCGTGCCGCTGCTCTACCAGCCCGGGACACAGTGGGAATATAGCATTGCGGTCGATGTGCAGGCGGCGCTGGTGGAGAAGCTGTCGGGTCAGCCGTTTGCCGATTATGTCCGCGCGCATATCTTCGAACCGCTGAAGATGACCGACACTGCATGGCGGCAACCCGATGCGAAGCTGCCGCGCTTTGCCGCGATGAATGTGAAGAAGGACGGCGAACTGGTCCAGCAGGATGCGGCGGGCGCGCAGGCGCTCAATTTTCGCGATCATGCGCTGACCCCCGGCGGCTTCGGGCTTGCCTCGACGCTCGACGACTATCAGCGTTTCGCGCGCATGTTGCTGAACGAGGGCGAACTGGGCGGCGCGCGCATCCTCAAACCCTCGACCGTGAAGCTGATGGCGACCGACCAGCTCGACCCCGCAATCACCGAACGCGCGTGGCTCCCCGGCAAGGGCGCGGTCGGCTTCGGTTTCGACTTCGCGGTGCGCAAGTCGCCGCCGCAAACCGCGGAGGAGAATCGCGGCGCGACGGGCGAGTTTTTCTGGGACGGCATGGCATCGACCCTGTTCTGGGTCGATCCGGCGAACCAGTTGACGGCAGTCTTTTTTGTCCAGACCATCCCCTATGACGGGACGCTTCACCGCGATTTCCGCGGCGCGGTCTATGGTGCAGGTTATGAGGGGCCGTCGGGCGATTGATCATTTCGGGCGCTTGCGTCATCGATCTGTCACAGATGCGCGCTTGAGCCGGGGCGCCGGCTCGCGCTAATTGGCGGAGCGATTTGAGGAGCCTTCATGTCCCAGTCCGACAAGCGCACCTTGCTTGCCGAGGGTTTGGCCGCCGGCGACGATGACGGCGCTCTCCACAGCCGGCTGGTCGCCGCGGGGATATCGGCCGCCGCCGCCAGATATGAGATCGACCGGCTGGCAAAGGATCCGATGGCGGCGATGCTGCGGCGGCAGGCGGCGCGGATGGTCAAGCAGGGATGGTTGCTCGCCAATCAGGAACGCCTCGCGCGGGAGGCCGAGGGCGGCTTTGCGCTCGATCGTTTGGAGGCTCCGGACGCCGACCATTTTTACCGCCATTATTACGAAGCGAACCGGCCTGCCAAGCTGGCCGGTCTCATCGATCATTGGCCGGCACTGACACGCTGGTCGCTCGACCATTTCGCTGCGGTCGCGGGCGATGCGGTCGTCGAGGCGCAGGTCGAGCGCGAGCGCAGTCCCGATTATGAGCTCGCGAAGGACGATCATCGCCGGCTCGTTCGCTTCGCCGAACTGATCGGCTGGCTCCGAAAGGACGCGGCGAGCAACGACATCTATCTCACCGCCTATAACAGCGGCACCAACGCCGCGGCGCTGGCGCCGCTGTGGGACGATATGGCGCCGATCGGACTGCTCGACGGAACGCGGGCGCGCGACGGCTTTTTCTGGCTCGGACCGAAGGGCACGCTCACCCCCTGGCATCACGATCTCACCAACAATCTGCTGGTGCAGGTGATCGGACGAAAGCGCGTGCGCATGGCGCCGCCGTGGGCGTTTGCGCGGATGCGCAACAGCCGCCACTGCTTCTCCGACTGGGGCAATGAAGCCTTACCCGCCGGCGATGGCGATGCCGCAACGCCGCCCGTGCTCGAAACAATCATAGGGCCCGGCGAAGCCGTCTTTCTGCCTGTCGGCTGGTGGCATCAAGTCGAGGCGCTCGACCTGTCGGCGAGCATGAGTTTTACGAGCTTTCGACGGCCCAACGTCCATGTCGAAGACTATAGATCTTACGGCGAATTATAGATGAAATTCATATAAAATCTTCTTTATATGTGATTTTTTACTTGCGCTCTATTTTGGGCGGGCCTAACGGCGCCGTCCCCCGGCCAGTCGGCGGGGCGGACATCGACGGATCGGGGTTTCGCGAAGCCCGCCCGCATCGACCGGCGCTGCCGGTTCGCTGTACGGATGCCGCCACGTTTGGCCAGGTTTGCGGATGTAGCTCAGCGGGAGAGCGCCGGTCTTTTGGGGCCGGAGGTCACGGGTTCGAATCCTGTCGTCTGCACCATTGGTTAGCTCAGTGGGAGAGCACAAGGTTTAGGTCCTTGGTGTCGCGGGTTCGAATCCTGCACCAAAACCGGTCCTTTGCACGACCAGCAGCCTGATAAGCTGTAACAGTCTCGAAACTGTCTTTGCAATTGATGGGTCCGGGGATCGGCTTGCCGAAGAGCGGGCGCCGTTACCTGACCGATGCTTCCGGGCAGAGGTCGGTGCCGGCGTCCAATCCGAAGCCATGCCGGAAAGCCTGGCAGACGATGAAGGCTGCGCGGCGTTGGCGCCGGGTGCCGGGGTTTTCGAATCCTGCTGCCCCGTGTCGTCGCGGCAAAGCCCCCTCGCGTCCTGCCCGCTTGCCGCCGTGCCGCCGGTCCCCGTGCCTTTGGGTTCGGGGGAATGTCCAAAGCGTCCAAGAAGAAAGGAAATCGGCGTGACGTAGCGCAGATTGAGAATGGTGAATGAAATGATGAAGCAGTTGATCGATAGCCTGATGGGCCGCAAGCGCGTGCTCATCGATGAAAATGAACGGGCGGTCTGGCTCTACAAGGGCGAGGTCCGCGGCATCCTGGGTGCCGGCGAACATGTGCTGAAGAACCGCGACGGTTCGCTGCGCATCGAGCGTCAGGCGCTGGGCCAGATGCTGTTCAAGTCGGCCTATGAACAAGCGGTGCTCGAGAAGCTGCCGGTCGATGCGGCGACGCATCTGACGGTGGTTCGCACGGCCGAGAACGAAGTTGCTGTCATCGAACGCGATGGAATCATCGACACCATTCTCGGTCCCGACGACAAGCTGATCCTGTGGGCCGACGCGGGACCGTGGAAGGCGACGACCGTCGATATCGCGGACAGCCCGCGGGTCGAGGCGAAGCTGTTCCAGCGGCTGCAGAAGGCCGGCAAGACGACGCTCGTCACGCGCGTCGAGGTCGACGAGGGCAAGACCGCGCTCGTCAGCATCGACGGACGGATGACCGACCGGCTCGAACCGGGCGTCACCGGTTACTGGAACCCGGGTCGGAAGATCGCCGCGAAGCTGGTTGACCTGACCCGCCAGGCGCTCGACGTCACGGGGCAGGAAGTGCTGACCCGCGACCGCGTGACGCTGCGGATCAACATCAGCGCGGAATACCGCGTTGCCGATCCGCTGCTCGCGGTGTCGAGCGTGAAGGACTTCGCCGATGCGCTCTACCGGGCGCTGCAGCTGGCCTTCCGCAAGACGCTCGGCGCGCTGACGCTCGACCAGATCCTCGAACAGAAGGTGACGGTCGATGCCGAGGCGGCGGACAAGGTCCGCGCCGACATGGCGGCGATCGGGGTCGAGGTCTCCGACATCGCGCTCAAGGACGTAGTCCTGCCGGGCGAGATGCGCGAGATCCTGAACCAGGTCGTCGCGGTGCAGAAGGAGGCGGAGGCGAATGTCATCCGCCGGCGTGAGGAAACGAACGCGACGCGCTCGCTGCTCAACACGGCGAAGGTCATGGCCGAAAACCCGGTCATGCTCCGCCTGAAAGAGCTCGAGGCGCTGGAAAGCATCGCGGGCAAGGTCGAGCGGCTGACGGTGACGAACGGCACCGAAGGCCTGCTCAACGACCTCGTGCGTCTGCGCGACTGAAGGGGAAAGGGGCCGGCGCAAGCCGGCCCCTTTTTCGTTGCCGGAATCGTAAAGCCGCTCCCGATCGGGGCAAGATGTTTGGCGCAGGTTGCCGCGTCATTTTCGCTTTCTTGATCGCCGGCCAGCCTGACGCGATTGGCGGCTTGCGCTTGCTCGTCTTAGTCCGCACCATCGCGGCATGACGGATCCAGTTACGTTTCTCCCGGCGTTGATGACGCGTGTTTGTGGATCTGGTGTTTTGACGGGTTTGCGGCGTTTGTCTGGCGGGGCGAACATGGAGAGCTT
>JALDYH010000038.1:0-29060 GCA_032154175.1 Sphingopyxis sp. | reverse complement strand
TCGGCGCGCTGATGAACGCGCGCGGGCTGATGGAACTCATCATCATCAACATCGGGCTGCAAAAGGGCATCATCGGCCCGACGCTCTTCTCGATGATGGTGCTGATGGCGATTGTCACCACCGTGATGGCGGGGCCGCTGTTCGAGATCGTCTATGGCCGCAAGGCGCGCGAGACCGGCGAGCTCGGTGCGCTCGGAACCGAAGAAGCAGCACGCGAAGAGGCGCGGCTCGCGCCGGCGGGCTAGCGTGCCTCAGGCGGTGACACTGCCGGCGTTGATCTGGTCGATCATCGCGCGATGTTCGGGCAGCTCGCTCGCGGCGCGGTCGCCGAAGCTTCTGATCCGCGCAAAGATGCGTTCGGCCTCGGCGGTGTCGGGATATTCCTCGCGTACCGGCGACAGGTCGGTGCGATATTCCATCCCGTAGAGAATATATTGATAGTTGAAGAAGGCGAAGCTTTCGAGGTCGAGAATGAAATCGAACCGCCCCGGCGGGCGGTAACGCCATTCCTCGAGCAGGTCGTTCAGCCGCTCGGGGATCGACGCAGGGTCGCCGTTGTCGCGCCAGAAGGCTTCCTTCCGCTGGCTCAGGCAATAATGGAGCTTCAGGAAGTTGATCGTGTTTTCGTAGCGCGCCGCCATGAGTTCATTGAAGCGCCGCGCGGGCGCCGCGACCGGGCCGTTCAGCGGGAACATTTCCGCGATCATCGCCGCCGCGGTCTCGATCATTACCAGGCCGGTCGATTCGAGCGGTTCGAGAAAACCGCCCGACAGCCCGACCGCGACGCAATTCTTGACCCATGACGCAGGGCGATAGCCCGCCTCGAACGGGATCGAGCGGACGGTGACGTCATGGCTGCGTCCGCCAGTATAGTTCGCGAGGATTTCGGCCGCGCGGTCGTCGCTCAGATGGGCGCTCGAATAGACGCAGCCGACGCCGCGCGCGCCTGCCAGGCCGATGTCCCATGTCCACCCCGCCTCGTGCGCAGCGGCGATCGTATAGCTTTCCAGCGGCACGTCCGGGCGGTCGTAGGGCAGCTTGCACGCGAGCGCGCGATCGGTGAACAATTGATGCTCCACGTGCCTGAACGGCGCCTGCAGCGCCCCACCGATCAGTTCGGCGCGGAACCCCGAACAGTCGATATAAAGG
This sequence comes from Sphingopyxis sp., assembly GCA_032154175.1. Classification (GTDB taxonomy): domain Bacteria; phylum Pseudomonadota; class Alphaproteobacteria; order Sphingomonadales; family Sphingomonadaceae; genus Sphingopyxis. The sequence continues at coordinate 27,911 of JALDYH010000038.1, read as the reverse complement.
TCGGCGGTCAGCTTCCCGTGCTCGGCGGTGACGACATGGTCGATCGCGCCGGTTCCGGCGTTCAGCCCGACGCCGGTCAGCGTGCCGCGGAGATGCCCGACCCCCATCGCGCACGCCTGCGCCGACAGCACCTCGGCGAGCCGCGCCGCGTCGAAATGATAGGCATAGTTCAGCGGGCCGGTGAACGCGCCCTCGCCGGGGCGCTTCGGCGCCCGCTGCGCCTCGGCGACGCGGTTCTGGATCGTCATCGCCTCGGCGAACGGCCGCCGCGCCTTTTCGTCCTGGAGCAGCCAATAGGAAACGAGGCTGTATCCGTCGCCATGATATGGCGCCTCGAACGGGTGGAAATAATGGCTCGACTGACCCGTCTCGGGGGTGCGGACCCAGTCGTCGAAGCGAATGCCCTGCTTGAAGGTCGCCGACGCGCGCCGCACGAACTCGCTTTCGTCGATCCCGATGAACTGCAAAGTGTTGCGGATCGTCGGAAACGCGCCTTCGCCCACCCCGATGCTGCCGATTTCGTCCGACGCGAGCAAGGTGATCGACAGGCGCGGATTGCGCGCCAGGTCAAAGAAGCGCGCGAGATAGGCGGCGGTCAGCCAGCCCGCGGTGCCGCCGCCGACGATCAGGATCGAGCGTTTTGCCACGGGGAACGCTATCAAGCCGCAAAGTGCTTTCAACAAGCGGTAATTTGCGGCACGCAGAATGGACGACGATGAAGACGCTCCGCCCCTATCTGATCTGGTTCGGCGCCGCGCTGCTGCTGACGCTGGGCGCGGTCCTTGGCATGCAGTGGGTGCGCGACCATCCCGAGCATATCCCGACCGCACGCTTCGAACTCGCGCATCCGCAAGGCTGGGCGACGCACCGAAAGCTCGTGGCGCTGGCCGGCGACGACAGCGCCTGCTTCGCCGCCTTCGATCGCGCGGGCGCCGGCTATCTGCGACGACCGGCGGTCGGGAACGGCACGTGCCGCGCGAGCCAGCGCATGATCCTGACCGGCGATCGCTTCGTGCCGACGATGCGGCCCGCGAACGTCGCACCGAGCTGTTCGGTGACTGCGGCGATGGCGCTATGGAATCGCGACGTCGTCCAGCCGCTCGCGCGGAAATATTTCGGGCAAAGGGTCGTCGAATTCGAAAATCTCGGCAGCTATAATTGCCGCAAGATCGCGGGGGAGCAGGCGCAAAGCCAGCATTCGACCGCCAACGCGATCGACATCTCGGCCTTTGTCCTCGCCGACGGGACGCGCATTTCGCTCATCAACGACTGGGCCCCGGGCGACAAGCGCAGCGAGTTCCTGCACGAGGTTCGCGACGAAAGCTGCGGCCTGTTCAGCACGATCCTGTCGCCCGACTATAATCGCGCGCACGCCGACCATTTTCATATCGACATGGCGGCGCGGACGGCGGGCTGGACCGTCTGTCGCTAGGCACGTCCCCGGCCGCCGGTGCCCGGCACAAGCATCGGCGTCGTTTCGCGATAGGCGACATAATCGGCGCCGAAGGTGTCGACCAGATTGCGCTCTTCGAGCCGGATCGCGATCAGCATATAGATGGAGAGGCCGACGGCGAGCAACAGATGCCCCGCGGTCATCGCGGGCGTCGCCCAAAAGGCAAGGAAGAAGCCGGCGTAGAGTGGATGGCGGACGAATTTGTAGAATAGCGGCTGACGCAGCACTGGCGGCGGTGCCGCCTTTTGACGGATCGCGAACCATGCCTGCTGCAGCCCGAATAGCTCGAAATGATTGATCAGGAAGGTGCTGGCGAGGACGATCAGCCAGCCGAGCCCGAACAGCACCCACAGGATCGCGGCGACCAGCGGATGGGTGACCGTCCAGACCGGGGCGGTCAGTTCGTGCCAGAACAGCATCAGCGCGATCAGGGCGAGACTGGCGAACAGCACATAGGTACTCCGCTCGATCGCGGCGGGAACAATATGCGTCCACCTCGCCTTGAACGTCGGCCGTGCCATCACGCTATGCTGGATGCCGAAGACGGCGATCAGCGCGATGTCGATAGCAACCGCCACCACAGGCTCCGCCTCGCGTGCGAAATCGACCGTTACGGCGATGAAGGGAAAATTGCCGACGAAACCGACAAGATACAGGAATGTCGCGAAGAATATCGCGTAGCAAATAGCCGCATAGGCCAGATAGAAGGCACGAACCATGACAATGCCCCTGCTTCAAGAGGGGCGTTATAGCATGTTTTGCGCGGAAAAGCGCGCCTAGACGGTGAAGCTTTCGCCGCAGCCGCACGCGCCCTTGGCGTTCGGATTCTCGAACACGAAGCCGGCGGCGAAGTCATCCTCGACCCAGTCCATCGTGCTGCCGATCAGATAGAGCACCGACGCGCCGTCGATGTAGAAGACGCCGCCCGGCGTCTCGATCTTCTCGTCGAACTTCTGCTCCTCGGTGACATAGTCGACCGAATAGGCGAGCCCCGAACAGCCGCGGCGCGGGGTCGACAGTCGCACGCCGATCGCGCCTTCGGGCGCTGACGCCATCAGCTTCGCGATACGTTCTTCGGCGCCGGGGGTAAGCGTTACGGCGGACGGGCGAGCGCGGATTTTTATCTCGGTCATCACAGCATTCCCAGTTCGAGCCGGGCTTCGTCGCTCATATTCTGCGGCGACCACGGCGGATCCCAGACGAGATTGACCTCGGCATCGCCGACGCCGGGCACTGCACCGACGCGCAGTTCGACCTCGGCGGGCATCGATTCGGCGACCGGGCAGTGCGGCGTCGTCAGCGTCATCGTGACCATGACATGGCCTTCGTCGATCTCGACGTTGTAGATCAGGCCAAGGTCATAGATGTTCACCGGGATTTCCGGGTCGAATATATCCTTCAGCGCATTGATCACGGCTTCATACAGGTCGCCGCCGACCGCACCGGGTGCGACCTCTGCAGGCTTGGCCGCAAGGAAGCCTTCGAGATAGTCGCGCTTGCGCTCCAATTTCTCGGGTGCGGTCTCGACATCCTCGACGCGTGCCTTCGGCGGCGCCTCGACGCTCGTGACTTCCTCAACCTTGATCATCCGGTCCTCGCTCATCCGAAAATCCTCTCGACGCGGGCGAGGCCGTCGATCAGCGCCGCCACATCGTCGTCATTGCTGTAAACGCCAAAACTCGCACGCGCGGTCGCGGCAACGCCCAGATGCTCCATCAGCGGCTGTGCGCAATGGTGCCCGGCGCGGATCGCGACCCCGCTTTCGTCCAAGATAGTGCCGATGTCGTGCGGATGAACCCCCGCCATCGCAAAACTCACGATTCCGGCGCTGTTTTCAGGGCCGAACAGCGTGATGCTGTTCTTGCGCGCGATCGCCTCGCGCAGCGTGCCCACCAGCGCGCATTCATGCGCGTGGATCGCATCGATCCCTACGCTCGAGACATAATCGACCGCCGCCGCGAGCCCGATCGCCTCGATGATCGCGGGCGTACCCGCCTCGAAGCGCGTGGGGGCAGGGGCGTAAGTCGTCTTTTCAAAGGTAACCCGGTCGATCATCGATCCGCCACCCTGCCAGGGCGGCAGCGTATCGAGCTTGTCGCTCCACAGCACGCCGATGCCGGTGGGGCCGTAGAGCTTATGCCCCGAGAAAACATAATAGTCGCAGCCCAATGCCGCGACATCGACCGGCAGGCGCGGCACGGCCTGACAGCCATCGATCAACAGTTCGGCCCCGACGCGGTGTGCCAGTTCGGCGGCGCGCGCGACGTCGAGCGGACTGCCGAGCACGTTCGACACATGCGCGAAGGCGACCATATTGTGTTCGGGGGTCAGGATTTTCCCGGCGGCATCGAGATCGATGCGCCCGTCTTCGGTCAGCGGGCAGACATCGACCTGCCAGCCCGCAAGCTGCCACGGCACGATATTGCTGTGGTGCTCGAGTACCGACAGCAGCACACGCCCCTTCTTCGGATGCGAATAAGCGACAAGGTTGATCGCTTCGGTCGCCCCGCGCACGAACGCCACCTGCTCCTCGCCCGCGCCGATAAACGTCGCGATCCGTCGCCGTGCCGCCTCATATGCGAGGGTCATGTCGGCCGAACGCGCATAGACGCCGCGATGCACCGTCGCATAGTCGCGGCCCATCGCATTGATCGTCGCGTCGATCACCGTCTGCGGCTTCTGCGCCGTCGCGGCGGTGTCGAGATAGTGCCAGCCGGGCGTCAGGCCGGGGAAGTCGGCGCGGACGTCGGGGAAGGTGCGGAGCGCGGTCGTGGTCGTCACACCAGCTCTCCCAGCTTCGCAAGCGCGAGCGCCTGCAGCTTTTCCTCGTCCTCGGCGCCGTCGAACACGCCTGCAACGAACGCCTGCAACATCAGCTTCTTCGCCTCGCCCGGCGGCAGGCCGCGCGACTGAAGGTAATAAAGCGCCATCGCATCGAGCTCGCCGATCGCGCAGCCATGCGCGCATTTGACGTCGTCGGCGAAGATTTCGAGCTCGGGCTTGGCGTTGGCGGTGGCGCTGCGGTCGAGCAGCATCGCCTTCACATCCTGCTCGCTGTCGGTTTGCTGCGCATCGCGCGCGACCGCGACTTTGCCGAGATATGTGCCGGTCGCCGTCCCGCCGAGCACCGAGCGCACCACCTGCCGCGACGTCGCGCCGGGTTCGGCGTGGATGACGGTGGTGACAATCTCCAGATTCTGCTCACCGCCGCCGATCTGCGCCGCGCCGAGATGGAAGTCGGCGCCCTCGTGAAGGGTCACCGCGAGTTCGATGCGGCCATAGGCGCCGCCGATGTTGAGCACATGCAGCGACGCAGTCGCGCCTTTGCCGAGCACGAGCCCTATCTGCCGGATCGCACCCTCGTCCTGCACGATCGCGCGCGCAAAGCTGCCGCCCGCAGGCACGATGATGCTCTCGGGCGTCGGCAGCGGCCACGCTGCGGTCACCGCATCGATGTCGCTGTAGCGCCACGCTTCGTCACGCCGCGAGGGGAGGGCGCTCATGGTCAAGCCGCGATCTCCGCATAGCCTTCGCGTTCGAGTTCGAGCGCCAGCTCCGGCCCACCCGACTTCACGATGCGGCCCGCGGCCAGCACATGCACAAAATCGGGCTGCACATAGTCGAGCAGGCGCTGATAGTGGGTGATCAGCAGCACCGCCTTGTCGGGCCGGCGCATGATCGTATTGATCCCGTCGCCGACGATGCGCAGCGCGTCGATGTCCAGCCCCGAGTCCGTCTCGTCGAGGATCGCGAGCCTGGGGTCGAGGATGCCCATCTGCACCATCTCGTTGCGCTTCTTCTCGCCCCCCGAAAAGCCGACGTTCACCGGGCGCTTGAGCATGTCCATGTCGAGCTTGAGAAGCCCGGCCTTCTCGCGCGCGAGCTTCAGGAAATCGCCGCCCGACAGCGGCTCTTGCCCGCGCGCCTTGCGCTGAGCGTTCAGGCTTTCGCGCAGGAACTGGACGTTCGACACGCCGGGGATCTCGACCGGATACTGGAAGCCGAGGAACAGCCCCGCCGCGGCGCGCTCGTGCGGGTCGAGCGCGAGAAGGTCGAGCGTCTCGGTCGTCCCCGTCCCGCGCTCAAAACCCGAACCCGGCTCGTCGGTCGCGTTGGCGCCGGGGAACATGACATCGGGCGTGAAACTCACCGAACCCTCGGTGACCTCATAACCGGGCCGCCCGCCGAGCACATAGGACAGCGTCGATTTGCCCGCGCCATTGGGCCCCATGATCGCGTGGATCTCGCCTGCATTGATGGCGAGCGACAGGCCTTTCAGGATCGGCTTGTCGGCGACGGTGGCGTGAAGGTTTTCAATCGTCAGCATGATCTTGTCTTGTCCGTATCAGTTCGGTGCGCGCGGGTGCGCCATCATTCGGTGGGCTGGGGGCGACAGCGGAAAAGGTCGAGCGACATGCCATTGCCGCTAATAAAGAGATGTTCCGCGTCATGGCTGAGCGACCAGAACTGGACGCGCTCGACGGGCGACGGCGGCTTTGGTCCATCCGATGCGGATTCTTCCCAAAAGCGGACACGGTAGCGGTTCATCTCGACTTCGGTCACGTCGATGACCGTGCCGACTTGCAGGGGAAAGGTGAAGTCTTTCGCTTCAACCTGAAGCAAGCCGGAATCTTCATTCGAACAGACGGGAATGGCGTGATTGACGTCTTCAAACCAATTGCCGTGCAACTCTTCGGGCAGGGTTTTGGCCGGCGCAGCGGCGTGAACGCCGCCGGTAAAAGCCAGCAGACCTGCTCCGAGCAAGACGGATTTGACGAACCTCTGCATTATCCAACCGATCCTTCCAGACTGATCCCGAGCAACTTCTGCGCCTCGACGGCAAACTCCATCGGCAGTTGCTGCAGCACTTCCTTCGCAAAGCCGTTGACGATCAGCGCCACCGCCTCTTCCTGCCCCAGCCCGCGCTGCATCGCGTAAAAAAGCTGGTCGTCGCTGATCTTGCTCGTCGTCGCTTCATGCTCGACGGTCGCGGTCGGGTTGCGGACCTCGATGTACGGCATCGTGTGCGCGCCGCACGTGCTGCCCAGCAGCAGGCTGTCGCACTGGGTGAAGTTGCGCACGCCCTCGGCATTGGGCGCGACGCGGACGATCCCGCGATAGGTGTTGTTCGACTTGCCCGCGCTGATCCCCTTGCTGACGATGGTCGAGCGCGTGCGCTTGCCATTGTGGATCATCTTGGTGCCGGTGTCGGCCTGCTGGAAATTGTTGGTCACCGCGACCGAATAAAATTCGCCGACGCTGTCGTCGCCGTTGAGCACGCAGCTCGGATATTTCCACGTGATCGCGGAGCCGGTTTCGACCTGCGTCCACGATACCTTGCTGCGCTTGCCCTGGCACAGCGCGCGCTTGGTCACGAAATTATAGATGCCGCCGAGGCCCTCGGCGTTGCCGGGGTACCAGTTCTGGACGGTCGAATATTTGATCTCGGCATCGTCCAATGCGACCAGTTCGACCACCGCGGCGTGAAGCTGGTTTTCGTCGCGCATCGGCGCGGTGCAGCCCTCAAGGTAGGAGACGTACGCGCCCTTGTCGGCGACGATCAAGGTGCGCTCGAACTGCCCCGTATTCTCGGCATTGATGCGGAAATAGGTGCTCAGCTCCATCGGGCAGCGCACACCCTCGGGCACATAGACGAAGGTTCCGTCGGAGAAGACCGCGCAGTTGAGTGTCGCGAAATAATTGTCGTGCATCGGCACGACCTTGCCGAGCCACTTTTTCACCAGCTCGGGATATTCGCGGATCGCTTCGGAGATCGAGAGGAAGATCACGCCCGCGCGCTTCAATTCCTCGCGGAAGGTCGTCGCGACGCTGACGCTGTCGAAAACCGCGTCGACAGCGACCTTGCGCGCGCCCTCGACGCCTGCGAGCACCTTCTGCTCCTCGATCGGGATGCCGAGCTTCTTGTAGACCTCGAGAATCTCGGGATCGACCTCGTCAAGCGACGACAGCTTCGGCTTCGCCTTGGGCGCCGCGTAATAATAGGCATCCTGATAGTCGATCGGCGGCACGTTGAGCTTCGCCCAGTCGGGCGTCTCCATCGTCTGCCAGTGGCGGAACGCCTTCAGCCGCCAGTCGAGCATCCATTCGGGCTCGTTTTTCTTCGCGCTGATGAAGCGGACGGTATCCTCGGTCAGCCCCTTCGGCGCAAAGTCGGTCTCGATGGCCGAGGACCAGCCATGTTCATAGTCGGCGACCTTCGCCGCGGCGTCGTACGCGGCCTGGTCCTTGACGGGGAGTTCGGTGTTGTCGGTCATGATCTGATCTCGTCGCCGGCCAATGCCGGGATCGGCGGAGGGGAGGGGTGTTTCGGGGCGACGCTCAAGCTCGCCAGACTGATTTCCGCCAGCGCGCCGCGTACAGCTCCGTTCACGACGCCCCAATGCGGCTGCACCTTGCAACTGCCTTCGAGCGAGCAATCGTGGCGCCCTTCGGACACGCAGGAGGTCAGCGCTATCGGTCCTTCGACCGCTTCGATGATATCGGCGACGTTGATCGCCGCCGCGGGCCGCGCGAGCCGCACACCGCCGCCGCTGCCGCGCGAGGCGACGAGCAGGCCGGCGCGCGCGAGCTGGCTCACCAGTTTCTGTGCGGTGGGTCCCGGGATTCCCGTCTGCTCGGCAAGCATGCCGGCGTGAATCGGCACCGACCCGCACTGGCGGGCGGCGGCACTCATCAGCACCACGGCATAATCGGCAAGGTTGGACAGGCGCATTGTATTTTTCCGTCGCAGTTGCGAACGATTCTTAACTGGAGTAAATTACTCCACTTATATAGGCGGCCGATCTTCGCTGCGCAAGCAAGCGCGTTTGTGCCGGGCGATAGAAAAGCTGCGCCAAAAAAAAGGCACCCATCCGGCCAAAGCCAAATGAGTGCCAAGATGAAGGTCTCAAGTCCTCGTCAGAGGATGAGCTCTTCTGGGTCGCAACGGGGGATTATGCCCGCGCGACGATTCGTGATTGGATGAAAACGCCAAAACGACGGGACAGATAATTTTCGAAGGTTAACCGGTTTTCGCGGAAGAAGCGCGCGCTTCGATTTTCCCCATCTCCGCGCGGCAGGGGGGCATTTGCCCTATGTTTCCGAGACGAGCGGGCTGACCTTGCCGGCAAGCTGTTTGCGGCCCTTGGTCGTCGCTTCGGTATAGCTGGTCGGCTTGCCGAGTTGGCCCGGCGTCGCGCCGGCGAAGCGCTTGATCTCGCGGATCAGGTGCGACTGGTCGTAAAAGGCATCGCCGAGTTGCGCGGCATCGAGCCCTTCGCCGCGGGCGAGCGCCGACGCAGCACGCACCGCGCGATATTTGCGCGCGAGCATCCGCGGCGACAGGCCGTAATAATGTTTCGTCATTCGCTCGACCGAGCGGATCGACATCCCCGTCGCCTCGACCAGTTCGGGAACCTGCGGCGAAGGCGATTCGGTGAGCCAGCCATCGACGGTGCGGATGAACCACATCGGCGCGGTCTCGCCCCGGGTCAGAACCTCGCGCGCAAAATTGTTGCCGATGACCAGCTTTTCCTCGACGGTGGCGGCCTTTTCCAGCGCGCTGGCAACCTCGTCGATCCACTGGCCGAACAGGTCGGCGGCGTCCATCGCGCGGTCGGTCAGCTTGTCGGCGTCGTCGCCCATCAGCGCCGCCCAGCCTGCGGGCAACATGCCGAATCCGAACATCTGGGTCGGGCAATGGCTGATCGCACGGACGCGCCCGCTCGTCGGACCGACGATATTGGCCTTGCGGACCGAGGAACGGTGGTCGTCGGCGAAGATATATTCGCCATCGGCGGCGGTGACGAAGCGGAACTGCGGACGGTCGGCGCGCTCATATTCATCGAAACGCGGCATGTTGACGCGCGCGAAATAGAAACTCGACACCATCTCCGCCAGATCGGGATCGGGCGGGAAATAGTGTAGTTCGAACGGCGCGACGCCGTCCACGCCCCCAGGCGAGGAAGAAGTATCCGACATGAGACCCAGACCTTTGGCAACCGTGACCCGGCAGCCTTATTTTCTGGATCAAATCATTTGCGCTTCCGGCTCGCGCGTCAAGCCGCAATCGTCAGTTTCCTAACCTTTCTGCGCCGCGATCCAGACATTGACGCGCCGTTCGAGGACGTCGAGCGGCACCGGACCCGATTCGAGCACGACGTCGTGGAAGGTACGGAAATCGAACTTGTCGCCGAGCGCCGCCTGCGCGCGACCGCGCAATTCCATGATCTTCAGCTTGCCGATCAGATAGGCGGTCGCCTGCCCTGGATAGACGATATAGCGTTCGATCGCCTTTTCGATGTCCCCGTCGGGGTTGGGTGTATTGTCCTTGAGATACTGGATAGCCTGTTCGCGGCTCCATCTTTTATCGTGGATACCCGTGTCGACGACGAGGCGGCACGCGCGCCAAAGCTCCATGCCCAGTCGCCCGAAATCGCTGTAGGGATCGGTGTAGAAGCCCATGTCCTTGCCGAGTTCCTCGGTATAGAGGCCCCATCCCTCGGTGTAGGCGGTAAAACCGCCGAAGCGGCGGAAAGGCGGCAAGCCGGTCAGTTCGGTCTGCACCGCACGCTGCAAATGATGGCCGGGCACGCCCTCGTGATAGGCAAGTGCCTCGAGTTCGGTCTTCGACATGTCGCGCAGATCAAAGAGGTTCACATAATAGATGCCGGGTCGCGAACCGTCGGGCGAAGGCGAGGAATAGAAGGCCTTGCCCGCCGATTTTTCGCGGAACGCCTCGACCGCCTTCACCTGCAGATGCGCCTTGGGCAGGGTGTTGAAAAAGGCGGGCAGGCGCGCCTCCATTGCCTTCACCTTGGCATCGACGTCGGCGAGATAGGCCTCGCGGGTCGTGTAATAATATTGCGGGCCCGTACGCAGGTGTGTGAAGAATTGCTGCAGCGTGCCCTTGAAGCCGACCTGCGCCATGATCTTCTTCATCTCGCCGTGGATGCGCGCAACTTCGGCGAGACCGAGGTCGTGGATCTGCGCGGCGGTCATGTCGGTGGTCGTATAATTGGCGAGCAGCGCCTCATAATAGGCCTTGCCGTCGGGCAGGCGCCAGACGCCATCCTGTGTCGGCGCGGTCGTCTGCTGGCGTTTCATTTCGGCGAGCAGGCGGCCATAGGCCGGGCTGGCGCTTTCGCTCCATGCCGCCCTGGCGGCGCCGACCAGTCGCGCCTTCTCCGCCGCGTCGATGCCGAGCTTGCCGACCTTCGCCGTAATATCCTCGACCACGGCGTTGTCGGGCTTTTGCAAATTGCCGATGTCGGAGATCAGGTAGGCATAGACCCATTTCGGGGGCTGGATGCCCTTCCTGGCGCGTTCGGCTGATTGCGCCGACAGCGCATCGAGGACGGGGCCGAGCCCGCGGATGCGTTCGATATAGGCTTCGGCCTCGGCAACATCGGCGACGCGGTGGATGTTGATCAGGAAGGCGGGCATCTGGCTTTGCGCGCCGTTCATCTGGTCGAAGATATAGCCATGGCCCCGGAACGGGAACAGCCGGTCGGCGCGCGCGGCCTGCGCGTTGAACAGCTCGAACGACAGCGCTTCGTCGACGCCCAGCGCCTTGGGATCGAAGCTTTCGCGCATCGCGGCGGCGGTCGCCTGTTGCAGCTTGTGGCTGGCGACCTCGGCCTCGTCGCTGACGTCATCCCAGCGTCCGTAGTCGGCATCGCGAATGCCGCGATACGCCTTCCCCTGCGGGCTCAGCGAAAGCTGCGCCGCGTCATAATTGTCGAAGAATTGCGCGAGGTTCGCGCCGGCAGGTGCCGCATCGGGAACGGGCGCCGCTGCCGCGGTGGCGGGCGCCTCCTGTACCGCCGCCGGCGCGCAGCCCGCCACGGCAAACAGGGCGAGGCCGGTGGACAGGCGAGCGATAATTCTGAGATGCGACACGATTTTCTCCCGGTTTTTCCGATGCGCACGGGGCTTGCCATAGCGTCACCGTGCGCGCAATGGCGGGGGCCATGTCGCTCTTCGCTTCACTCACCGACACCGCTTATGGGCTCGTCCGCCCGATCGTCCACGCCACCGACGGCGAGGCCGCACACAACCTCACCCTGAACGCGCTCCAGCCGCTGCCGCGCGCGCGTCATGCGCTGACCAGCCCGGCGCTCGCGACCGATCTGGCGGGGCTCAAATTCCCGAACCCCGTCGGCCTCGCGCCGGGCTTCGACAAGGATGCCCGCGTCGCGCATGCGATGCCGCATTTCGGCTTCGGCTTCGTCGAGGTCGGCACGCTGACCCCGCTGCCGCAGGACGGCAACCCGCGGCCGCGCCTTTTCCGTCTCGTCGAGGATCAGGCGGTGATCAACCGCATGGGCTTCAACAATGGCGGGCAGGAGAAGGCGGCCGAACGGATCGCGTGCCTGCGCCGCTTTGGCCTGCCGGTACCGCTCGGGATCAACATCGGGGCAAACAAGGACAGCGCCGACCGTATCGCCGACTATGCGAAGGGCACCGCCGCGATGGCACCGCTCGCCGATTATCTGACGGTCAATATCAGCTCGCCGAACACACCCGGCCTCCGGGCGCTGCAGGACAAGGGCGCGCTCGAGGCGCTGCTCGATGGCGTCGCCGCGGCGCAGCCCGTCGGCGCGGCGAAGCCCGTCTTCCTGAAAGTCGCGCCCGATCTCGAACCCGCCGACATCGACGACATCGTTGCGGTCGCGTTCGACAAGGGGCTGGCGGCGGTCATCGTCTCGAACACGACGATCGTGCGTCCCGCGCTCGCCTCGCGTCATGCGGAGGAAGCGGGCGGCCTCTCGGGCGCGCCGCTCGCCGGACTGGCACTGCAACGGGTCAGGGACTTCCATAATGCGAGCGGGGGCAAGCTGCCGCTCGTCGCCGCAGGCGGCATCGCGTCGCCCGAACAGGCCTGGGAACGCATCCGCGCGGGCGCCAGCCTGGTCCAGATCTATTCGGCGATGGTCTATGAAGGCCCCGGCCTTGCGGGCCGGATTGCGCATGGGCTTGAAAAGCTGGCCGCGCGCGATGGCTTCGCGCGCGTGTCGGACGCGGTGGGAACGGAATAAGCCGTTCTCCCCTCCCGCAAGCGGGAGGGAACAAGGGTTGCGCTGCCTCCACCTCCACGCCAATGTCGCGCGCATGTTGAAAAGATTCCTTCCGCTCGCCGCCCTCCTTTCCATCACCGTATCCGCACCCGCGCTTGCGCAGGGCGTCACCTCGTCCGCTGACCCGCGCGCGACCGAGGCGGGGCGCGAGATCTTGCACGAGGGCGGCACCGCCGCCGACGCCGCGATCGCGATGGTCGCGGTGCTGACCCTGGTCGAACCGCAGTCGAGCGGGATCGGCGGCGGCGGCTTCATGGTTCACCATAATGCCAGGGACGGCAGCATCTCGACGATCGACGGCCGCGAAATGGCGCCCGCGGCGGCGAAGCCCGATCGCTTCCTCGGCCCCGACGGCAAGGCGCGCGGCTATATGGACGTCATCCCCGGCGGATTGTCGGTTGGCGTCCCCGGCAATGTGCGCCTGATGGAAATGGCGCACAAGAAATGGGGCAAGCTCGAATGGAAGGCACTGTTCCAGCCCGCGATCAAGCTTGCCGAAGAAGGCTTCATCGTCACCCCGGCGCTCAACAACTGGCTCGTCCAGTTCGAGCCGATGTGGAAGGAGTTCCCGGCCCCCAAGGCGATCTATTATGTCGACGGCAAGCCCGCGCCGGTCGGCACGCGGATCAAGAACCCGGCTTATGCCAAGCTGCTCCGCGACATTGCGGCACGCGGTCCAGAAGCTTTCTATAGCGGCGCCAATGCCAGGGCGATCAGCGATGCGGTCGCAAAGGCGCCGCGCCACCCGTCGCAGCTTACGGTAAAGGACATCGCGGCCTATCAGGCAAAGGAGCGCCCCGCGGTCTGCACGACCTACCGCGTCTACAAGGTCTGCGGCATGGGCCCGCCCTCGTCGGGCGCGACCACCGTCTTCGGCATCCTCGGCATGATCGAAGGCTGGGACATGAAGACGATGGGCAAGGACAATCCGATGAGCTGGCATCTGCTTTCGGAAGCGATGCAGCTCGCCTACGCCGACCGCGCAGCCTATCTCGGCGACGGCGATTTCGTCGATGTTCCGGTGAAGGGGCTGCTCGACAAGAGCTATCTGGGTCAGCGCCGCCAGCTCATTTCGCCCTTCGGCGCCGCGGGCCATTACGAGCCTGGCACGCCGCCGGGCGCGAAGCCGCGCGCCGCGGCGCCGCCGGTTCAGGAACAGGGGACGACGCATTTCGTCACCGCCGACAAGGACGGTAACCTTGTGTCGATGACCTCGACGATCGAGAGCATTTTCGGCAGCCAGCTGATGGCGAACGGCTATTTCCTCAACAACGAGCTGACCGATTTCGACCTCGCGCCAACCGAAGGCGGCGTGCCGACCGCGAACCGCGTCGAAGCTGGCAAGCGCCCGCTTTCGTCGATGTCGCCGACGGTCGTCTACGGCCCCGACGGCAAGGTCGTGCTCGCGGTCGGCTCGGCGGGTGGCAAACGCATCATCATGCATGTGACCAAGGTGCTCGTGGGCGTGCTCGACTGGGGCCTCGACGCCAAACAGGCGATGGAGCTTCCGAACCTGTTCTTCGGAAAGGACGGCGTGTTGATCGAAAATAACGCGGCGGGGCAGGCGATCGCCGCGAAGATGAAACCTTTCGGCTACAGCTTCACCGCGACCAGTCTGGGTTCCAAGCTCAACGCGGTCGAACGCACCGCCGGGGGCTGGCGCGGCGCCGCCGACCCGCGCGGACCCGGCAGTTCGTCGATCGACGGGGCGCCGGCGCAGAACTAGGGTCAGGACCAATCTACGACAACAAAACAGAAGCAATAAATCTCCCTGGAGAGAGGCAGAATGAAGCTCGTAAATCCCCATCTCGACCATTTTCCGAGTCTGGTCGCGATGTTCTTCGACCGTGCGGGGCGCGGCGGCGAAGATCCCTTCCTGTGGCGCAAGGCCGACCGCGCCTGGCATCCGCTGAGCTGGCGACAGGTCGCGAACCAGGTGTCGGCGCTCGCGCATAATCTGCGCGAACTGGGGCTGAGGGAAGGCGACCGGGTGGTGCTGGTCAGCGAGAACCGGCCCGAATGGTGCATCGCCGACATGGGCATCATGGCCGCGGGCTGCATCACCGTCCCGACCTATACGACCAACACCGAACGCGATCACCAGCATATCCTTGACAACAGCGGTGCGAAGGCGGTGATCGTCTCGACCGCGAAGCTCGCGCGCACCTTGATGCCCGCGGTGATGCGCTCGGAGGCGCATATCGTGATCAGCATGGAAAGCCTGCGCGTCGGCCAGCAAGGCGATGTCGCGATCCACGACTGGGCACCGCTCGTCGAAGGCGGCGAGGCGTATCTCGACGAAACGAAGGCACGCGGCGCCGCGATGACGCGTGAGGATACCGCCTGCCTCATCTACACCAGCGGCACCGGCGGCGCGCCGCGCGGCGTGATGCAGCATCATGGCGCGATCCTGCACAATGCCGCGGGTGCGGCGGAAGTGCTCGTCAACGACTTCGGCATCGGTGACGAGGAGGTTTTCCTCTCCTTCCTGCCGCTCAGCCACGCTTACGAACATTCGGGCGGCCAGTTCCTGCCGATCATGGTCGGTGCGCAAATCTATTACAGCGAGGGGCTGGAGAAACTCGTCTCGAATATCGAGGAAACGCGCCCGACGATCATGGTCGTCGTGCCGCGGCTGTTTGAGGTGATCCGCGCACGGATGATCAAGTCGGTCGAAAAGCAGGGCAAGCTCGCCAACTGGATGCTGAACCAGGCGCTGCGGATCGGCGAGAAGGATTATGAGCGCCGGATGGGCATCCTCGATCGCCCGGTCGACCTCATCCTCGACCGGCTGTTCCGGCCCAAGATCGGCAAGCGTTTCGGTGGCCGGATGAAGGCGCTCGTCTCGGGCGGGGCGCCGCTCAATCCCGAAATCGGGGTCTTTTTCCACTCGATCGGGCTGACGCTCTTGCAGGGCTATGGCCAGACCGAGGCGGGCCCGGTGATCAGCTGCAACCGCCCGAGCGCGGGGATCAAGATGGACACCGTCGGTCCGCCGCTCATGAACACCGAGGTCCGCATCGCCGACGATGGTGAAATCCTTGTGCGCGGCGAGCTGGTGATGAAGGGCTATTGGCGCAACAAGGCCGAGACCGAGCGCGTGCTGGTTCCGGACGCTGTGGCACCCGAAAAGGGCGCCTGGCTCCACACCGGCGATATCGGCCATATCGATGACAAGGGCCGCATCGTCATCACCGACCGCAAGAAGGATCTGATCGTCAACGACAAGGGCGACAATGTCTCGCCGCAGCGCGTCGAGGGGATGCTGACGCTCCAGCCCGAAATCCTTCAGGCGATGGTCTATGGCGACAAGCGCCCGCACCTCGTCGGCATCCTCGTTCCCGACCCCGAATGGATGGCCGAATGGGCCGAGGCCGAGGGACTTCCCAGGGACCTCAAGCTGCTACGCGAGCATGAGAAGTTCCGTGCCGCGATGCGCGCCGCGGTCGATCGGGTAAACGGCCAGCTGTCGGTGATCGAAAAGGTCCGCAAGTTCGACTTCGCCGATGAAGCCTTCACGATCGAGAACGAACAGATGACGCCGTCGATGAAGATCCGGCGCCACGTCCTGAAGCAGGTTTATGCGGACAAGATCGCGGCGCTGTATAAGGGTTGATCGTCGCCGCCTTGATGGGGGAGGCAGCGAGCCCCGGATTCATTCGGCAATTGTCCGGTTACCGTCCTGGCCCCGCTTCGTCATTGCGAGGAGCGTAGCGACGAAGCAATCTCCAGCCATCGTCCAGGTGCGTCGAAAGCTGGAGATGGCTTCGCTGCGCTCGCAATGACGCCTATGGATGCAGGCGGGATAATCGCCGATCAGGTCCGGGACGTAGCGGAGCGGGTAGGGGCTCGGCCTGAACGATGGAGCGATGACGCATCATCACCCTATCCAACTCCGCCTGATCGCTCCGCGGCAAGGCTGCGTATCCTTCCCCCCATCAAGGGGGAAGGGGAACATAAGCAGGCGGGGGTGCGACCCGAAGAGCTCGGCGCAAACCGGACCCCGCCTGCGGCTGAACCTTGGCTCAGCCTTTGTCCCCCGCCGGTTTGCGATAGGGGACGAATTCGCCAAAAACGCACGTCGGCCCGCGGATTCCGCTCGACCGGTCGACCAGGTGGAAGAAATCGCCTTCGCAGGTCGACGACCCGAACTGGCGTACCACCATGATGTCGCTGTCGCGCGCAAGGCCGGGGCAGCTGCTCTTGAGGTCGTTACGATACACGAGATTGCCGCCCGAGCGATAGAGCAGGATGCTGTCCGATACGCGGATCGTGTCGTTGCTGCGATAATTGGGGAGGCAGCGGAGGGGCTCGCCAGGAATCTTGCCCGCGAGCTGCTTGTCGAGCCGTTCGGCCTGTTTGGGAGTGAGCGCGGCGGCACCGGGCTCGCCCGAACCGGCGGGCGCGCAGCTCGCGACCAGCGGCACCGCCGCGGTCAACAGCATGGCAGCCATCAGGCCTAGCTTCGCCATGAATTTGCTCCTTGAGATCGGCCCTTATGGCCCTGGCAGATGAATGGGTGCTGAAGCGGCATCATGCCGCATCCTTGAGCGCGCGGATACGGCCGAGTTCGGCCGCGCTCGGCGCGCGGAGGAAGGGGTTGGTCGCACGCTCTTCGCCGATGCTCGTCGGCACCGTCGCCTCACCCGCGGCGCGAGCGGACTCGACCGTGGCGAGTCGTTCGGCCAGCGCGGCATTGTCGGGCTCGACCGTCACCGCAAAGCGCGCGTTCGACAGCGTATATTCGTGCGCGCAGTAAACGCGCGTCGCATCGTCGAGCGTGCCGAGTTTCTGCATGTTCGCGAACATCTGTTCGGCGGTACCCTCGAACAACCGGCCGCAGCCCATCGCGAACATCGTATCGCCCACGAAGATCGCGGCGTCTTGCGCGAAATGATAAGCGATATGGCCGGCGGTATGCGCAGGGACATCCCAGACGTCCGCGACGTGATGACCGAGCCGCACCTTGTCGCCGCCCGTCACCTGCACGTCGAGCGTCGGGATGCGTGCGAACTCGGCCGCCGGGCCGGTGATCGTGCAGCCCGTCGCTTCCTTGATCGCCGCGTTTCCGCCGGTGTGATCGGGGTGCCAGTGGGTGTTCCAGATATCGGTGATCGTCCAGCTGCGCTCCGCCGCCGCGGCGAGTACCGGCTCGGCGACCGCGGGATCGACGACCATCGTCGCCTCGCTCGCGGGATCATGGACCAGCCACACATAATTGTCGCTGAGAACGGGAATACGGACGATGTCCAGCGCAGCCATGATATCTCCTTTCCAGCGTCTCGCCCTTTCAAGACGGAGCGGACGCCAGTGGGCCTTGGTTTGCCTGTTCAGGTCGCGATGGCGTCATAGCCCTTGTCGTTGAACTCGATCAGGCAGAATCCGTTGCCGAACGGGTCGGCGAACATCGCCTGTCTGCCATAGGGCAGATGCAATGTCTCGCCCTCCTGCACCGCGCCTGCAGCAATGGCTCGAGTAATCGCGCTATCGAGGCCGGTGACGGAAAAGTCGGGATGAACGGGCGTCCAGTGCCGGTGGTAGCGGCGGAAATCGCCGCCTTCGGGCCCGATCGCCGACCCCGGCGGCTTGGCGATCAGATATATTGGTACCTCGCACCCGGTCAGCTCGACGATATCGTCGTCGAACCGCCGGGCTGCAGTCAGGCCGAGCGCCCCGGTATAGAAATGTTCGGCGGCGGCGAGGTCGGGCACGTCGATATTGATCAACAGGCCCGGCATCGCGCGGCTCCTACCAGGCGCCGGTGTTGGGCATCGATGCCCAGGGCTCGGCAGGATCGAGAGTGCCTTCCTGCAACAGCTCGACCGAAATGCCGTCGGGCGAGCGCACGAACGCCATATGCCCGTCGCGCGGCGGGCGGTTGATCGTCACCCCGGCGTCCATCAGGCGCTGGCATGTCGCATAGATGTCGTCGACCCTGTACGCGAGATGCCCGAAGTTGCGGCCGCCGGTATATATTTCGGGGGCGCTGCCATCGGCGGGCGGCCAGTTATAGGTCAGCTCGACCTCGGCCACATTGCCCTGTCCGGGCGCGGCAAGGAAGATCAGCGTATAGCGGCCCTTCTCGTCGTCGAAACGGCGCGTTTCCTCCAGCCCGATCAGCTTGAAGAAATTGACGGTGGCGTCGGGATCCGACACGCGGATCATCGTGTGAAGATATTTTGTCATGGCGCCATATTAGGCGCGAAGGGCCCGCGCTTCAAACGCTTCGAACAGGAATAGGAATTCGTCGGGCACCGGGGCCGGCGCACCCTGCGCCTCGGCGACATGGACATAGACGAGTTGCCCGTCGGCGCGCAGATCGTCTTGCCCGGCGCCGTGCAGTTCGAACAAATAGGTCATCGAGCTGTTTCCGACGCGCGAAGCGCGCACGCAAATGTCGATTTCCTCGTCGAGCAGGATCGGCGCGCGATAATTGACCTCGGCGCGCGCGACGTGGAATTCGGGGCTACTATGCGCTGGCCAGCGATCGTAAACGCCAACGCCGCGCCAATATTCGGTGATCCCGATGTCGAAATATTCGAGGTAGCGGCTGTTGAACACCACCGCCTGCGCGTCGATCTCGGCATAGCGGACGCGCTTCTTGACGCTGAATTTGAAGTCGCTGCGAGCCATGGTGATCCTCTAGTTTGTCGCGAGCCGCGCGACGGTGTCGACCAGCAGCGCGATGTCGGTATCGCGCGACAGGCGGTGGTCGCCGCCCTTCACCAGCGTCACTTGCACATCCATGCTCGCGAGCGCCGTCGACAGGCGCAGGCTGATATCGGGCGGCACGTCGCCATCCTCTTCGCCGTGGAGCAGGCGCACAGGGCAGGCGAGGGGGATTTCGGTATCGAGCAGCCGGTTCGCTTCACCCGACTGGAAAAAGCCGCGCGTCGTCACATAGGGCTGGTCGCTGTACGGCGTTTCCTCGACCAGCGCGCCCTCGGCGAGGATGATCGCTTTCTCGGCCTCGCTGAAACCCCAGTCGGTGAAATCGGGCGCCGCGGCGATGCCGACGAGGCCCGCGACGCGCGCAGGCCCGTCGCGCTGCACCAGCGCCAGTGCGGTGAGCAGCATCAGCCACCCGCCCATCGACGATCCGGTGATGACGACCGGCCCCTCGGCCTTCGCATCGATCAGGTCGAGCACATCGCCGCGCCAGTCGAGCAAATTCTGGTCGGCGAACAGGCCGTCCGACAGCCCGCATCCGGCATAGTCGAGCAGCAGGCACGCATGACCCTCGGCCGCTGCCCAATCGAACAGCGCGGTCGCCTTGCCCCCCGCCATGTCGGACATGTAACCCGGCAGGAAGACGATCGTCGGCCCGGTGCCGGGCGTATGGCGATAGGCGAGCCGCGGGCGGCGCGTGCGATCGAGATAATCGGGGGCGGCGTCCACCGGGATCAGATGACCCAGTCGATCGTGCTCATCTGCATCACGGCCTGCCCCTTGGCGCGCCGCTTTTCGACCATGATATGATTGAGTCGCTGGATCGTGTCGCTGCCCGTGGTGATGCACCAGCCCGGAACGACCGCATGGACGAGCGCACACAGCCCGCCGTAGATCATCGTCACGCCGAATTTCGACGCGACGCCGAAATGCTCGATGTAATTCTCATCGACGCTCTTCGGATGGTCGACGAACAGGCGCTTGAACATGAAGGGGGTCCTTTCCGGCTGCCGCCGCCCTAGCCGTGGACGGTGAGTCCCGCAAGGGCGGCACGGCAGATCAGTCGATCAATCCGCTCGGCCAACCGACGCGTACGAGCGTTTCGTCAGGGTCCGACAACGCGAATTCATACATGCCCCACGGCTTGTGGGTCGGCGCCTTTTCGGGGCCGAGAATTGCATCACGCACGCCTTCGGCCAGCTCGTCGACCCGGTCGCTATAGAGGTACAGGCCGAACGGGTTCTGGTCGCGTTCGGGCCAGGTCGGGCCCGATTCATTGGTCAGGTGAAGCTGCCAACCCTTGCCATCCTCGAGCAGGCGATAGGTGCCGTGGTCGCTGACGACCGACAGGCCGAGCCGTTCGTAAAAGGCGGTGCTGGCGTCGAGGTCGCTGCACGGCAGGATCGCGGCGATATGATGGCGGGGTGGTGCGTCGGTCATGCCGGCAGCTTATGCCCGCCACCCCGGTGACGCCAGCGCCAGTTGACGAGATGCGCGGCGGCAAGCGTCAACGCCCCGACCGAGGTGAGCAGGCGGTCGGCGGCTTCGGGGTCGGCGGCCTCGATCCAGCCTTCGTGCGCCGACAGGCCCAGCGCCAGCAAGCTCAGCCCGATCGCCGCGATGACTGCGGGCATCAGCCGCCGATGCAGCTTCCAACCATCGCGCATCGCGATCGCCGCCGCGGGCAAGGCGAGCAGCAGTATCGCCGCATGAATCCCCTCGGGCAGCGCGATCCAGCGGCTGAGCGCGGGCGCCAGCAGGAGCACGAGCGGCAGCGCGAGGCAGTGGAGCAGGCAGGTGAACGACAGGGCAATTCCCGTCAGGTCGGCAAGGCGCGGACGCGCGGCGGGGAGGCACATGATCTGTCTTTCGCGGGAGGGGTTCGCATGCCAGATAATGATACATTGTCTCATTGCAAGTCCTGTTGTGAATCCGCCCCTTGCCGCCCATATCGCATGCTGGCAAAGGGGCGCCGCACTTTTGCGCAAGAAAGGCCAGTTTTTCGATGTCCGACATGATCCGCGTCACCCTTCCCGATGGCTCTGCCCGTGAAGTCGTGCGCGGCACTACCGCGCTGCAGATCGCGGCCGACATCGGACCCGGCCTAGCCAAGGCCGCGCTCGCCGCGAAGATCGACGGCGAGCTGCGCGACATCATGCGCCCGCTGGAGGAAGACACGAACCTGTCGCTGGTGACGAGCCGCGACGAGACCGACGCGCTCGAACTCTTTCGCCACGACTATGCCCACGTCCTCGCCGAGGCAGTACAGAACCTGTTCCCGGGCACGCAGATTACCTTCGGCCCGTCGACGGGCGATGGCTTTTACTACGACTTCGCGCCGACCGCCGAACATGGCCCGTTCCGCGACGACGAACTGCCGCTGATCGAGGAGGAGATGCGCAAGATCATCGCCGCCGACCTTCCGCTCACGCGCGAAGTGTGGGAGCGCGACAAGCTGATCGCCAAATGGCAGGCCGAGGGCGAAACCTTCAAGGCCGAATGGGCCGCCGAACTGCCGCAGGGCGAAGAACTGACGGTTTACCGATCGGGCGAGGGCTGGATGGATATGTGCCGGGGGCCGCATTTGGCCTCGACGGGCAAGCTCGATCCCGCCGCGTTCAAACTGACGCGCGTGTCGGGCGCCTATTGGCGCGGCGACCAGAAGAATGCCCAGCTGTCGCGCATCTACGGCACCGGCTGGCTCAACAAGAAGCAGCTCGCCGAACATCTCGTCCGGCTCGAGGAAGCCGCGAAGCGCGACCATCGCAAGATCGGCCGCGAGATGGACCTGTTCCATCTGCAGGAAGAGGCGCACGGCAGCGTCTTCTGGCACCCCAAGGGTTACCGCATCTACCGCGAGCTCGAGGCCTATATGCGCCGCGCGATCGACGGCGGCGGCTATGTCGAGGTCAAGACTCCGCAGGTGATGGACGCCAAGCAGTGGGAGCAGTCGGGCCACTGGGGCAAATATCGCGAGAATATGTTCGTCATCCCCGATGAGGTGCCGAACATCGAGGACGAAGGTCCGATCGTCTCCGACGACGCCGAGTGGATGGCGCTCAAGCCGATGAACTGCCCGGCGCACGTCCTGATCTTCCGTCAGGGCATGAAGTCCTATCGCGACCTGCCGCTGCGCATGGCCGAAATGGGCTGCTGCCACCGCAACGAGCCGCACGGCGCGCTGCACGGCATCATGCGCGTGCGCCAGTTCACGCAGGACGACGGCCATATCTTCTGCCGCGAGGACCAGATCGTCGAGGAGGTGCGCGCCTTCTGTCAGTTGCTCGACCGCGTCTACCGTGAACTCGGCTTCGAAAAATATGCGGTGAAGCTCGCGCTGCGCCCCGAAAAACGCTTCGGCACCGAAGAGATGTGGGACAAGGCCGAGGCGGAGCTTCGCGAAGCCGTTGCGCGCGCGGGCATGGCGAACGACGATTATGGCTGGGAAGAATTGCCCGGCGAGGGCGCCTTCTACGCGCCCAAGCTCGAATTCCACCTGACCGACGCGATCGGACGCACCTGGCAGTGCGGGACGATCCAGTCCGATCGCGTGATGCCCGAACGCCTCGATGCGAGCTATATCGGCGAGGATGGCGAGCGCCATCGCCCGGTGATGCTCCACCGCGCGATCCTCGGCACCTATGAGCGCTTCATCGGCATATTGATCGAGCATTTCGCGGGCCGCTTCCCGACCTGGCTCGCGCCGGTACAGGCGGTCGTCGCGACGATCGTTTCCGACGCCGACGCTTATGCCAGGGACGCGGTGGCGCAGCTCACCGCGGCGGGCATCCGCACCGAAAGCGACGTGCGGAACGAGAAGATCAACTACAAGGTCCGCGAACACAGCCTCGCGAAGGTTCCCTACCTGCTGGTGGTCGGCAACCGCGAGGCGGAGGAAGGCACCGTCGCGATCCGTACGCTCGGGCAGGACGGTCAGCGCATCATGCCGCTCGCCGAAGCGATCGCGATGCTGAAGGCTGAGGCGACCCCGCCCGATCTGCGCAGTTGATCGCGGCGGAGAAGCGTCGCCCGCGCCGATGGCTGCGCTGGCTGTTGCTGCTGGCGCTCCTCGGCGCGGCACTTCTCGCCAAAGGCTATTGGAACGCGACGCGCGATCCGCTGGTCCGGACCGCGGCGGTCGAGGTTGCCGACTGGCCTGCGGGGCAGCCGCCGCTCAAGATACTGCTGCTCTCGGACACGCATGTCGCGGGTCCCGATATGCCGCCCGCGCGGCTGGAGCGGATCGTCCGCGATCTCAACCGGCTCAAACCCGACCTCGTGCTGATCGCGGGCGACCTCGTCAGCGAAAGGCGGGGCGCGACGCATGCCTATACCCCGGCTGAAGTGGTCGCGCCGCTCGGGGGTCTCCGCGCCCCGCTTGGCGTCCTGGTCGCACCGGGCAATCATGACCATTGGTTCAGGCCCGATGCCTTGCGCGGCGAACTCGAAAAGCGCGGATTGCGCGTCCTCCAGAATGAAGCTGTCAAGCTCGGCCCGCTGATCGTTGGCGGCGTCGATGACGATTATTCGGGGCATGACGATGTTCCCGCGACACTCGCCGCGATGGACCTGCTGGGCCCCGGCGTACCGGTGCTGCTGACGCACAGTCCCGATATCGTTCCCGACCTGCCGCGTCCCGTCGCCGCAGTTTTCGCGGGCCATACCCATTGCGGCCAGATCCGCTTTCCCTTCGTCGGTGCGCTGACCTATGTTTCGCGCTACGGCGACCGTTTCGCGTGCGGCGACATCGACGACAAAGGCCAGCGCGTCTTTGTCGGCGCCGGGCTCGGGACCAGCCTGTTGCCGCTTCGTTTCAATACCCCGCCCGATGCGTGGCTGGTCACTCTCACACCGAAAGCAGCTTCCCGATGACCAGCCTTCAAAACCTCGTCGGCCTCGCGCCGCTCACCATTGCCGGCGCCGCGGCGATGACCTTCGGCGCCGCCTATGTGCGCGGGCTCACGGGCTTCGGCATGGCGATCATCCTCGTGCCGCTGCTCGGGCTCCTCATTCCGCCGGGCGAGGCGGTGGTGATGGGCATCCTGCTGCAACTGCTGATCGGTCCGGTGGGGATCGGGCATATCCTTGCCGACGCCGATCGTTCGACCGCGCTGCCGATCGGCCTCGCGGCGATGGCGACGACGCCGGTGGGGATGTTCGCGCTCGACATGACGCCCGCCGACATCGCGCGGCTGCTCATCACGCTCGCGGCGGTGGCCGCCTTCGTCGCCGTCCTGTTGCCGAAAAAGCCCGAAGGCCATCGTCCGGGCCGGCTGGCCGTTGCCGGGACGGGGATCGCATCGGGAATCCTCACCGGTTTTGCCGCGATGCCGGGGCCGCCGGTCGTGCCCTTCTACCTGCGCCGCCGCGTCGACCCGAAGGTGGCGCGGGCGTCGATGCTGATGATCTTCTTCATGACGGCAATCGCCGGCACGCTCGCCGCGCTCTGGGTCGGGATCGCGACCTGGCGGCTCTTCCTGCTCGCGCTGCTCCTGTTCCTGCCGATGTGGTTTGGCAATTATTTCGGCGCGCGCGCCTTCGGTCGCGTCCCGCCGCACATCTGGCAGGCGATGGTTGCGGTGGTACTTGGCGTCGCTGCCGTGTCGGCGGTCGTCCGCATCCTGAACTAGAGGCTGCGCAATGCCTGTGCGGGCTTGGCCGACAGCAAAGGCCAGCTCCCCGCGATCCCGATCAGGAAAGACAGTCCCGCGCCGCCGAGCAGCGTCGCTCCGACGATGAACGGATCGGGCGCGAAGGTGAAGTCGAACAGGCTGACCACGACATAACGCGCCGCGATCAGGCCAAGCCCGAGCGCCAGCGCCGCGAGCACCGCCGCAAGCGCCGCATATTCCATCGCCTGCGCGCCCAGTATCTGGCCCCTCGTGGCGCCGAGCAGTTTCAGGATGACGCTGTCGTAAACGCGCCGTTCGCGGCTCGCGGCGATCGCGCCGATCAGCACGGCGATCCCCGCCAGGATCGCGATGCTCGCCGCCGCGGCGATCGCCTGGCTCATCTGGGTGAGCAGCATCGTAACCTGGCTCACGACGTCGCGCACCGCGATCAGCGAGGCGGAAGGGAAGGCGCGCGGGATGCTTCGCGCCAGCTCGGTTTCGGCTTTCGGGCCGACCGCGACCGTCGCGACCATATTATGCGGCGCTGCGTCGAAAGTGCCCGGTGAAAAGACGAGCACATAGTTGAGCCCGAAATTGTCCCAGCTCACGGTGCGCGTCGACGCGACCCTTGCCTGCACCTCGACCCCCAGCACGTTGACCGAAAGCGTGTCGCCGATCTTCAATCCCAGCGACGCCGCGACTTCCTCTTCGACGCTGACCAGCGGCGGGCCCTTATAGTCGGCCGCCCACCATTGGCCGCTGACCAGCTCGCTGCCGTTGGGCAGCACCGGGCTGTAGGTCAGCCCGCGATCGCCGCGCAGAACCCATGCGTTCTCGGGCAGTTCGGCAAGCTCGTCGACGCGCTGACCGCGGAATTCGGTGACGCTGCCGCGCAATGCCGGGATCATGTTGATCTGCGCATCGGGGGCAGCCCTGGTCACCAGCGAACGGAATTGCGCCGTCGCATCGCGCGGGACGTCGAGCACGAAAAAACTCGGCGCGCGCTGCGGCACGGTGCGCGCAATCTCGGCGGTGATGCTCGTCTGGATCGCGGCGAGCGTGACGAAGAGCGTCAGCCCCAGCCCGAGCGCGACGACGAGCGCGCCCGTTGCGGCACCGGGGCGGTGGAGGTTGGCGAGGGCAAGGCGGAACAACGGGCGGCGCGGGCGGGGCAGGCGGCTCGCGGTGCGGCGCACGAGCCAGCCGAGCCCGACGAGTATCAGCAGCAGGCCGATCGCCGCGCCGATGAAACCGAGCGCGAACAGCGGCTCGCGTGCGGTCCCGACGGCGAGCGCGACGATGGCAAGAAAAGCGGTGGCAACCGCGAACAACGCGGGCCGGTCGATCCGCGCCGCCCGGTCGACGGTTGCCCGATACAGCCCCGCTGCGGGCACATGCTTCGTGGCGGCAAGCGGCGGCAATGCGAACGCGACGGCGATCAGCAGGCCATAGGCGGCGCTGACGGCGAGCGGCAAGGGATAGAGCGCAAACCCCGGCCGCACCGGTAACACGTCGCCCGCGATCGCGCCGATCGCGACGGGCGCGAGCGCGCCGACGACCAACCCCGCCAAAATCGACACCGCCGCGACCGCCAAAATCTGCAAGCCATAGATGCGCAGCACCGCCGCGCTGTCGGCGCCAAGCACCTTCAGTGTCGCTAGGCCGGGACGCTTGCCCGCGAGGTAGCTCGCAACGCCGTTGCCGACCCCGATGCCCGCGATTACCAGCGCGGCGAGCCCGACGAGCGACAGGAACTGTCCCATGCGCTCGATGAAGCGCCGCGTACCGGGCGCGCCATTGCTGCTGTCGGTGATGTCCCAACCGGCGTCGGGGAATTCGGCGGTCAGCGCCTTGCCCACCGCTTCGGGGTTCGCGCTGTCGGGCAGGCGGACGCGATATTTGCTTTCATAGAGGCTGCCCGGCTGGATCAACTGCGTCGCGGGCAGGTCGGAAAGGCCGATGATCGCGACGGGACCGAGCGTGAAGCCTTCACCCAGCCGGTCGGGCTCCTCGGCGATGATGCCGTCGATGCGGAATGTCTTGTCGCCGAATTTGACGCCCCCGCCCGTTTTCAGGCCGAGCCGCGAGGCGAGGTCCTTGCCGATCCAGATCCCGCCGGGGGGCGGTGGCCCCTTCCGCGCGCCGCTCTCCAGCCGCATCGTCCCATAAAGCGGATAGGCGCCATCGACCGCCTTCAGCTCGGAGAGCAGCGCCTCGCCGTCGGGGTCGTTCGCCATCGCGCGCAGCCGCACCGTGGCCGAGGGCGTGCCGACACGGCGGAAACCCGCCATCTCTTCGGCACTCGCTTCGCGCTGGGGCAGACTGAACTCGACATCGCCGCCAAGGATCGTCTGCCCGCGCACTTCCAGCTCGGACGTGATGCCGCGCGTCAGGCTGCCGATCGCCGCGAGCGTCGCGACGCCGAGGAACAGGCACACAGCGAGGAGGCGAAGGCCGCGAATGCGCGTCGCGAGATCGCGGCGCGCGATCCGCCAGAGCGTGGCGAGGGGCAACACCTAGGCCGCCCGCTCTTCGATTTTCCCGTCGTGCATCACGACGACGCGGTCGCAATGCCCGGCGAGTTCGGGGTCGTGGGTGATGATGAGCAATGTTGCACCGAGCGCGGCGCGGCGTGCGAAGATCAGTTCGATGATCGACTGGCCGGTCGCCGTGTCGAGATTGCCCGTCGGTTCGTCGGCAAAGATGATGGCGGGCCCGCCGGCCATCGCGCGGGCGATGGCGACGCGCTGCTGCTCGCCGCCCGACAGTTGCGCGGGATAATGGGTGAGGCGATGGCCGAGACCGACGGCTTCGAGTTCGGCGGCGGCGCGGCCGAATGGATCGGCGATGCCGGCGAGTTCCAACGGCACCGCGACATTCTCCAGCGCGGTCATCGTCGGGAGCAGATGGAAGGCCTGCAATACGATGCCGATGCGGCCGCGCCGCGCGCGCGCGAGGTCGTCCTCGTCCATCGTGGCGAAATCGAGCCCCGCGACATTGATGCTGCCGCCATTGGCACGTTCGAGGCCTGCGAGCACCGCCATCAGCGAGCTTTTGCCCGATCCCGACGGTCCGAGCAGCGCGACCGAAGTGCCGGCG
>JALDYH010000231.1:0-5884 GCA_032154175.1 Sphingopyxis sp. | reverse complement strand
ATCAGCCTCGAAATCACCGATCCCATCCCGGTCGGTGATGGGGCGGCGCTATTGAAGCGCCGTCCCGATATCCGCGCCGCCGAGCGCCGCCTTGCCGCCGACACCGCGCGCATCGGCGTCGCGACGGCGGATCTCTATCCGCGTATCACGCTCGGCGGCTCGGCCGGCTCGACCGGGTCGGGCTTTGGCGACGTGTTCGGCGGCGGACCGATTCGCTGGCTGCTCGGGCCGCTGCTCAACTGGGCCTTCCCGAACCAGGAACCCGCGCGCGCGCGGATCGCGGCGGCCGAGGCCGACACGCAAGCGTCGCTCGCCGAATTCGACGGCACCGTGCTGCGCGCGCTCGAGGAAACCGAGACGGCGCTGTCGTCCTATGCGCGCTCGCTCGAACAGCGGCAGGCGCTGCGCGCGGCGCGCGACCAGTCCGAACGCGCGGCGCGGATCGTCCGCGCCAAGCGCGAGGAAGGTGCGTCGGATTCGTTCGAATGGCTCGACGCCGAACGGACCTTTGCCGAAGCCGAAGCGACACTTGCCGAACAGGACGGGCAGATTTCGCGACGCCAGATCGCGCTGTTTCGCGCGCTCGCGGGCGGTTGGTCGACCTAGACGATATGGCTTGCCGCGCCGCCGGGCGTCCATAGCTGCGCCGCGAGCCGGTGCAGCGCCCGCGAAAGTCCGCGGCGGTCGATCGTCCCGCCGAGCGAGATGCGCATCGCCTTGGGCGCGCCCGTAGCAACGGCAAACCGGTCCGATTGCACCGCCGACAGCCCGTCGAGCGCAAGCACGGCGGCAAGCGTGTCGGGATGGATATCGCCCGTCAGCGGCAGCCAGAGGTGATAGCCTTGCGGGTGCGCGGCATGGCGCCCGTCGCCGAGCACGGTATGCGCCAGCTTCTGCCTCCAGCTCGCCTCCTTGCGTACCGCCTCGACCAAGGTGTCGAAGGTCCCGTTGGCAAGCCACAGCGACACCATCGCAACATTGAGCGGCGGTGCCATGACCGCAGTTTCATGCTGGTGCGATGCAATTTGCATGGCTTCGGCAACGCCTGGCGCCCGGACAAAGCCCACGCGTAGCGCGGGCGAGACGATTTTGGCCATGCTCATGACATACCAGCTGATCGCGGGTGCGAAGCTCGCGATAGCGGGGATCGGCGCGTCGGGGAGGAGGCCGTAGGCATCGTCTTCGACAATCCGGACACCCGCGTCCTCCGCCCACGCGGCGATTCTCTGTCGTTCCTTGACCGGGATCGTCGCGGTGGTGGGATTGTCGTTGGTCGGCACGACGTAGAGCGCGCGTAGCGGCGCGGCGGCGTGCGCCGCCTCCAACGCTTCGGCGGTCATTTCGGTGAGCGGGACAAGCGTTACCCCCATGCGCCGCGCGATCGCAGCGAAACCGGGATAGACGAAGCGACCGCACGCGACGCGGTCGCCGGGCTTCAGGATCGCCGAAGCAACGGCATGCAGGCCATTCTGTCCGCCGGCGGTGACGATAACCTGTTCGACCGACGACGACAGGCCGGCGCGCGCCAGCAGTTCGGCGCCGCTTTCGCGATCCGCCGCGGCACCGCCCGGGCGTTGATAGTGCAATCGTGCAAGGCCGTCGGCGCGTGCGAGCGTACCCAGCGCCAATGCCATGGCGTCGGTCAGGCGGTTCTCGATCGGAATCGGCGGGCTGTTCATGGCGATGTCGCTTTGTGCCGCCGTCGCAACCTCGCCGGTGCGCACATCCTCGCTGATAAAGCTGCCCGCGCGGCCGCGCGCGACGATCAGGCCGCGCTGCCGCGCAAGATCATAGGCCTTGGTCACCGTGGTGAGATCGATGCCGAGTTTTACGGCAAGGTCGCGCTGCGGTGGCAGGCGATCGCCGTGACGCAACTCGCCGCGCGCGACAGCCGCCGATATCGCGGCGGTCACCGCCTTGTATTTGGGCCCTGCCGCACCCGCGATGTCGGGCAACCATGCGTTACTGGCCACGCCGTTCGTCCGCTTCCCGGCTTTCGCGCGCATTCAGCTTTGCCCACAAATGCTCGGTCCCCGATTCCTGCGCCTTGTTCACATATTGCGAGGCAACGAGCCAGCCCTTGATCGGCCGCAGGGGCAAAACACATCCGATGACCATGATCGGGATCGAGAAGACCAGATGGATCCACAGCGGCGGGCTGTAGGCGATCTGCAACCATACGATCACGAAGGTCAGCGGAAAGGCAACGATGCACTGCGAGAAAAAGGCGGGGCCGTCGTCGGGCGCGGCAAAGGCGAAATCGAGTCCGCAATTTTCGCAGCGATCCGCGAGTTTCAGCCACGAGCGGAACATATGCCCCTCGCCGCATTCGGGGCATTTTCCGTGCCATCCCGACCACAGGATCCAGCGCAGCTTTTCGTTGCCAATCTCACCGCTCGTCATTTTCGGCTCCAACGTGAAGCACGACATCATGCCATGCACAATGCATATGATGCAAGGCAATAGGAGATGGAAGAAGTTATCTAATCATATGAAATATAGAAGTTTTCTACATTATAAGAAAATAGGCATGGAATATCTATGATATTTAACCATGCATAATGTCATATACTGATCGTAGCGTTCGCGCCGTTGGCCGGGCGATCGCACCGTCGCGATCAGAGCCGCTCCGAGGCAATATCGGACCGGTCGAGCATCCTGGTGAAAGTCGTGCGGGACTGGAAAGGCGTCTTCGCCCGTCGCGTCGGGCCGCTTCCGGCATCGTTTACGCCGCTTTTACCAGTTCCAGTGCATATGTTTACCAATGTTTGCGACTGGGGATAGATGATGGACAGCATGCGCGGACTGCTTTCGGGCAGCCACGGCCAGGAGGACGGAGCGATCGACGCGCCCGCGTCCGTCGGCGTCGACGAGCGGCGGATGCAGGTGCGGGCCTATAATTACTGGGCCTCGCTGCTCGCCGACCGCGCTTATCCGTCGGTCGAGGATCTCGATCTCGATGGCGCCGATTTCGGTTCGCACTCGGTGCTGCTCGACTTCACCGCCGGCGTCGAAAACCCCGGCATCGCCTTTCTTGGCGACCGGCTGCGCGAAGAATCGCAGATCGACGAGGATGTCCATTATATCAGCCAGATTCCCGGCCGCTCGCTGCTGTCGCGGCTGACCGACCATTATTTGCAGATCATCGCGAATCGCGCGCCGATCGGCTTCGAGGCCGAGTTCGTCAACGATCGCGGTACGACGATCATGTACCGCGGCATCTTGCTGCCCTTTTCGTCCGACGACGACACGATCGATTTCATCATGGGCGTGATCAACTGGAAGGAAGCCGTCGCCGCCGACCAGGCCGAGGAACTGCAGCTTTCGGTCGAGCAGGCGCTGCGCAGCGCCGCGCCGCTGACCGCGCCGGTGCCGGTATGGGCCGACGGCCCCGACTCGGAACATCTCGATCAGGATGCCGCCCCCGGCTTTGCCGCACTGGGCGAGCGTGCGGACCCGTTCGTCGATGCCGGTACACCAATCGATACGGAAGCGGTGCCAGACGACCCGGGGCAGGACGCCGAACTGGCCGACTGGCTCGCGCTTGCGCGCGAAACCGCCGAGCGTGCCATCGCCGCCGACAGTCGCAGTCGCGGCGCACTTTATCAGGCGGTCGGCAAGGCGTGGGATTTCGCGCTGGCCGCCGAAGAGCAGCCCGAGGCATTTGCCATGCTGCTCGACGACGCCGGACTGGCGGCGCAGGATCGCGCGCCGATGACGCCGGTGGTGAAGCTGGTTTTCGGAGCCACTTACGACAAGACGCGCCTTGCCGAATATGCCTGCGTGCTTGGCCATGCCAGGGACGAGGGCGTAGGGCGCGGCGAACTTGCAATCTATCTCGATCGCTATCCGGGTGGGCTCAAAGGGCTGGTCAGGGACGCGCGCGCGCGGCGCAAGCCGGAGAACAGCAGCGAACGCCCCGACGAAAAGCTGGAGGCGCTGCGCCGTGCACACCCCGCATTGATCCTCGAGCATGACGCTGGCGAGGCCGAATTCGTCGTGCTGATCGCACGCGCGATGCCGGGGGGGCACATCGGGATCGTCGCCAAGGCGGCGGACGATCCGGCGCTGGTTGCGAAGCTGGCAAAGAAGGCGGTCCCGATCACGCCCGGAGCCTGAGGGACCGGCTGACGGCGTTCACGCAACAGACAATCCCAAAATTGAAATATTTTTACGCGGGCGGTGAACGAGGCCTTGAGCCGCGCGCCGCTCAGGCGCATAGGGGGCGGCAGCGAACGGGCCCCCGCCGATCGTCGGTTGGGATCCCCCTCTTTTGGTTCGGGATGCTGCACTTTATGTCTCAGAATATGTCCGACACGCCGGAAACGGACACCGCCACCTCCACCGCTAAAATCCCTCCGAAAATCGCCGCCGCCTATCTGGCGGCGCTGCGCGGCAGCGCGCTGCCGGGCGAGGGCGACGACATGGACAAGGCGGCGCTTGCCGACGCGAGCCAGTTCGCCGCGCGCGCGGCGCTCGATCGCGGCGCCGAAACACCGTCGCTGCTGCTCGAACCGATCGCTGCCGACGGCACCGATCGCCGGATGCGGCTCGCCATCATCAACGACGACATGCCCTTCCTCGTCGATTCGACGTCGCAGGCCGTCGCGGCGCAGGGACTCGCCGTCCACCGCATCCTCCACCCGGTCGTTGCGGTAAAGCGCGACGCAAAGGGGCGTTTGCAGGAAGCGGGCGAGGGGCCGGGTCGCGAATCGGTTATATATATGGAGCTCGAACGGGGCGATGCGCGCGCGCGTCGGCGCCTGCTCGACGGGGTCGAGGCCGCACTGCGCGATGTGCGTGCCGCGGTGCGCGACTGGCGTGCGATGCGGGCCGCGATGCTCGCCGATGCCGCGATGCGCGTCGAGGGTGAGGCCGCCGAATTGCTGCGCTGGTTCGAAGGCGGCGCGATGACCCAGCTCGGCCATGAATGGCGGACGCGCGACGGCAAGGTACAGGATTCGCTGGGGGTCAGCGAAAGCGGCGAGAGCCAACTCTTGTCGCCCGCAGCGCTTGAAGCGGCTTTTGCGTGGTTCGACAAGGGCGGACAGGCCCCCCTGCTGATCAAGTCGAACCGGTTGTCGGCGGTGCACCGCCGGGTACTGCTCGATCTCGTCATCGTGCCCGAACTCAAGGGCAAGAAGGTCGAGCGCCTGTCGATTCACGCCGGTCTGTGGACCAGCGCGGCGCTGTCGGCGCGGCCGGACAAGGTGCCGGTGCTGCGCGCGCAGCTCGAGGCGCTGATGGCGAAGTTCGGTTTCGATCCGACGGGTCATGCGGGCAAGGCGCTCGCGCACGCGTTGACTGCGTTGCCGCACGACCTGCTGATCGCTTTCGACGCCGCATCGCTGGAAGATCTGGTTCTGACCTCGATGTCGATCACCGACCGGCCGCGGCCGAAGCTGGTGACGGTGCGCAGCGCGCTCGGCCGCCATTTGTTCGCTTTCGTCTGGTTGCCGCGCGACGAGGTGTCGACTGGCCGCCGCCTTGCGGTGGAATCGCTGCTCGTGCGCGAAGCGAAGGCAGGCGTGATCGGCTGGACGATGGTGCTTGAGGATGGCGGCGCGGCGTTGCTGCGTTACACGCTCGACCTGCGCAGCGGCGGTGTGGTGCCCGATACCGAAGTGCTCAATGCCCAGCTCGAACAGATGGTGCGCGGATGGCAGCCCGAGGTCGAGGCGGCGCTCGCGAAGCGCGGAGATCCGGGGCGCGCGGCGGCACTCGCGGCGCGTTTCGCGCCGACCTTCCCGCCCAATTACCGCAATCTCTATAATCCCGAGGAAGCCGCGCGCGACATTTTGCGCCTCCGCGATCTCGATGCCGCAAATCCGCGCAGCGTGCGCCTCGCGCGCAAGAGCCTCGACGGCGACGACCGGCTGCGGCT
>JALDYH010000230.1:0-5951 GCA_032154175.1 Sphingopyxis sp. | reverse complement strand
CTGCCGCGCGGTCGCGAAGGATCCCGCGCTAACGCTCGACACGACCGAGATCGAAGCGGCGATGTGGGTCGACCGGGGCGAGGTGCGCGCGGCGCTGGCAGGCGACATGGGCGCGCCGTTCATGGCGCCGCCTTCGCTGGCGATCGCGCGGCACCTGCTGGAAGATTGGGTGGGTTAGTTAGAGCCGCTTGCCGGTAATCCGGCTGATTTCCTTGGCGACCATCGCTTCGACGAGCGAGGGCAGGTTGGCGTCGAGCCATTCCTTGAGCATCGGGCGCAGCGCGTCGAGCACGACCTCTTCCATCGTGCGGCCGCCAACGGCGGGCGCGGCAACGGTTGCGGCGGTGACGGCGGGCGCTACGGCGGCGGTCAGCGCGTCGAGCGACTGACGCGCGGCGTCGGCGCTGGCTTCGGAAACCAGCTCGTCGTTCGCGCGCTCGGTCTGGGCGCGGTCTTCTTCGTCCTGCAGGTCCAGAATATCGTCGGCTTCGGGAACGCGAATCTCGCGCGCGTTGCCCGGTGCTTCATCGCGCGCGATCACGCGCCGAATCGACGACAAGATATCTTCCATCGACGGTTCCCGCGACATATCGCCCATCACCACGCCCCCTCAGCCCCCACGAATTTCAGGGCAGTTAACCATCTTCTTACCGGTTCGGGGCGGCTTTTGCCAAGCCTTATTGTGGCGACAGCGATGGCGGGCCCACGGGGGCGCTGGCGGTCGCCGCCGGGACGGCGCGCGTGTCGGTCGCGACCTGTTGCGGTGCCGGATCGTCCGCCCAGTCCCACATCTGTCCCTTCACGCGCTTGTAATTGACCTCGGGATCATAGAGCGCGCCGCCCTCGATGCCGAGGTCGCGTGCTTCGGCCTTGCCCATCGCGGCGAGGACCGAGAAGGCGGCGACGTAGCTGTTGCGTTGCGCCGACACGAGCTGGACCTGGGTATTCAGATATTCCTGCTCGGCGTTCAAAATGTCGAGGATCGATCGTGTGCCGACGCTGTTTTCGGCGCGTACGCCCTCGAGCGAGAGCGCGTTGGCGCTCACCGCCTGCTGCGTCGCGGTGATGATCCGTTCGTTTGCCTGCCACGCCGCATAGGCGCCGCGCGTCTGCGCGATCACGCCGCGTTCGGTTTCGACATATTGTTCGATTGCCTGGCTGCCGCGCGACTGTGCCTGACGCACCTGCGCCGAGCGGCGCCCGCCGGTAAAGATCGGCAGCGTCACCGAGACGCCTGCCGCCGCCGCCGAGGTTTCCTGCGTCACGCCGACGCCGGTGACGCCGCTGTTCAGCGAGCCGAGGTAATTGTTATAATTGCCGCTGAGCGTCGCCGACAGTTTCGGTGCCCGCGACGCCTTGGCGGCGCCAATATCGGCCTTCGACGCGTTGACCAGCTGATTCGCTGCCTCGATGTCGGGGTTGGTGTTCAGCGCGATGGCTACCGCCTCTTCGGCATTTGCGGGCAGGTTCGGCAGCGCCGGTGGCGCCTGCAGGTCGGTCGGCGCGTCGCCGACAAGACGGATGTAGGATTCGCGGCTGCCGATCAGGTTTGCCTCGGCGTTGCGCAAATCGCCTTCGGCGAGCGCGAGCCGCGCCTCCGACTGGGCGACGTCGGTGCGCGTCAGGTCGCCGATCTCGAAGCGATCGCTCGTCGCCTGCAAGTTGGTGCGGAGGACCGAGACGTTCTTCTGGTTGAGCTGAACGATCGCCTGGTCGCGAATGACGTCCATATAGGCGCCGACGACCTGCGAAAACACGCTCGCTTCGGTCGCGCGGAGGTCGGCCTGCCCGGCTTCGACCCGATATTTGGCGGCACGCACGGCATTGCGGACCGCGCCGCCCTGATAGATCGGCACCGACAGCTGGCCGGACCCTGTGACCGATCGCATCGGCGAATTGAAGCTGTTGCCCGGGGTGATGATATTTTCTTCATAATCCGCGCGGGTGCTGACTTCGGGGAGGCCGAAGCTTTTCTGGATAGGGACATTTTCATCGTTCGCGCGCTGTCCGGCGCGCGCGGCGGTCAGCGTCGGGTTGTTTTCATACGCCTTGGCCAGTGCATCCTGCAGCGTTTCGGCCTGCGCCGCGGGCGCGAGCACCAGCGCACCGACAGCGAGGCCGGCAAGCCAGCGTGCACGGCGAAGAGGCTGTTTCTTATTATTATCGTGCATAGGGATGTCAGCCTGAAGCAAGGAAGGATACGGCTTTAAAACTGGAAGCCTGCCGGCGCGGCAAAGCCCGGCAACGGCGCGACGTCCATGTCGGCGAAGCTGCGCAACGCGACGGTGCCGCCGGCCTTCACGCCCTCGACCAGCCGCGTGACCGCACCCTCGCGCCGCGCGGCGATCAGGCGGCCACCGTCGACAAGCTGCGCGACGAGCGCGTCGGGCAATATTTCGATCGCGCCTTCGACGATGATGCGATCGAACGGCGCCGCAGCGGGCGCACCGTTTGCGAGCGGTCCCGGGGTCCAGCGGATATTGTCATGGGCAACGGCGCCCTTCGCCGCGGCCATCAATTCATCCTGTTCCTCGACCGCGTGAACTTCGGCGCCCAGCGCCGCGAGCAACGCGGCGGTGTAGCCCGTCGCGCTGCCGACGAGCAGCACGCGCAGGCCGGGGCGGATCGCTGCCGCAACGAGCATCCGGCCGGTCACCAGCGGGGCGTTCAGCGCCCGGCCGTGGCCCAGCGCTACCGCGCGGTCGGTATAGGCGACGCTCGCGAGTGCGGCGGGCACGTGCGCCTCGCGCGGCACCGCCGCCATCGCGGCGACGACGGCAGGGTCGGTGACGTCGTTGGTCCGCAGCTGGCTGTCGATCATGGCGGAGCGCATTTCCGCCGTCGTGATTTCGCTAAACTTCGTCGCCATCAGCCTTTTCCGATTCCCTGGAGCATGAACCTTTGCGGGGCAGCTCTAGCCGAAGCAATGCTGTATTGCAATAGTAATACAGCCCCACAGCCGCATTGTCGCCGCGCATAGCCGTCAACCGGGGTGTCGCCAACCCTCATCGCACGCCGCGCGGTGCGGTTCGGGCGAATCCTTGACAAGGCGGCGAAAGCCCCTCACTAGCGGCGCCGTCCAACACCCGGCCCGTCCGACGAGGATGCGGTAATTTGGCATGAGGCCCGATGGCGGAGTGGTGACGCAGCGGACTGCAAATCCGCGCACGCCGGTTCGATTCCGGCTCGGGCCTCCAAATTTTCCTCAAAGTCGCGAACTCAAGGCCCGCTTGCGTGGACGCCTCGGCGTCGGGATTACACATCATATGGTGTGTAGCGCCGGTTTCTGACGGCAACCTGACGGCCGACCGGGCCCTCTGCCGCGCCGATACCCGTAGCCATAACAACAAAGGGCTGCACCTTTCGGAGCAGCCCTTCCATTGTCGTGCCTGTCGCGGACAGCTTATCCGAGCTGGACCCCCGCGAGGAAGGTCATGCTCAAATCTGCCGCATGCGGCGTGTGACAATGAGACATTCGACCACCTCCTTTCGCTTGTTGACGATGACATCAACGTAAGATTTCTCTCGGTTAAATCAAGATGACCTGTTCCGGGCGCGGGAAACCTTGTCGCGCGCGCTGCTTTTTTCGACGCGCATGCGTTCGATGGTTTCTGGACGCGGTTTCGCCTGCGACGAACTGAATCGATCCTTCGTCATTCCCGCTGTCGCAGGAATGACGATATTGTGGTTCGGACATCGATCCTCCAAGACCTTCCGGACTTGTTTGAATGAAGGACAGCATCATGGCCCACGGAACCGCGCGCATCGGCAAGGATCGCTATCGCACCGAAATCAACGTCAGCGGCCATGATCTGGTCGGCGACGAGGGCCCGGGGCTGGGCGGAAAGAATGCGGGGCCGGCGCCCTATGACTTCCTGCTCGCCGGTCTGGGTGCCTGCACCGCGATCACCCTCCGCATGTATGCCGACCGCAAGGACTGGCCGCTCGAATCGGTCGAGGTGGGATTGCGGCTGGTCAACAAGGATGGCCTCAGAATCGACCGGGTGCTGACGATCGCCGGGCTCGACGACGAACAAAGGGCGCGTCTGGCCGACATCGCCGAACGTACGCCGGTGACGCTGACGTTGAAAGGCGGGCTGCCGATCGACACGCGGCTCGCCTGACCTGCGTGCTACTGGACAAGTTGCGATCTACCACTTATATACCAGCCGTTATGGAAATCGAATCCGCCACCGTTGCCGCTCCGCACAAGGGCCGTCCGCGCGAATTTTGCGTCGATGCGGCGCTGGCGTCGGCGCTGCGCGTCTTCTGGTCGAAGGGCTATGAGGGCGCGTCGATGGCCGACCTGACCGAGGCGATGGGGATCACCAAGCCCAGCCTTTATGCGGCGTTCGGCAACAAGGAGGCGCTCTTCAACAAGGCGCTCGACCTCTATGAGCGCGAGAAGCTCGACTATATGCATGCGGCGCTCGATGCGCCGACCGCGCGCGGCGTTGCCGAGCGGCTGATGTACGGCGCGCTCGACATGTACACCTGCCCCGAAAATCCGAACGGATGTCTTGGCGTGATCAGTTCGGTCGCGTGCGGCGCCGAGGCCGAATGTATCCGCGAGGCCGTTCTCGAACGCGGCGCGGTGGCGAAACGTGCGATGCTCGAACGCTTTGCGCGCGCGAAGGAAGAGGGCGATTTTCCGCCCGATACCGACGCCGAGGGGCTCGCGGCGTTTCTGACCGCGGTCAATCAGGGCATGTCGGTGCAGGCGGGGGCGGGCGCGACGCGCGCCGAACTCGAACGCCTCGTCGAAACCAGCCTGAAGCTGTGGCCGGGGCGCTGATAGAATTATTTTACTGCCCGGTACAATATGGCCTTGACGCAGCGCAACATGACTTATATACCGTCTAGTATACAAAGATAAGGCTCTCCCCCGAGACGTCCGCCGCATGGTCAAGGCCATGCGGCGGACGGAAACTTCACCACCGAATATTTTCCCGGGAGCGGGTCTTGCTCCGGCCGGGTGCCCGTTGGCGCTCGTCCGCAAGATTTAGACAGGGACCCCGCGCGCATGACGTGTGCAGCGGGACAGGGCGGCCGTCCTCTTCGAAGAGGGCCCTCTGGCACCAAGGACCATGACGACATCGGTCGGAAGCACGCGCTTCCGGCAACGGGTTTCTGTGCTTCCGCGCGCAGGCGACCGAATGAACAAAAGAAGAGGGCATATTCATGACCGTCCACACCCCGATCGAAAAGCTCGACCCCGCCGACGCGAAGGTCCGCCGCGAACTCAACACGTTGCTCCACCCCGGTCGCGGTCGCCGCGCCGCATGGATTGGCGCTTTCCTCGTGCTGATCGTCGGCGCCTGGTGGTTGCTGCGCGACGGTGCGCCGCAAGCGGCGGCCGCGCCAGCACCCGTGCTCACCGTCGCGGCGCCAATCGCGCGCGATGTGACATTGTGGGACGAGTATATCGGCCGCTTCGAAGCGTCGAAGGCGGTCGAAGTGCGCCCGCGCGTCTCGGGCGCGATCACCGCGATCCACTTTACCGACGGCCAGATCGTCCGGCAGGGCCAGCCGCTCTTCACGATCGACCCGCGCCCCTATCGCGCCGCACTGGCCGAGGCGCGCGCATCGGCGGCGAGTGCGCGTAGCGACTTGGCGCTCGCCCGGCTCGAACTCGAACGCGCAAACCGACTCGTCGATATCGAGGCGGTGTCGCAAAGCGAGATCGATCGCCTCCGCGCCCGCGTCAACGCGGCGAATGCCGCGCTTGCGGGGGCCGACGCCCGGATCGCGGCGCGTGCGCTCGACGTCGAATTCACCACCGTCCGCGCGCCGCTGAGCGGTCGTATCTCGGACCGCCAGATCGACGCGGGCAATCTCGTGTCGGCGGGCGATGCCGGCGGCACGCTCCTGACCACGATCAACGCGCTCGATCCCGTCTATTTCACCTTCCAGGGTTCGGAGGCGCTGTTCCTCAAGACCAAGCGCGAAGG
>JALDYH010000037.1:0-30746 GCA_032154175.1 Sphingopyxis sp. | reverse complement strand
GCGCCGACTCCATTTTTTTAAGCGTGGGCGCGCGGCTTGTCCTTGTCCATCGCCTCGTTGATGATCGCGGTCATGGCGACGACGAGCTGGCGGCGCTGCTGATGATCCGCGAAGCCGTTGCGCAGCTCGTCGAAATTCTCGAACATGATCATCGAATAGGTGACGCCGGTGAAAAGACGGCTGCAACCGTCGATCGCTTCACGGATCTCTTTCGCGGCTCCCGGGGCGCGGGGGATGATGAGCTCGCTGAACTGCTGCGCTGCCGCTCGCAGCACGCCCGCCTGTCGGTCGCGGACCTTGGCGTCATCGAGATAGAGGACGGCGCGGATCAGCGAACCATGCTCGCCATAGAAGCGCATCGCCCGTTTGACCGTCTCGGTAGCCATCTCCTCGATCGATCGCCCTTCCCAATGCGCGGGGTCGGTCAGCTGGGCGAGACAGGCAAGTGCCTGTTCCCGGAGGCGCATATGAACGCCGAGAATAAGCGACTGCTTATCCTTGAATCGTGCATAAATAGAACTTGTCCCCGTCCCGGAATGCTGCGCGAGCTCGATCATCGTGATCTTGTCGAAAGCCTTTTCCTTCAGCAGATTTTCAAGCGATTCGAGGATCCTGTCCATCGTTTCCTGGCTGCGCGCCTGGCGCGGCGCCCGTATTGCTTCCTCATTTGCTGCCTGTTCCAGCTTCGCCATCCACACGCTCCAGAAATTTGCCCCGCCGACCCGTAACAGGCGGCAGGCAAAATTGGAATCGCAAATTAATTTGACCCGTGGCAGTCGAGGCGCCGCAATCGTCAATTCCTCCAGATCCGATCGGGGATTTGAGAGACGACCGAGCGGCGGCTGCAACATTCGCCGTCGTTCCTGGGGTTCGCGACCGTTCGAGGGTGTCTTCGAGAAGCGACTGACGGGTTCGGCCGCTGCATTCTTCGGCGTGGGTCTATCGCACTAGACCGATATGGTGAGACCGCCATCGGACAGGATCATAGCGCCGGTGATGTAGGCGCTCTCGTTTCGGCTCGCGAGCAGCACATAGAGGCTCGAATGGTCCTCGGGCTTCGAAACACGCCCCAGCAGCATATGCCGTTCCATTTCAGCCATCCGGCCGGCATCGCCATTCATCTCTCGCTCACGTTGGCCGAGCGCCGACGGGCCCGAAATGCCGGTGTCGGTCGCGCCCGGCGCTACGCCATTCACGCGAACCTGCGGTGCAAATTCTTTCGCAAGTTGCAGTACCAGCCCGCGAAGAGCGAACTTCGACGCGGTGTAGAGAGCCCCCCCTCCACCCGCAAGGAAACAGGCGTTGGAGCCCGTTACGATGAGGGTCCCGCCGCTCGCGCGGAGCGCACCACCGGCAGCGCGGGCACCGTAGAGGGCCCCCAGAAAGTTGACGCCGAATATTTCCTGGAACGCCGCCTCGAGTTCGGCTGGCGTCTGCTTTTCGATCCGCTTGTGAAAATCCCAGAGACCGGCGTTCGCCACATAGACGTCGAGCCCGCCTAGTTTCGAGACCGCCTCGGCGACGGCGCGCTCGGCGGTGTCGTAGTTCGAGACGTCGCCGACGATGACCTCGCAGCCCTCGGCGCGAAGTGCCGCTTCGTCGGCTGCCTTGCGAACCACGGCGACGATGCGTGCGCCCTCGGCAAGATACCGCCGCACGACGGCGCGGCCGATGCCTGATGCCGCGCCGGTGACAATCGTTCGATATCCCTCGAGCCGGCCCATCAGAAGAACGCCGAGAGATTTTTGGTGAGAAGCACGGATTGCGGCAGCAGGATCAGCCGCCGCGCGATCTGGAATCCGTCTCCGACGCGGCGGATCACGTCGCGGCGCCGGCCGACCAGCGTCGCCTCGTCATGCTCGGAGCGGTTGCGATACTGGACGAAGGCCGAATGCACTTCATATTCGCCTTCTGCGGCGGTCTCGAAGGCCTCGATGTTCGAGATCATGTAGACGTGCCGCGTCGGCGGATCTTCGGTCCACACGAGGTTCGATGCAAGACGTCCGATCCGCACCGCGATATCGGCCTTGCGCTCGTCGAACATCGCCATGGCATCGGGATCGATCAACGTCCGCTTGTCACGGCGGAACCGGTTTTCGATCAGGGGAAGCCAGTAGAAGAGATCGTCGGCGAGCAGCGCGTACCATTGATCATAGTGCTCGGCATCGAGCAGCCGCGCCTCGCGCCGGTAGAAGCGCTCGATCTCGGCGAGCAATTCGTTTGCGACCGGCTCCCCCTCGCCATCGAGCGCGAGCAGCTGCTGCGCCGCCGCGGCCGCTTCGCTGCGCGTCAGCGTCGGATAGGTCGCATAGTCCGGCTTGTCCTTCGCGTTCATTCCGCGTCCATCATCTCGGCCCATTTCCGGTAGAAATGGCGCTGGTTGGCGTCCGACAACTGCCCGCTGCTGACGTGACCGGGAAGGCTCGGATCGACCGCTTCACCTTCGGGCGCCATCGCGTAGCAGAGCTTTTGATGGCGCGTCACAAAGCCTGCGTTCGCTGCGGTCGAATGCTCCCAATTCTCGCCATCGTCCATCTCGAGCAGTCCAGAGGGCGAGAAGGTCCGCATCGATCCGCGGCGGAAGCGATCCTTGATGTCGTCGGGCATATTCTTCGGAACGAGAGTCCAGGCATGAATCTCGGTCTTGGTCGGGCCCTTGGGCTGGAAGGTCCGGAAGGTGAAATATCCGGGCAGGAACGAGAAATTGGGGAAGATTGTCGCCGAGGCGACCGAGCCCCACATGTTCGCGCGGAACTTGCCCAGCCGTTCGGTGATCGCCTCCTGACGCGACCGCATATAGCGCAGGAGCTCGCGGTCTCCCATTGTGGCCGCATTGCCGAGATAGCTGTCGTTGAACTCCCAGCCATGGCCGTTGACCGACACCTGCCAGCTGCGTTCATTCTCGACGATCACGCCGCCGTGCCGGCCGAGCGTCGGCTCGGAGCCGCCAAGATGGGTCCAGAGCGCGTGATATATATCGCCGACGAAATTGTCGGCGGGAAATTTCCAGTTGCAGTTCATGACCGAACGCGTCGCGCCACCGGGAAGAAACTCGGTTCCGCCCTCCTCGACGTCGAGCACGGCGTCGAGATACCAGCGAAAATCCCCGAGCCAGTCGTCGAGCGAGGGGGCCGCCTCGTCGAAAGTGGCGAAGACAAGGCCCTTGTAGCATGCGACGCGCGCGCGCTTGAGGCCCCAGTCTTCCATCCGGAAACCGGGCGTCGATTTATAGAGACCCATTTTGGGCATCAGTTTCAGCGACCCGTCGAGCCCGAAAGCCCAGCCGTGATAGTTGCAGGTAAAGCGCTTCCCCTTGCCGCTGTCGGCGAAGCAGACACGGTTGCCCCGGTGGGGGCAGCTGTTGA
Source organism: Sphingopyxis sp. (assembly GCA_032154175.1). GTDB lineage: Bacteria > Pseudomonadota > Alphaproteobacteria > Sphingomonadales > Sphingomonadaceae > Sphingopyxis. Next base: position 27,381 of record JALDYH010000037.1, on the reverse strand, counting down.
GAAAAACGTTGATCGCGTCATCGTCTCCGCGCGTTACGATAACCGAGTCTTGCGCCATATAGGTGGTGACGAATGCGCCGGGCTCGGCGAGTTGGCTCTCGTGCGCCACAAACAGCCACGAACGCGCAAAAACCTGCGCGAGCTCGCGTTCGTAGATGGCGGGGTCCCAGAAGATGCGGCGGTCGACTGTGCCAAGATCGGCGTCGATATAATCCCTTGCGCGGATGGTCATCTCGCGAACTCCCTCGGCCAGACGGGCGGTGGAGGAAGGGCGCCATAGTCTGCGGCGAGCTCATCGACGATCTCGGCGACGCTCTGGATGTGGCGCGTCGTGCCGACGGCTTGGCCCGCGCCCCAGATCGTCTTCCACGCCTTGCTGTCGCCGTGAAGGTTCGAGAAATCGATCTGGCCCTTTACCTCGAGCATCTCGCCTGAAAAACCCGCTCTATCGAGGCTCTCGCGCATCCAATTAGCGGACACGCCGCTCACGGCAGCCGTTGTCACGATGTCGGTCATGCCAGCCCGAACGAGCATTGCGCGATTCTCGTCGTCGACGAGGCTCTCGCGAGCAGCGATGAACCGCGTGCCCATATAGGCGAAGTCGGCGCCAAGCCCGATCGCGGCGCGAATCGAGCGCGCACTGCCGATCGCACCGCCGAGGATGATCGGGCCGTCCCAGAAGGACCGGACCTCTTCGACGAAGGCGAAGGCGCTAAATTGCCCGGTGTGGCCCCCGGCGCCGTTGGCGACGAGGATGAGCCCGTCGGCTCCGGCATCGATCGCCTTGCGGGCCTGCACCGGGCTGATGACGTCGGCAAAGACGGCGCCGCCATAGGCATGGACCCGGTCGAGCGGTCGGCGTGGACTCCCGAGCGCGGTAATGACGATACCGGGACGATGTTCGCAAATGAGGTCGAGCTCGGCGTCGAACCTCTCATAGGTTGGATGCACGATCATGTTGACCGCCCACATGCCCGCTCGCCCGCATGCTTCAAGTTCGCTACCGGTCCGGTCGAGCCAGCCGGCGAGTTCCTCGATCGTCCGTGCATTGGGGGCAGGGAAGGCGCCCATGACGCCAGCCTTGCCTGCAGCGATCACGATGTCCGGACCCGATATCAGGAACATCGGCGCGACGATCACCGGGAGCCGCATCCGCGCGTTGAGACGCTCGACAAGACCGGTCATGGCGCGGGCTCCGGCCGGGGCGGCCGCTGAAACACATGTCCCCATGCCGAATTCCTGTCATGGGTGACGACGTGCCAGCTCTCGTCCTCGACTTCGATGCCGCCCCATCCGATTTCGACATCGAACCCTGAGGGGGTGACGGGATAGAAGGAGAGCATTTCGTCGTTGGAATGACGACCGAGGGTCATCGAGAGATGGATTTTCCGTTCGAGACACCGGTACATCGCCCGGCCGACATCGTCGATCGAACCCAACTCGACCATGAAGTGAAGCACGCGCTTGGGCACGGGCACGGGCGCGAGCGCCAGCGAATGGTGGCGGCCGTTGCAGCGCAGGAAGCTGATCTCAAGGGGCCGTCCGGGCACAACTTCCGTCCGGATATGATCCGAAATGCGAAAGCCGAGGGTCCCGGTGTAAAACGCCATCATCGCTGCCTTGTCGCGGCAGCTGAGTACGAGATGACCAAGGCCTTGCCGGCCGGTCCTGAACGCCACTCCGAGCGGGCTCACAAACGGGACATTCGTGCGCTGCAGCGGGCCATAATAGGCTTCGTGCGCATTGCCCTCGGGATCGGTGAAGCCGATTAACGCAGCGACGCGGCGATCCGCTGCAAGCGCGTCGCTGCCGCGCTCGACCTTGGTGCCCGCGGTCGTGAGGCGCGCCTCCAGCGCGTCGAGCGCCGCGGCATCGCGCACCTCCCAGCCAGCGAACGCCAGGTCGTCGCACGGCCCCTCTAGCAGGCGAATGCGGGTGTCGTAACGATCCATCCTGAGATCGATCGATCCGTCGTCGCGCGCGGTGACCTCAAGCCCCAGTATCTCGCGTGCAAAGACGCTCCAGGCCGTCTTGTCGGACACCTCGAACCCGAGATAGCCGAGTGCTTCGATCTCCGCCGCCATCGTCAGGCACCGAAATGGCGGCGCGTGAGCGCGACAAAGGCTTCAAAGCGCTCTGCCTGAACCCAGTGGCCGCAATGGCCGAACAAGTGCAGATCGGCATCCGGAATGGCGCGTGCCAGCCGAAGCCCCATTTCGTGCGGAATGACCTTGTCCTCGCGCCCGTGCAAGACGAGCGTCGGCTGCACGATCCGTGCGACGACCTCTTCGGGCATGCCGGAAAGCGGCGTGTCGCCATCCTCATTGGGCTTTGCGAGCAGTTTTCGCAGTCCCTCCTGCGCGCCCGGGATCAGGCTTGCCTGATAGCGATCCTCGACCAGCTCGTCGGTGATTACAGAAGGGTCGAACGGAAAATGCGACATCGCGGACCGCATATTCTCGCGCGAGGGCGTGTAGTCCCAGCCCGCCCGGAGACCGGGCGTCATGACGAATTTGTCGCAGGGTGTCCCCATCAGGACGAGGCGCTCGAATCGCTCCGGGTGTCGGACGGCGGCGGCCAGCGACAGCGAGCCGCCGAAGCTGTTGCCGACGAGGCTGGCGCGCTCGATCCCGAGCGCGTCGAGGAATGCGATCAGGTGGCGGACCCAGAGCTTGATGTCGAGATGGAGGTCCGCATCCCGCTGCGTATGTCCGAAGCCCGCCATGTCGGGCGCGACGACGCGGAAGCTGCCGGCAAGGGCGGGCATGACCCGCTTCCAGTTCGTCCATGCGGAGACCCCGGGGCCGGAGCCGTGAAGCAGGACAATTACGCGGCCTTCGCCCACATCATGATAGTGGGTCGAAAGGCCCATGGCCTCGACGAACTTGCCCTCTGCGATCCCGCTCACATCGATTCTCCTTGTTGGCACGATGTGCATCGGAATCGAGTTTACGTCAATACGCTACCGTATTAAAATGCGGATGACGCGACGCGCGTTCTCGCCTAATACGGCAGAATGAAGCCAGAAATCAGCAAATCGAAAACCTCTAAGCGTTTGGACGCTACCGCATGGTTGGAGGCCGGTATGGAGGTGTTGGCGACGCAGGGCATCGATGCCGTGCGCGTCGAGCCACTCGCCAAGCGGCTCTCGGTGACAAAGGGCAGCTTCTATGCGCATTTCAGGGATCGCGACGCCCTGGTGGAGGCAATGCTTGCCGCCTGGCGACAGCGTGCGACGTTGCAGGTTATCGAGCGGATCGAGAATAGCCGTGAGCCTGCGGCCGAACGTCTGCACCAACTTCTCGACATCGCCTTCCGCCCCCGTGCTGGCAAGGCAGCCGACATCGAGCTTTCGATCCGACTTTGGGGGCGGGTCGATCCGCGCGCGCGCGCCGCGCTCGAAGAGGTTGATGCTCTCCGCCTGCGATACATCGCACGCCTGTACGAGGATATCGGTGTGGCACCCGAGCAATCTCGCGCCAGGGCCGTTCTCGCCTATTCCTATCTGCGGGTCGCGAGCACGCTGATCGAAAAGGGCGACGAGACACTTCGGGCGCAGTGCATCGCAGTCCTGACGCTCGTCTGACGCCTCGAACGCGCCACGAGCAAGAGTAGCGCTCGGGTCAGCCCTTGATCATGTCGAGCGCGACATCGACGATCATGTCCTCTTGACCGCCCACCATCTTGCGGCGTCCGAGTTCGACGAGGATCGCGCGCGTATCCAGGCCGTGATCGGCGGCCGCCTTTTCGGCGTGGCGAAGGAAAGAGGAATAGACGCCGGCATAACCCAGCGTCAGCGTTTCGCGATCGACGCGCACCGGGCGGTCTTGCAGCGGACGGACCAGTTCTTCGGCGGCGTCCATCAGTGCGAACAGGTCGCAACCATGATTCCAGCCTTCGACATCGGCGGCGGCGATGAACACTTCGAGCGGGGCGTTGCCCGCCCCCGCGCCCATGCCCGCGAGGCTCGCGTCGACGCGCACCGCCCCGTTCTGCACCGCGACGATGCTGTTCGCGACGCCCAGGCTGAGGTTATGATGCGCATGAACGCCGCGTTCGGTCTCGGGTTTCAGGACCCGGTCATACGCCTGCAGCCGCGCCGCATATTGATCCATCGTCATCGCGCCGCCGCTGTCGGTCACATAGACGCAGTGCGCCCCATAGCTTTCCATGAGCTGCGCCTGCTGTGCAAGCGGTTCGGGCTCGGACATGTGGCTCATCATCAGGAAACCCGAGACGTCCATGCCGATGCCGCGCGCATATTCGATATGCTGCTTCGCGACATCCGCCTCGGTGCAATGGGTCGCGACCCGTACCGAACGGACGCCCAGTTCATAGGCATGCTTGAGATCGTGGATCGTGCCGATGCCCGGGAGTAGCAGCGTGGTGAGCACGCTATGCTCGAGCACTTCGGCGACCGCGCCGATCCAGTCCCAGTCGGTGTGCGCACCGAAGCCATAGTTGAAGCTCGATCCCTGCAGGCCATCGCCGTGCGCGACCTCGATCGCATCGACCTTGGCCTTGTCGAGCGCCTTCGCGATCGCCTTCACATGATCGAGACCATATTGATGGCGGATCGCGTGCATACCGTCGCGCAGCGTCACATCCTGAATGTAGAGCTTCCGGCTTTTCGGGTCGAAGCTCATGCCGCGATCCCCTGCTTCATGCGGAGCGCGATCTTCTCTGCGGTCTTCAACGCCGCCGAGGTCATGATGTCGAGGTTGCCGGCATAGGCGGGGAGATAATGCGCCGCCCCTTCGACCTCGAGAAAGACGCTGACCTTGAGGCCGGTGAAGCTGCCGCCCATTTCGGGGATGCGCAGCGGCGCATTGCCGCCGATGCTTTCAAACTGCACCGCCTGCTTGAGCCGGTAGCCCGGGACATAGGTCTGCACCTCGGCGACCATGTCCTCGACGCTCCTCGTGATCGCTGCCCGATCGGCATCATCGCAGAGGCAGTAAACGGTATCGCGCATGATCAGCGGGGGTTCTGCGGGATTGAGGACGATGATCGCCTTGCCGCGCGTCGCGCCGCCGACTTCCACGATTGCCTGGCTCGTCGTCTCGGTGAACTCGTCGATATTGGCGCGGGTGCCGGGTCCGGCACTTTTTGAGGCGATCGAGGCGACGATCTCGCCATAATGAACTTTGGAAACCCGATTCACGGCGGCGACGATCGGGATCGTCGCCTGCCCGCCGCAGGTTACCATATTGACGTTCGGCGCATCGAGGTTCGCGTCGCCGTTCACCGGCGGTATCGTATAGGGCCCGATCGCCGCCGGGGTCAGGTCGACAACGCGTTTGCCATGACCGATCAGCACTTCGCTGTGACGTTTATGGGCACCCGCCGATGTCGCATCGAGCACGATGGCGATGTCGGCGAAGCCAGGCAAAGCAACGAGGCCATCCAGTCCCTCGGCAGTGATGGGGATGCCCAGTCGCTCGGCACGTTGGAGTCCGTCGGATTCTGGGTCGATGCCGACGAATGCGCCCATCTCCAGCACGTCGGACAGCCGCATGATCTTGATCATCAGGTCGGTGCCGATGTTCCCCGAGCCAATGATCGCGACCTTCGTCCGGGTCATGCGCCGCGCCCATACGTAAAGCTGCACGACCCGATGCCCGCGATGCGCGCTTCGACATGATCGCCAGGGGTCAGCGCGACCATCGGTCCCAGAGCCCCTGCGAGCAGGATATCGCCAGCCTTGAGCGGCTCGCCCCTTGCCGCCAGCGTTTGCGCGAGCCAGGCCGCCGCATTGAGCGGATTGCCGAGCGCCGCCGCGCCGACGCCGGTCGAGGCAATCTTGCCGCCGACCTCCATCTCCATTGCCGCGCCTTCGAGGTCAAGGCCGGCCAGCGGCAGGCCCTCCTCCGAAACCACGAAAAAGGCCGACGAACCATTGTCGGCGACCGTATCGGCAAAGGTGATTTTCCAGTCGGCGATGCGGCTGTCGACGATCTCGATGGCGGCATGCACGCGCGCCACCGCGGCAGCGACCTGCTCCACCGTCGTATCGCTGTCGGGGAGGTCGGCGCCAAGAACGAAGGCAATCTCGGCTTCGGCTTTCGGCTGCAAACTCGTCTCTGGATCGAGCGTCCCGCCATCGGCGACGCGCATGTCGTCGAAAAGCGCGCCGAAATCCGGTTGGTCGACGCCGAGTTGGGTCTGGACCGCCTTCGCGGTCAGCCCGGCCTTTCGTCCGACGATCCGGCGACCCTGCGCTTCCCAGAACCGGGTATTGATCGTCTGCACCGCATAGGCGCCGTCGGCGTCGGTCGGCTCGAGACCGTCGCGCAAGGGCGCCACGGCACCGTCTCGATAAGCCTCCCTGAGGCGTCGGGCGAGTTCATCATGTAGTGTGGCCGTCATTGCGATAATCCTCTCGATCTGCCGCTCGAGTAAATCGCGCGGAGGCTTGGCGCCAGTCGGTTAGGCTGATAATATCTCACATCATGAGAAATGGCGTCCCACAGATCCAATCCTTCGGCCGTACCATGGCGATGCTCGAGGCCATCATTGCCGATGGCGCCCACAGCAATGTCTCTGAGCTTGCCCGCGGCCTTGATATGCCGGTCGCGACGGCACACCGGCAGGTGGCGACGCTCGCAGCCGCGCAATATCTGATGTCGGCGGGGCGTGGGCGCTATGTCGCCGGACCGAGACTGCTGGGCCTCCTGCACCGTCTCGACGAAAGACAGGTCGTCGCCAACGTCGCGGCTCCCATCCTTCATCGCCTCGCACGCGAGCTTCGCTCGACCGTCCAGCTCGGCACGCTGGAGAATGACATGGTCACATACCGGATCAAGACCGGACATGGCGCTTCCGACCTTTTCACGAAGGTGGGCATGCAGCTCGAAGCCTATTGCTCGGGCATTGGAAAAGTCCTCCTTGCCCATCTCCCCGAGGCCGAACAAAGCGCCTATCTCGCCTCCGGCCCGTTCATTGCGCTGACACCGCGCACGATCATATCGCCTCTGCGGCTCGCCGAAGAGCTGGCGCTGGTTCGCGATCGCGGCTTTGCCGTCGATGATGGCGAGATTGCCGAGGGGCTCATTTGCATGGCGGTGCCGGTTCGCAGGCCGGATGGCGCCGTACTGGCGGCCATTTCCGTCTCGCAAGCCGCTGGAGCGCGCGGCACGATCACGAGAGACAGGTTGCTTGCCATGCTGCGCGCGGCATCGTCCGAAATCGAGAATGGGGCATTCGGTAGTCCGTGAGGACGGGGTGGAGCGGTGCGCCGACACCATGCTCCGACCATCGCCGATCAGTCGATGATAGCTCCGATCACGAGATCGCTGAGCCTCTGGATGCGTTCGACATGATCGGTCGCCTCCATGATCCCGGCCGAGAGAAAGGCGAACGAAAGATCGAGCTCGGGGTCGACCCAGAAGCATGTCGAGCCGGCGCCCCAGCCGCAGAAGCTGTTGGGGCTTGAAAGATTGCTCATCGGGCCAGGCTGGATTCCCGTCCCGCGCATCCAGAAGCCGATGCCCATCGACGCCGGCCAAGGCTCCCAGCCCTTGGTGTCGCGGGTATAGTCCCAAAGCGAGTTCGGCTTGTCTCCGGTGAAGTTCTGCATGCAATAATCGACAAGCTTCGGGGACAATATCCGCACACCGTCGAGCGCGCCCCGATTCCTCAGCATCGTGGTGAAGCGGTAGAGATCGTCGATCGTCGTCATATAACCGCCTGCCGGCAGTTCGCCCTCGGTCGCGAGAATGACATTCAGGCCGAGAAGATCCTCGGCGCTCGCCATGCCGCCGACGAACTTGGCGCGGACCGGAACAAGGCGCTTGAGCAAATCCTCGCGCGGTCCGAGGCTTGTATCCTTCATTCCCAATGGTTGGAACAGGTCCTCGGTCACGATCTGCGTGAAGCTGCGTTTACTGCCGTCGACGCGGCGAACCATCTCGGCGATCACCGATGCGCCCACCATTGTCGCATAGGTGACCTGCTCGCCCGGGCGGACGTCGGGCCGGCGCTTCGCGACATGCGCAACCATCTTGCCGATATCGAGCAAAGTTTCGATCGGTACGGAAGGCCATTCGGATTCGACCCCGCTCGTGTGCGTAAGGAGATGGAAGAGCGACATGGTACTGAGCCCGCGCTCGCGAAACTCGGGAATGATGTCACCCACTCGCATGTGCAGATGAAGATCGCCGCTGTCGATCTTCATGAGCGCGGCCGTGTGGGTGAACTGCTTGCCGACCGACATGGTCGCGAACACATCGTCGCCGGTCATGATCCGCCCGGTTTCGCGATCGGCGTAACCGTGTACCGATCGATGTACGATCTGCCCGCGTCGCCCGATAATCAACGAGCAGCCGTCTGTTATGCCGGCTTCTATGTCGGCAGCAATACGGCGATCGACACGGGCGAGCCGGTCGGGATCGAAACCAAGATTCGCAACTTCGGTCATCAGTCACTCCCGTCATATTATATAAAGCTGCTTACTATAAATTTGAGGTCGGACAAGAGCCGCCATTATATGGATTTGACAGCATGTGAGAGAAAGCCAAGATATTTTAGAGGCGACCCATTTTGCTCTTCTATCTTTCATAGAAAGAAGATTGGTAGATAAATCATCGGGTGAACTTGTCGGAACGGGGACCCGATGCTAGTCGGCAGATATGGAACCCGAAGCGCGGCTCCGACCTGAGGGAGAGTGACATATGGCGGGCAGGCTTGACGGCAGGGTGGCGATCGTAACCGGTGCCGGCACGCGCGGCGAAGGCATCGGCAACGGCAAGGCGTGCGCGATCCTCTATGCCCGTGAGGGGGCCAAGGTTGTCGCTGCCGACATCGACGGCGATGCTGCCAGAAGGACGGCCGCCCTTATCGAAAGCGAAGGCGGCACCTGTGTCGCTCACCGGGCAGACGTCTCCAGCGCTTCGGATTGCGCCGCTTTGGTCGACGCATGCGTCGGGCGTTTCGGGGCGCTGGATATTCTACACAACAATGTCGGAATTACTAATTCAGGCGGACCGGTCGAATATGCCGAAGACGAATGGCACCGCATGATGGACGTCAACGCCAAGAGCCTGTTCCTGATGGCCAAATACGGTCTTCCGCACATGGAGCGGCAGGGGAGGGGCTCGATTGTCAACATCGGTTCGATCAACGGGGTCCGGACGATCCCGTTTCCCAAATTCGCCTATGCGGCGTCGAAGGCTGCGATGATCGCCATGTCACGCGAGATCGCGATCCAATATGGCGCCAGGGGCATTCGCAGCAATGTCGTCCTCGTCGGCCTGATCAAATCGCCGATCGTCGAGCAGAATAATGTCGAACTCTACGGGGGCGACCTCGAGGCGATGTGGGCAAAGCGCGATGCGATGAGCCCGACGGGGCGCCAAGGCGAAGTCTGGGACATCGCAAGTGCGAGCCTCTTTCTCGCCTCGGATGAGTCTCGCTATGTCAACGGCATCGTATTGCCGGTCGATGGCGGCCTCGTGAATATGGTGAAACTCTAGCCGCCGCAATCAATCTGGCTGCATGACGCGCCGCTCAGGCGGCCGCCCCCGACTGCACGCGTTGCAGGCTGGCCAGCGTCTTGGCGGGCGGAAACAGCCAGTCGCGATCGCCTTCGTCCATCATGAAGCGCATCATACGAAGGAAACCGTCGAAGCTTTCGTCGCCGGCCTTGCGCCGCGCTTCGGCGATGCGGGCAAACTGGCCTCGCGACAATTCGTCGAGGAACTTGCGGCCTTCATCGGTAATGATCAGGTGACGGCGACGCCGATCGCGTTCCGATGACTGCTGCTCGATCAGGTGGCCGTCAATCAGCGTACGCAGCGGAGCGCCGATCGCCTGTGCGGTGATGCGAAGGAGGCTGACGAGTTCGCCGACGGTCACGCCCGGGTTGTGCGCCACAAGAAACAGGATGCGATGGTGCGTCCGGTTGAGGCCGGTCGATCCGAGGCCCTTGTCGGCGTCGCCCGCGATCGCGAGATGCACAAAGAGGATGAGGCTGAGCGCATCGCCCGTCCATGCTTCGCCATCTTCCATTCCTATAGGCTTGTTCACATTCATTCCATTCGGCCCCGAAGGTCGTCCCAATCCCTGATGCGATAGGATCGTCGCCGGAAAGGGGCAAGGGCGTTTAGCAATCGGCCAGCGCAATCGGGTGCTACGCCGCGCCTTCGAGCGCCGCGACCGACACGGCGGCGCAGCTTTCGATTGCATGCGCCCCTGCAAGAAGCGCCCCGAATTCCCCGATTACGGCCATCGTGTGCGGCGCCGAGATATGTGCTTCGAGCGCCTCCGCATCGCGCCAGACTTCGATGACGTAGAAGCGCTCGCCGGGCGCTTCATAGATATCGTAGACGATCGATCCCGGCTCGGTGCGGGTCGCCGCGGCAAGCGTCGCGAGCGTCTCGCGGAGGGCGCCACCCTTGCCGGCAGCGGCCTGCAGCGTAACAATCTGTTCTATCCGGCTCATAATCATCTTCCCATTTTCGTCTTGTTGTCGCCAATCAGGCGCCTTCGAGAATATTGACGACGCAAACGGCCTCCTCGAAGCCGATCACACCGCCGCCATTTTCGGTCATGCCGAGGCGCGCGCCAGCCACTTGCCGAGCCCCGGCTTCCCCGCGCAGCTGCGTGACGACTTCATGCGTCATCGACAGGCCGGTCGCTGCGATCGGATGACCTTTCGAGACGAGGCCGCCCGACGTGTTCATCGGGTGGCGTCCGCCAAGGCCGGTTTCGCCCGCCTCGACATAGGCGCCGCCCATACCTTCGGGGCAAAAGCGCATCATCTCGGCTTGGTAAATCTCGCAGAAGGAAGTTGCGTCATGGACCTCGGCAAGGTCGATCTCTTCCGGCGCGACACCCGCAGCGGCATAGGCCTGGTCGGCGGCCACCCGGCTGAGGCTCGGCTCGCCAAAAGACCGGAAGGTTCCCCCCGACACCGCGCTCGCCCGGATCTTCACCGCCCGTTCGCGGGTCTCGGCCGGCAGGTCCCGCAGAAAGGCCTCCGAGCAGACAAGCGCGGCGGCTGAGCCATCGCCGATGGGCGCGCACATGGCGCGCGTAAGCGGCCCGCTGACCGGCCGGTCGGCAAGCACGTCCGCCGTCGTCATCTCGAAGCGGTATTGCGCGTTTGGATTGAGCGCACCATTGCAATGGCTCTTTGCGGCCGCGGCGGCGATCTGCGCCTGCGTTGTGTCGTAGCGATGCATGTGCCAGGCCGCCTGGAGTCCATAGGTGTCCATCGCGACCGACCGGTCGGGCGCGGGGTTCCACTCGAACCCGCTTTCGCGCGCGGCGCGGGCGTATTCGGCATGCCAGGAGGCAGGGTCGAAATTGTCGAAGCCGCCGCCGATGTCGGCGAGGGCGGAGGCCGGGTCGTCGGGTCGGAACATTTTCTCGACCCCGATCGCAAGTGCGAGGTCGGTCTCGCCGGCGAGCACGGCCGTCCGCGCCGCCTGCAAGGCGAGCGAGCCCGTGGCGCAGGCCCCCTCGACATTGAGGATCGGCATCCGCCGCGCCAGCAGGCCGTCGGCCATTGGCTCGCGCAGCGTGGCTTGGCCGCGGATCATCGCCTGTCCCGTCCGGTGCATCAGGCAAGAACCGAAGAACGCCCGGCCGATCGCCTGACCATCGGCCAGCGCGGCATCGTCTAGTGCGCCCTCGAGTGCCTCGCGCGCCAGCGCGCGGTGATCGCGCGTCGGCGCCTTGCCGAAGGACGTAGTTCCGATCCCGATGATATAGGCGTGCACTGGCCGTTCCTTTCTGTCGGGGGTCAGACCGAGCGTTGCCGGCCGGTCCAGAAGCTGTCCCGGACGTTGCGCTTGAGGATTTTGCCGACGGGGCTGCGCGGGAGCGTCGGCCAGATCTCGACCGTCTTGGGTGCCTTGACGCTTCCAAGGACAGCCTTGCAGTGGCCGATCAGCTCGTCGGCCGTTGCGGCCGCACCTTCCTTGAGTTCGACGACTGCCTTCACAGCCTCGCCCCATTTCTCGTCGGGAACCCCGACGACGGCGCAGTCGAGAATCGCGGGGTGCGAAAGGATCGCGCTTTCGACTTCGGTTGAAAAGACATTGAAGCCGCCCGTGATGATCATGTCGCGCTTGCGATCGACGATATAGACATAACCCTCGGCGTCCTTGAGGCCGATGTCGCCCGTGTGATGCCAGCCAAATTCCGACACCAGGCGCGTCCCTTCGGGATCTTCGAAATAGCCCTCCATCACGAGACTGCCCCGAGTGACGATCTCGCCGGTCTCGCCCGTCGAGAGGATATGTCCCTCCTCGTCCATGATCTCGACTTCGGAGAACATCGTCGGGCGGCCGCAGCTTTGCAGCAACTTGACATGGGCTTCGGAATTTAACGCAAGGACATGATCCTCGGGCGACAGATAAGTGAGGAAAAAGGGCGCTTCGGCCTGGCCAAACGACTGGCACATCACCGGACCGAAGGCCTCGACGGCCTCGCGCAGCTTGTCGGGCGCGACCGGTGCCGCCGAGATGAGAAAGAACATCAGCGAGGAAGTGTCAAAGTCCTTGAGATAGGGCGACGACAGCAGGGCGTAGAGGACAGTCGGCGGCAGGAACATATGCGTGACGCGGTGGCGCTCGATCGCCGTCAATATCTCGCGCGGATCGGCCTTCGTCATCAGCACATTGGTCGGCGCCTTGGGCAGCAGCATCAGCGCGAGGGCGCCGGCGCCGTGCGTCATCGGCGCGACGCAGAGATGCACCGGATGCTCGGTGCGCGGCGCACAGGTCCAGTAATTGGCGATCAGCGTCTCCCAGACCCGGTTGGTCCAGACGGCCCCCTTCGATCGTCCGGTCGTCCCGCCCGTCGCGAAGATGGTGCAAATCCGCCCGGCATCTTCCGAAAGCTCGCGGACAACGCCTTCGCTGGCGTCGCACAGGACGCGCAAGTCTGTTCCCGAGCTACTGTCCCGGTCGATGCAGACCGAGAGCGCGACGGGGAAGCGGGCTTGAATCTCGGCCGCCTCGCTCTCGAACTGGCTGTGAAAGAAGAGCGCGCTTGCCCGCGCCATCTCGGCGAGCGCGATATTGTCCTCGATCGTGTTGCGCGGATTGAGCGACACCCAGGCGCGACCGGACCGGATCGTTCCGAGCATCGCGAGAAAGCCTGACGCATCGTTGGGGCTGAGGATGGCGACCTTGGCATCGGCGGCGAGGCCCGAACCGTCGAGCGTGCGTGCGATTGCATCGACCGTTTTGCTCGCGGCCCGATAGCTGATCTCCGTGCCGTCGGGTTGAACGAACGCGATCCGGTCCGGAAAGCGCCGCGCCGAGCGCTCGAAATGCGATATCAACTGCATGTGGCGACCATCACGATCACGCCCGCCGCGAGCCGCCGGGCCGCAGCACGGAAGGCGGGTGCGGAGGAGTCGCATCGGTCTGTAACCAGCCGCATGTCGCCCCCGCGCGCCTCAAATGCTGTGAAAATGTCCATTCTTCTCCCCCTCTTCGTGGCGTTTCGCCAACTATCTACATCAAGTCTATATAACAAGTCTATTGATGTAATATCAAGAGGCGTCTAGCATGGTGTCAACGATTCCCGCCAGGCAGGAAGAGCGGTCTCTTCTGGTCCTCGTCATCGAGATCGGGCAAACCAAATGTGAGAGGAGCTGTAGCATGGGACAATATCTGGCAGGCGTGACGGAGTTTTTCCGGAACATCGCAGAGCAGGGCGATCGCGAATCGAATCCGCATCGCAAGGCGATCCTCAAAAATTACCTGACCCACGCTGCACTCGAATATACCGACCGCTGGCACGAGATTTTCGATGCCAGCAGGACGGTCGATCATCCCGTCTACAAGGTGCGGTGGGGGACGCCAGACGAGGTCGTTTATGATGGTCCCGAAGCCGTCCAGGGCTTCTATCGCTCGCTGAAGGACGATACCTTCCTGACCAATCAGGATGAGCTGCTGGCGGTGAACGACTGGGGCTTTTCGTCCTTTCTGACGATCAACCTCTTTGTGAATGCCGAGAAGGCGCGCACAATGGGCTTCGAGGTCGACGACGAGATGGCACAATATGTCCTGAAGACGCCCTGCTCGATGTACTGGACTTACGATGAGGACGCCAGGCTTCTTGGCGAATATGTCTATGAGATCGGTGCCGGACAGCTCGCGAAGGTCGCACCCGAGGACGAAATCAGCTACGATGATGTCCAGAAGGTGGTCGCACCTTATCTTCCACCTCAGGCCTGAGCCGACCGAGGGGTGCGGTCGATGCGCGGCCGCCCTTTCGGAAGATCATAGGTGGCGCCCATGTTCCCGTTGGTTCCGGAAGTCAGCACCGATCCCGTCGTGCGACCCGTCTTCGAACGGCTGAGGCAGCGATGGGGAAAGGTTCTCAACCTGTACCGGATTCTGGCCTGGTCGCCCGAACTCGTGCAAAGCTGGGCCGCCTTCGCCTGGTCGATGCGCTTCGACCTCAAGGTGTCGCGACGATCGCGCGAACTGCTGGTGATCCGCATAGCCGATCTTCTCGGTGCAACCTACGAATATGGCCACCATCTCCCGATGGCACGCGAAGCTGGCGTAAGCGATGAACAGATAGCAGCGCTGCCCGACTGGCGGCGATCCGCTCTCTTCGGCGAAGAGGATCGCGCAGTTCTCGCGCTTGCCGACGACCTGGCAGCGTTGCCCGGCGCGAAGCAGGAAACAATGGCTCAGCTGCGCCGCGCATTCGACGAGCGACAGTGCGTCGAACTTCTCGTCACGGGATCCTTCTACTGCGGCGTCGCGCGCATCGTGAACTCGGCACAGGTCGAGCTTGAGGATGATCATTCCGATCTTCGCGCCCGCAACGACTAGCTGCTCCGTACCCCATATCGCTCAACATATTGCATTCTGCGGTAAACCGGACGGCAGGGTGAAACCGCAGGCTCGCGCACTGGGCGCTTTCTAGAACCTATCTACAAACTATAACAAGTCACATTCATTATCGGCTTGTGTTGCCGTATCGGCGGATGTACATCTTACCCACGGTCAACTCCCGAAAAGGGAGAATCGATGGGAGGATGATAATGGCAAGTCTCATGAGTGATTCGCAGAACGGTGCCGCCGCCAAGCGCCGCATTCGCAGTTCGGTGGCGCTCGCGGCCATAGCCTCGGCGCTCGCCGGTGCAACGGTTGCCCGGGCACAGGATGCCCCGCCGGCGCCGGCCGCCGAAACCGATAATGGCGGGTTCCAGGAAATCATTGTGACCGCGCAAAAGCGCGAGCAGAGCGCTAATACGGTGCCGATGTCGATCACGGCCGTCGGCGGCGATCAACTCCAGCTGCTCGGCGTCAAGGATGTGTCCGACCTCGTCAAGGTGACGCCGGGGTTGAGCGTCAATGTCAGCACGACCGGCACCGCAGTCTACACGCTGCGCGGCATCGGCTACAATGATGCGGCGATCAGCACCCGCCCTGCGGTCACCGTCTATCTCGACGAAGCACCCCTGCCGTTCGCGCTCGAAACGAACGGCGTCTCGCTCGATATCGAACGCGTCGAAGTGTTGAAAGGGCCGCAAGGAACGCTGTTCGGCAACAACTCGACCGGCGGTGCGATCAACTATATCGCGGCAAAGCCGACGCCCGAGTTCGAAGCTGGCGGGACATTCACCTATGGCCGGTTCAACCAGATCGATCTCAGCGGCTTCGTGAGCGGGCCGCTTAGCGATACGCTGAGCGCGCGCCTCGCGGTCGAGCACCGCGGCATGGACGAGTGGCAGAAAAGCCATACGCGTGACGACAAGCTGGGGAAGCAGGACTTCACCAATGTCCGCGGTACCTTGCTCTGGAAGCCGACGAGCGCGCTTCGCGCGCAGCTGACCGTGAACCGCTGGGTCGACCGGTCGGATGCGCCGGCCGCACAGTTGGTCGAAGTCCGCGAACAGTCGGCAGGCTTCCTGCAATTCACCGGGCTTGAGGGCTATCCGCTGCCGCCCGCCAACAATCGTGCTGCGGACTGGGATCCGGGGGTCGATTACGCCCGCAACAACAAATTCTTCCAGACCGTCGGGCGGATCGATTACGATATTTCTCCCAATGTCACGCTGACGTCGCTCACCAATTATATCGATTATAAGCATGATCTGCCGACCGATACCGACGGCACCGCCATAAGCGACATCTCGGTGGGCGCCGTCGGCTCTGCAAAGACATTTTCGCAGGAGCTGCGGCTTTCGGCGAAATTTGACAGGCTGAACGGAGTCATCGGACTCAACTATTCGAAGGACAAGGTGCAGGAAGATCAGACGCCCACCGTTCCGGACAGTTCTTTGGCCTATTTTCTGGCAGATGCCAGCGGACAGCCTCGGCCGACCGGATTCCTCAACAGGAAGCGTGAGAATATCCGTAGCTATGCCGGATTCGGTAATCTCGAATTCGAAATCACGCCCGAGCTGACCGTCCAGGGCGGCGTCCGCTACACCAAAACAAAGAATCATTATGAAGGATGTTCCGCTGACAATGGCGATGGAACGATGGGCGCCGCCTTCGGCGTGTTGTTCGGGGCGACGATCGATCCGGGCGAGTGCATCACGCTCAATCTCGCGACCGGCTCGCCTGCGCTCATCGTCACCGATCTCAACGAGGACAATATCTCGTGGCGCGGCGGCATTCAGTGGCAGCCCGAGAGCAGCACCTTGCTCTACGCCAACATTTCGAAGGGCTATAAGGCCGGCGGCTTCCCGTCGCTGGTCGCCACGACCTCGCCGGGTCTCGAAGCCGCAACACAGGAATCTGTGCTCGGCTATGAAGCGGGCTTCAAGAAAGGCTTGCTCGATCGCAGGGTGCAGCTGAACGGCGCGGTCTTCTATTATGACTATAAGGACAAGCAGGTCACCGGCACAATTGCGGATCCTGTGCTCGGACCGATTGCCAAACTCGTAAACGTACCGAGTTCCAGCATCTTCGGGGCCGAAATGGATCTCAGCATTAGGCCGGTTCAGGGCCTGACGCTCACCGCTGCAGGAAGCTATATCAAAACGAAGGTGAAGGATCATTTTACGGCCTTCGATGCCTTGGGAGCGCTCCGCGACCTCGACGGGACGCCGCTGCCCTTCGCGCCGCAATGGCAACTGTCGGGAAATGCCCGCTACGAATTCCCGGTAAGCGACAGCCTCAATGCTTTTGCGGGTGTCAACGTCAGCTACCAGAGCAAGTCGTACAGCGATCTTGGCGAACTCGATCTCACTAAGGTCAAGGGCTACACGCTTACCGACCTCCAGGTCGGCGTGGAAAGCGAAGAAGGCAACTGGCGCGCGTTCATCTGGGGGCGCAATGTCTTCGACACCCACTACTGGTTCAACCAGGTCCGCCTCGTCGACACGGTCAGCCGCTTTACGGGCAGGCCCGCAACCTATGGCGTGACGCTGTCGTACAAGTTTCAATAACATCGAAGGCGCAGGTGTCCGCCCGGTCGCCTGCACCGCACCACCGGAGAAAGGATAGCTGATGGCCTTCACATCGAACCCCGAGCTGCGCAAGCGCGGCGAAGAGGTCTTTGCCGAGCTTTACGGCGGCACTCATGCCGACGAGATGCACGAGGAATATTCCGCCAAGTCTTCGGACTTCCATGAAATGTCGCTCGAATGGGCGATTGGCGGTATCTTCGGTCGTCCGGGCCTCGACATGAAGAGCCGGGAGCTGATCGCGCTTGCGCTCTGTGTCGCCGACGGGCGCGTCCCCGATGCCGTGATCGCGCACGCGCAGTCGTGCCTGAAGATCGGCCTCACCAAGCGCGAGATTTACGAGGCGATCCTGATGACGCTCTGGTACAATGGCGCAGGCGGCGTTTCGCTCGCCTTCACTGCGCTGCAGGGCTTTTTCGACGATATGGAAGACGCATAGCCGGCCGCCGGGGCAGGCGAGCCCGGCGCTGCCCGCCCCGCCAGTCGCGACAAGGAAATCGGGAGAGTTTGCGTGGACGGTTTGCAAGACAAGGTCATCATCATCGCGGGGGGAGCGCTCGGCATCGGCGCGGCAACGGCGCGGCGCCTTGCCCGCGACGGCGCGGTCGTCGTGATCGGCGATCTCAATGAAGAGGGTGCGAAGGCCACGGCGGCCTCGATCGTGGGGAGCGGCGGCCGGGCATCCGCGAAACGCTTCGACATCACCGATGAGGCGTCGATCAAGGCATTGTTCGACTACACGCTCGACAGCCATGGCCGTCTCGACGGGCTTCACAACAATGCGGCGGATTTCAAGGCGCTCGAAACCGACAGCAATATCCTCGACATCGATCTCGACACCTGGGACCGGACTTTCAAGGTCGATCTCAAGGGGTTTCTGCTGACCATGCGGCAGGCCATTCCCCTGATGCTCGAGCAGGGCAGCGGCTCGATCGTCAATACGAGTTCGGCGGCAGCCTTTTCGGCAATGCCCAACCTGCCGGCCTATGCGGCCGCGAAGGCGGGCGTCGTCGCGCTCACCCGGCACGTGGCTGTTGCTTACGGCCGGCAGGGACTGCGATGCAACAATGTGGCGCCAGGAGCGGTGCCGACCGAAGGGGCTACCGCGCTGGCCAATGCCTCGGGCGCCGAGGGCTGGTGGGACCATGCCCGGGAAAACATCGCGCACTCGAAACGTGACGGGAAACCCGAAGATCTGGCGGCGGTCGTTGCGCTTCTTATGTCCGACGAGGGATCGTGGATCAACGGCCAGTCGATCAACGTCGATGGCGGCTGGGTGATCCGATAGGTCGAGCTTGGGGGCCGTCGCACTTTGGTTCGGCCATTCTGGAAAGAGCTTTCAATGGAGAGATTACTCAACCGCTCGGCCGTCATCACCGGTGCCGCACAGGGGATTGGACGCGGCATCGTCGAGCGGTTTCTTGCCGAAGGCGCGTCGGTCCTGATGGTCGATCGGGATGCCGACAGCCTCGCGCAAGCAGCGGGCGAGCTGGCGGCGGCGGGACCCCGGCTTCAAAGTCTGGTTGCCGATCTCGTGGATCGTGAAGCGCTGGCGCAAATCCGTGCGGCGGGTGAAGCTGCGTTTGGCCAGATCGATATTCTCGTCAACAATGCCGGGATCGGCATAACTGGCAGGGTCGAGGAGTTCACCGACGAGCAGTGGGACAGGATTCTGGCTGTCAACGTCACGGCCCCCTTCCGGCTCGCACGCGAACTGGTCCCCTTGATGGCTGCGCGCGAATATGGCCGCGTCGTCAACATCTCTTCATTTGCCGCAACCGCGGGCCAGCGCGACGATACTGCTTATGCCGTGAGCAAGGCTGGCATCGAGGCGCTGACGCGCTCGATCGCGGTCGATTATGGCCGCAGCGGCGTGACGTGCAATGCCGTCGCGCCGGGCGTGATCCTCACGCCGCTCAGCCAGGCCGTGTTCGAGAATCTCGACCCGCGCATGCCGATCGTCCAGGTGGTCGCGGGCAACCGTCCTGCGCCATTCAATGGAATGCCATCCGATATCGCAGCCGCCGTTGCCTATCTGGCCTCCGACGATGCACGCTATGTCACCGGGCATGTGGTTCCCGTCGACGGCGGTGCCGGCACAGTGCGCTATGTGCCGACGCCCGATGGCTTGCAGACAGAAAGATTTGTTCCCGATGAGTGAGGTCGCCGCTTTGTCCAAGAACCGCATGACTGTCGATCTCGGCATTCGCATCCCGATGCGCGATGGCACGGAACTGGTCGCCGATCTCTATCTTCCCGGTTCCGGCGCACGCTGGCCGACGGTACTGATCCGTTGTCCCTACGACCGGACCGATCCTGGCATGGGATCGATGGTGATCGTCGACCCAGCCTGGCTCGCGCGGCAGGGATTTGCCGTCGTCGTGCAGGATACGCGCGGCCGGGGCGAGTCAGAGGGCGAGTTCGATCCCGTTTATCAGGAGGTCGATGACGGCTACGACACTGTCGAATGGGCAGCCTCGCAGTCCTGGAGTAGCGGCGCGGTCGGCATCTATGGTTCCTCCTACATGGGAATCACCACTTACCAGGCTGTTGCCTCGCGCGCCCCGCATTTGCGCGCCGCAGTAGCCTTCGTCGCCACGCCGCTGAGCCTTGGTCATCGTCTCGCCGGCGGCATCTTCGAAGCCTGCTTCATGACCTGGTACGCCTATCTCACGGCCCTGATGACCGTGTCTCGCGCGACGTTGGCGCCGGAAGAGAAAGCCGATCTTCTCGGGCGCATCGTTGGCGCGCTGTCCGACCCGGTAGCAGCGGCTGCGGCTCCGCCCTTGTCCGAACTTGACATCGTTTCCGACAAGGAGCTGGCGCCCTTTTGGGAAGATTGGCTCTGGAAAGACGGCCCGCCGACAGCCGAACGTCAGCGATTGCTCGGCGACGATCCCGACGCCGGCGACGTCGCGCTGCTCCACATCAGTGGGTATCGCGATTTCCTCGCCGATCATGCCTTCGACCTTGCTGCCCGGCTTGGCGCGAGTGACAAGCACCGTTTCATCGCGGGGCCCTGGACGCACCGCGGCCCCTACAGCGGCTATAGCGGCAGTCGCGAGTTGCCCGGGACATCGACGCCCGCCGGTCCTCTGGGCTGGGGACCGCTCATCGCGGCTTGGTTCGACATTCACCTCCGCGGCGGGACCGGAGATGGATATCCGCTGGCGCAGCCATGGATCGAAAGCGGCGGCGTTCGCTACTATCTCGAGGGCGAGAACCGGTGGGAGACGACCCCTAGCTGGCCGCCGGCCACAAGGCTGGTCGAATGGCAATTGAGCTCTGGCGGCAACGCCGTATCCGCGGCCGGTGACGGTCGATTGCTGCCGCTCGGTATCGGGGCCGGCGCGGACACCTCGGACCATTTCGTCGCCGATCCCCACGATCCGGTGCCGACCTGCGGCGGGGCCCTCGGCATTCCCGAACAGGGACCGGAGGGGATCCAGGATCAGCGTTCGATCGATGGCCGGTCCGACATCCTCGTCTACACCTCCGAGGTCTTGACGGAATCGGTACGCATTGCCGGCCAGCAGGAGCTGCTGCTGCATTTCTCGAGCGATGCACCCGATGCCGATATCTGCGTGACGCTGGTCGATGTCGAGCCGAGCGGCTTCGCCTATAATATTGCCGAAGGCTGCGTCCGGACCCGATATCGCACCGGCGGAACCGAAGAGTGGCTGGTTCCGGGTACGGTGCACGAGATTGCGGTCACCTTGCACAACACCGCGCATGTGTTTCGCAAGGGTCATCGCATTCGCATCATGATCGCCGGGTCCAATTATCCCCGGCTTAGCCGCAACCTGCATACGAAAACGCTGCCCGAATTCGGATCGATGCGCGATGCCGTGGCAGCAAAGCATGAAGTTCATCACGGCGCGGCGCATCCCTCGCGGCTCATCCTCCACGTCGCAGACGGCGGGTGAGGATGCCGACGGGTGCGGGTGATGGATGGCGGGATAGCGGCCTATGCCACGGGAGGCTCGGATGAATAGCCATGTTACCGGACCCGCCGAGCCTGCGCTGCTGGACACGACCATTTGCGAAGCCCTCGATCGCGCAGCCGAACAATGGGGTGACCGGCCTGCGCTCGTCGATCGCGGCCAGAACGTCCGCCTGTCCTGGGGCGAGGTGCTCGAGCGGACCGAAGACCTGGCACTGGGCCTGCGCGACCTTGGCCTCGGCCGGGGCGACCGCATCGGGATCTGGTCGCTCAACCGCTATGAATGGATGCTCACCCAATTCGCGGCGGCGAAACTCGGGGCGATTCTCGTCACGATCAATCCAGCCTACCGCGCATCCGAGCTGGAGTTTGTACTGAAGGAAGCCGGCTGCGCGATGATCGTCCTGTCGCCGAGCTTCAAGACGAGCGATTTTACCGGCATGATCCGTGATCTTGTTCCCGAGATGGCGGCCGCTGGCGACGGGAACATCTGTTCCGCAAGGCTTCCCGCGCTCCGGCGCGTCATCCAGATGGGGCCCGATCCGGTTCCCGGCGCGATCGCCTTCGCCGACGTCGAATTGCGCGGGCGCGGCGTAGATCGGGCGCCTTTGGCATCGCTTGCCTCGGCTCTCGGTGCCGAAGACCCGATCAACATCCAGTTCACGAGCGGGACGACGGGATTGCCCAAAGGCGTCACATTGTCGCACCGCAATATTCTCAACAATGGCTATTTCACGGGTGAGACGATCGCGCTCACCGCAGACGACCGGCTCTGTATCCCGGTGCCGCTCTATCATTGCTTCGGGCTGGTCATGGGCAATCTCGCTTGCCTCACCCATGGATCGACCATGGTGTATGTCGGGGAGGGCTTCGACGCTCTCGCAACATTGGAGACGGTGGAAGCCGAACGATGCACCGCCCTCTACGGTGTACCGACGATGTTCATTGCCGAGCTCGACCATCCCCGCTTCCGCGAGTTCGATCTTACAAGTCTCCGCACCGGGATCATGGCGGGGTCGCCTTGCCCGCTCGAGGTGATGCACAAGGTGGTCGACGCGATGCATATGGACGAGGTCACCATCGCCTATGGCATGACCGAGACCAGTCCGGTGAGTTTCCAGAGCAACATATCGGACCCTCTCGAACGCCGCGTATCGACCGTCGGCCGGGTTCATCCGCATCTCGAGGTGAAGATCGTCGATGCCGAGGGCCGCACGGTGCCGCGTGGCGAAAAGGGTGAGCTTTGCACGCGCGGCTATTCGGTCATGCTCGGCTATTGGGAAAAGCCCGACGCGACGGCTTCGGTACTCGATACCGACGGCTGGATGCACAGCGGTGACCTCGCGACGATCGACGAGGAAGGATATTGCAACATCGTCGGCCGGCTGAAAGACATGGTCATTCGCGGCGGCGAGAATCTCTATCCGCGCGAAATCGAGGAGTTTCTCTATCGCCACCCGGCGATCAGCGACGTGCAGATATTCGGGCTTCCCGACAAGAAATATGGCGAGGAGCTCTGCGCCTGGGTGATATTGCAGGAGGGGGCAAGCCTCGACGAGGAGGGGCTGCGAGACTTTTGTTCGGGACAGATCGCGCACCAGAAGGTGCCCCGCTATGTTCGTTTCGTGGAAGGCTACCCGCTGACGGTATCGGGCAAGGTCCAGAAATTCCTCATGCGCGAGGCGATGATCGAGGAGCTCGGGCTTGAAATCGACGCGACCGCCTGAGCTGCAGCCGGTCGCCGCTTACCTCATTCTTCCTCGAGAAGATCGACCGCGCTGAGGTCCATCGCCGGGTCGACCTCGTGAAACTCGCGCGTGATGATGTCCATCGCCGACGACAGCGGAATGAGTTCGGCGGGCGCGGCCACCGCCTCGGCCTGTTCGGCCCAGGCTTCGGGCGTGTCGGCCGCCGCATGGACAAATGGCTGGTGTGCGAAGCGGACGCGCCCGATCATCCCGCCGCCAACTTCGAACACTTCGTTCGTGACTGTCGTGTCCTGATGGGCGAGCCAAGCCACGAAGGCGGCGATGCGCTCCGGTTTGAAATGCGCCTCGAGGAATTTCTGGATGCGGATGTCCATCACGTCGGTCAATCGCGTTCGCCCGTTCGGACCGATGCAGTTGACGTTGATGCCGAACGGCCGGCCCTCATGCGCAAGCGAAAGCGAGAAACCGAGCAACGCGGCCTTGGCGCCTGTATAGTTGGAGATGCCGGGGTTCCCGTACATGCCGCCCGAGGTGGTGTTAACGATCCGCCCCGACCCCGATTTTTTGAGATGGGGCCAGGCGGCGCGGCACAAGTCCACTGCCGCGAAATAATGGATCTCCATCTGGTCGCGATATTGCTGCTGCGACAGGTCTTCGAACATCCCGTGATCCGTCGTCCCGGCATTATTGACGAGAATGTCGAGCTGCCCGAACGCGTTGACCGCTGCCTGAACGATCTCGGCTGATTGCGTCGTCACGCTTGCCTCGTTGGCGAGCGCAATGCCTCCGGCACTCTGGATTTCGCGCACGACGTCATGCGCCGGACCTCTGCCGCCTTTTGAAGCAATGTCGTTGACGACAACCCGGCAACCTCGTGCTGCCAATTGCAGCGCGTGCGCGCGGCCGAGTCCGCGCCCTGCTCCCGTGACGATCGCCACGCGTCCGGCGAAATCCAACATACCTGCCTCTCCTCATTTCTATATCAATCAAGTTTATATATATTATCGCTGACGTGTCTAGGTATAGCACCAAAATGTGCTGAAGGCTGGCGCATAGCATGCCGCACTAATAGAAATTTGCTTTATGCAATTGTCATTGCATCGGCGTGCTGGTACCGCATGCCGATGACGGTGATCCTGAAGAATCGCCGGGTATTTTGTATCGACGGGAGATGCGATAATGGGTCGGCTTGACGGAAAAATTGCGATCATCACGGGAGGCGCCTCTGGCATGGGACGTGCCCAGGCAATGTTGTTTGCCAGGGAAGGTGCGCGGGTCGTCGTAGCCGACATTGCGAAGCAGGGGGATGAGGTCGCGGCAGAGATCGGCGAGGCCGCCACATTCTTCCATCACGATGTCGGTTCGGAAGAAAGTTGGGCCCGCATCGTTGCGTTTACAGCCGAAAAATTCGGCGCCCCGACGATCCTCGTGAACACCGCCGGGATCGTCTACGACACGACCTTCATTGGCGACACCAGCGTGGAACTCTTCGAGCGCATGTACCGGGTCAACCAGTTGGGCGTGTTTCTCGGCATTCGTGCGGTGACAGCGACGATGCAGGAGACCGGCGGCTCGATCGTGAATGTTGCTTCCGCCGCGGCGCTGATCTCGGCGCCGGGACTCAGCGCTTACTCGAGCGCCAAGGGGGCGGTCCGCTCGCTCAGCCGCACCGCGGCGAAGGAGCTTGGCGAGTTCGGAGTTCGCGTGAACACGATCTTCCCGGGAGCGATCAAGACCCCGATACTGACGCCTTCGCAGACGAAGCTTGCCGAGGAATATGTCGGGCCGCGAACGCCGCTGCGCCGCATGGGGGAAGCCGAAGAGATCGCGACTGCGACGCTTTTCCTCGCTTCGGATGACGCAAGCTATATCACCGGCGCCGAGTTGGTCGTCGATGGCGGCTTTCTCGCATAGCCGTGCTGATGGTGCATTCGGCGCCGTCGCACCTGTCATAAGCGGCAGCAGCGAACTCCATCTTAGGGCCAGAACTCATTGACCAGAGACAGAACATGACGGTTGCGTCGAGGGCCACGGCGGAGAAAAGGCCTTCGGGCAGCAAATGTAGCGTGTTGCGCCGCGCCTTCTGATCCGCAGCCCCGGCTGCGCGCGCTCGCGCGGCTTGGGCGCCAACGCTCACGGCCTAATGGGTGGGTTGGTTCGCGCGCCCACCCTCTGTGGAGCTCAAGCTGCAAGTTGCCGTGGCTCGGCATGGCGGGCAATAAAATCGTTAAGCGCGGCCTTCCGAGCTCCGCGATCGAGCGAATAGGCGCGCTGATGGAAAACGGTGCCATTGAGTAGGGCCGCCACATAGCCCGCCAATGTGTCGGCTCCCATGATGAGTGCGGCGTCGAGGCTGTGAATGTAGTTGCTGGTGACGGAACCCTTCGCATGGCCGAGGAGCGCGGCGATCGTGACTTCGGTAAAGCCGAGGTCGTTGGCGACGCTCGCAAAGCTGTGTCTGAGGACGTGCGGTGTGACGCCCTCCAGCGGGGATCCCGCGAAGATTTCTACCCAATGATTGTAGAAGCCGCCGAACGGATTGTCTTCTCCTTGCCCCGAGAAGATATAAGTTCGGGAAGGGGCGGTCGCGCATCCCTCGAGGAACTCGACAACAGGAAGACCGATGGGGCGGATCGACTTGCCCTCTTTCGTATCCTTCAACCGGAGGCAACTCCCATCTAGGTCGACGTCCGACCATTTGAGGTTGAGTATCTCGCCTCTGCGGCAGCCCGTCAGGGCAAGCTGCCGGATCACCTCGACTGTGGTCTCATATTTCTGAATTGTCGCCGCTTGGCGAAGCATTTCGCCGAGGATGCGATATTCGGCGTCCGATAGGCGCCGATCACGGACATTGTCC
This sequence comes from Sphingopyxis sp., assembly GCA_032154175.1. Classification (GTDB taxonomy): domain Bacteria; phylum Pseudomonadota; class Alphaproteobacteria; order Sphingomonadales; family Sphingomonadaceae; genus Sphingopyxis. The sequence continues at coordinate 1,480 of JALDYH010000037.1, read as the reverse complement.
TTGGGTTTCTTAATTCCGTGCGCGGGATTGCGATCGATGAGGCCGAGGTCCACGGCATAGGTCAGCATGCCGCCTAAGAGTCCGAGAGTGCGAGCGGCGGTGCCCGGGCCGCCCTTGACGATGCTCTTCCCACGGAGCTTCCCGGACTTCTCGCAACGTCGAGTTTTACCCGCCATCATGTCGCGCATGGTCTTGGTGAGGATCGGCTTGGTCAAGTCCTTGACCTTCCGTGTGCCGATCAGTGGAATGATATGGCGATTGATCCGGCCGATATCGGTATCGATCGTCGATTGTTTCTTTGGGCGTCCCCCTTTGCCCAAAATGAGGCCGTCATTCAGGTCGCGAACGTAGAGCTCGCAAAATTCTTTGACCGAAATAGCTTTATGAAGCTCACTGCGTTCCTCTGCGGGGTCCTCCCCACGCGCGACGCGCCCTAAAAGAGCCAAGGCTTCGCGCCGGGCGGTTTCTGGCGTCCACACGCCGTGCATGCCAATGGAGTACCGACGCGTGCGGTTGCCGATCCGGTACTGGATAAGGTAACTCCGCTTGCCTGAAGGGAACACCCGAAGTCCAAACCCTGAAAGATCATCATCCCAAACGAAATATTCCTGAGTTGACGGTGTGGACGCGTCGACGATACGTTTTGTAAGCTTGGTCATAGGATTTCTCCCGTTCGTACCCCCTTTTCCCGGAAGCACCACGGAAGCAGGCGAACGGAAATCGGGGCGTAAAGAAGGTTACGCCTTGCGTCTCGTCAATCTCAACAAAATTGTTGAATTAGAGTTGGTTAGAGTAGAAATACAGGCGGCTTGCAAGATTGGCGTGACATGGCGTAAGACAGCCCGTACGCGCTCCGAAGGCAGAGGCCAGGGGTTCGAATCCCTTCGGGTGCGCCATTTTCCTTTATATTTTTGTGGCTTGATCCAGCGCCATCGCGCGATGGGCTGTCAGAAGCCCGCGAACGAAAAACTCGCTTCGGCGCGCAGGCCGAGGACGAGCGCGTCGGCGACGCCGGGGGCGGCCGACGGGTTCCGGATATAATGGGCGCTCAGTTGCAGCGACAGCCAGGAGGCGATCGGGGCGCGATAAGTTGCCTCAATCGCGACTTCCGAGGAGCCGGCGCCGGTCGCGGCGCGATAGCTGTCCGAGGTGAAGGCGGCGGCGAGCGCGACGCCGAACTCATCCTCCTCGCGCCCCGGCACCCAGCCGCTGAATTTCAGCCCGCCGCTGGCGAAACCGTCGAACATGTTGAAGCGCCCCGCTGCCGTGCCGAGCCGGAAAAAGGCATCGACCTTACGCTCGGCGCGATCGATCAGCGGAAATTCGCCGCGCACATAGGTGCCCGCATTGCCCTTGCCGGTGCCGGTGCCGTCGTTGCGCTCGAAGCGGGCGCTATATTGCCAGCGCCCCAGCAGCAATTTGCCGCCGCCAAGCGGGGCTTCGACTTCGCCGACGCGCAAAGCGCCGTCGCCATCGCCGA